>NZ_OY781091.1:2400000-2747500 GCF_963676275.1 uncultured Cohaesibacter sp. | reverse complement strand
GTCTATAAAGGCTGCGAGTGATATGCGGTCAATTTGCTGGCCTTGTGCCGGATCTTTGACGCGCGTGCATATTTCGTTTTCGCATTTCAAAAGAAAGAACCAGATCCATGCGTCTTTCCCGTTATTTTCTGCCGATCCTGAAGGAGACACCTAAAGAGGCGGAAATCGTATCCCATCGCTATATGCTTCGCGCGGGCATGATCCGGCAGCAGCAGGCCGGTATCTATAGCTGGCTGCCGCTGGGGCTGAAGGTGTTGAGCAAGGTCGAGCAGATCGTTCGGGAAGAACAGGACCGCTCTGGTGCCATCGAGCTTCTGATGCCAACCATGCAGCCGGCAGAACTCTGGAAGGAGAGCGGGCGCTATGATGATTATGGCAAGGAAATGCTGCGCATTGTTGATCGCCATGAGCGCGACATGCTGTTTGGCCCGACCAATGAGGAAATGATTACGGATATTTTCCGTACCTATGTGAAGTCCTACAAGGATCTGCCGCTGAACCTTTATCACATCCAGTGGAAATTCCGCGACGAGATCCGGCCCCGTTTTGGCGTGATGCGCGGCCGTGAATTCCTGATGAAGGATGCCTATAGCTTTGATATGGATGAAGCGCGGGCGCGTGAGGCCTATTATCGCATGTTCGTTGCCTATCTGCGCACCTTCAAGCGCCTTGGCATGACGGCCATTCCGATGAAGGCCGATACCGGTCCGATTGGCGGCGACCTCAGCCATGAATTCATCATTCTGGCCGATACCGGCGAGAGTGAGGTTTTCTGCCACAAGAATTATCTCTCCAAGGCTGTGCCCGGTGATGACATCGACTTCTCAGGTGATCTTTCCGGCGTTGTGGCTGACTGGACCAATGAATATGCCGCAACCGACGAAATGCATGATGAAGCTGCCTTCAATGCGATCCCCGAAGCGGACCGGATTGCCGCTCGCGGCATCGAAGTAGGGCATATCTTCTATTTCGGCACAAAATATTCGGCCAAGATGGGGGCTAATGTGATGGCTGCCGATGGCAAGGAATATCCGGTTCATATGGGCTCTTACGGGGTCGGCGTATCGCGTCTGCTCGGCGGCATCATCGAAGCCAGCCATGACGAGAATGGCATTATCTGGCCCAAGTCTGTCGCGCCGTTCGATATCGGTCTCATCAATATGAAGGTCGATAATGCGGAAACCACGGCGGCCAGCGACCAGCTCTATGAGCGCCTTGGAAATGCCGGATTTGACGTTCTCTATGATGACCGCGCCGGTCAGGCTGGTGCCAAATTTGCCACGATGGATCTCATCGGTCTGCCGACCCAGATCATTGTCGGTCCACGCGGCCTGAAGTCAAATGAGGTGGAAATCAAGGATCGGGCCACGGGTGCGCGTGAAATGGTTTCCCTCGACGGGGTCGTTGATCGTATCATCGCCGGTAAATGATTCGATAAAACAAGAATATGTTGCCTGCTTGGCTATGCTGAGCGGGCGGCGGTTCTGTCTGGAGAATTGAATGTCCGCGCCAAAGATCCAATCGCCATTCGCCATGTTCGAGTGGATGATGGCTTTCCGTTATCTACGTTCTCGGCGGCGGGATGCCTTCGTCTCGGTTATATCCTGGCTCTCCTTTTTCGGCATCATGCTGGGCGTTGCAACGCTGATCATCGTCATGGCGGTGATGAATGGTTTTCGCTCCGAGTTGCTCGACAAGATTCTCGGCATCAATGGCCATCTGGTCATCCAGCCGATGGATACGGATCTGACGGATTATGGCGATATCACCAAGCGCATCGAAGGGGTCGACGGGGTTCACTTTGTCATTCCCTTTGTTGAAGGGCAGATTCTGGCCTCCGGGTCGGGCGGCTCGGTTGGCGCGCTGGTTCGTGGCATGTCGAAGGAAAGCATCGACAAGCTCCAGCTTGTTTCCAAGAATGTTCTGCAGGGCAGTTTCGACGATTTCGACAGCTCCGAGGGTATCGCGCTCGGGTCAAGGCTGGCGCGTTCGCTTGGCGTGATTGCCGGGGACCGTGTTACGCTGATTTCGCCAAAGGGGGCTGTCACCCCGATGGGGGTTGCTCCGCGCATCAAATCCTATCCGGTGAATGCGATCTTCGAGATCGGCATGAGCGAATATGACAGCACCTTCATATTCATGCCTCTGGAAGCCGCGCAGGCCTATTTCAATCAGGATGGCAAGGTTTCGGCCATCGAGGTTTATCTCGATGATCCCGACAGGGTGGGTGAGTTGCGGCCTGCGGTCGAGGAGGCGGTCAACCGTCAGATCTTCATGACAGACTGGCGATATCGCAACGTGACCTTCTTTTCGGCGCTGGAAGTGGAACGCAACCTGATGTTCATCATCCTGACGCTGATCATTCTGGTCGCCGCGCTGAATATCATTTCCGGTTTGATCATGCTGGTCAAGGACAAGGGCAGCGACATCGCCATTCTCAGGACAATGGGGGCAACACGCGCTTCCATCATGCGGATATTCATGATTACCGGCGCGGCCATAGGAGTCGTGGGCACGTTCGCCGGGTTCATTCTCGGCCTTATCGTCTGCCTGAATATCGAGTCGATCCGTCAGTTTGTCTCCTGGATTACGCGCACGGAGCTTTTTTCGCCCGAGCTTTATTTCCTTTCAAAACTTCCCGCTGACATGGATGCATCCGAGACGATTTCCGTTTTGCTGATTGCCCTTGTCCTGTCCTTCCTGGCAACGCTTTATCCCGCCTGGCGGGCAGCAAGGCTCGATCCGGTGGAGGCGCTGCGCTATGAATAAGAAAAGCTTTTTCTGGCCGGTTTTGAGCGATGAAGAACGCGCTCAGGCATCCAGAGCCAAGGCAAAGAGGGCTGTGCCCGACGCTCAACATGAACAGATGCAGGATCTTCAGGCCATGCCCGCGCAAGAAACCAATTATGAGGCCGATGAGGAGACATCGGGCTTTGTTGAGCTGACTTCTGATCTTCCGGTTATGCCTTCTGCGTCCGGCTATGATGATGGTTCTGCCGAATGGAGAGATGTCGGGGCAGCTGCAGGGCAACCTTCGCAGACCTCCTATGCCTCTTATGCCGCGGCCGCATCATCTTCGGCCGGCGGGGATGGATTTGGAAGCGATGCCTTCGATGCTGACAATCTGCTTGTGCTTGATAATGTCAAACAATCCTATGCGCAGGCCGAGGAGGATCTGGTTGTTCTGAATGGCGCCAATCTGACAGTGCGGGCCGGTGAAATGGTGGCGCTGGTTGCGCCATCCGGTGCGGGCAAATCGACTTTGTTGCATATTGCCGGTCTTCTCGAGCGACCAACTTCTGGCGAGGTCTATATTGCCAGCGTGGCGCAAGGTGAGGCCGCGGATCGCTCGCGGACGTTGGTGCGCCGCAATGAGATCGGCTTCGTTTATCAGTTCCATCATTTGCTGGCGGAATTTTCCGCGCTGGAAAATGTCATGCTGCCGCAGCTCATTTCCGGGCAAAGCCGCAAGGAAGCAGAAATACGCGCCGCCGAATTGCTGGCCTATATGAAAATCGATCACCGCGCTGATCACCGTCCGTCTGAATTGTCGGGGGGCGAGAAGCAGAGGGTGGCCATTGCCCGTGCGATGGCAAATGCTCCTCGTGTTCTGCTGGCTGACGAACCAACGGGCAATCTGGATCCCAATACGTCGGAATATGTTTTCAAGGCGCTCAATGCGCTGGTGAAGCAATCGGGTATTGCCGCGCTGGTGGCGACGCATAACCTGTTTTTGGCGGAGCGGATGGATCGTCAGATCACGCTCGTCGATGGCAAGATCGTAGACCTTTAGCCTTCGCATCCTCCTTTCCATTTTCACCTTCTGTAATGGCTGTACTCATATGAGTGCAGCTCATTGAATAGGCGTGCGCATCTGCCTGTCCTGTTTTCCCGTTTTGCGGTGCAAGGGCTGTGGATTTGCTTTGGATAGAGGTGGATATTCTCTGCGCCCATCTAAGCAATCCTGAAAGGAAAGTGGATAGCCTGTTGGTAACCTGCGGATAAGGTCACTGTTGCTCACATCTTATCAAGGTGAGCACCCGGGCGTGTGGATGAATGTCTTCAGACAGCATCCTTTTTCCCGCCTTTGTGAACAAGATACAAAGACATCACTCTAACTAACTGTAAAATTGTATTAAATTTGAATTTTGCAGCTTAAGAATTTTCACTTGCATATAGAACAAAACAAATACATAATAAGTTCATAACGCGAACAGTATTGAGGTCTAGTTATGATTATCCGTGACGTTCTTGCGCTTGGCTCACTCATCACTTTCATGTCCATGGTCGGGGTATGGATGCAAGTTCTTGTTTGATGTGCAGGATGGCTTTCTGTGCGTGACCGGGGGATAAGTGTGGGGATTTATCGCGCGCTGGTTCCGCTCGGGGTGCCTCTGAGATGAGAAGAGGATGGACATGTTGCGCAACAGGAAAAGAATGACTTTGGACTTTGCCATGTTGGTCTTCCTTTTTTATCCTTCTAGGTCTTGCAAGATGTGATTCTGGTGGTCCATATGAGGGCTCGCGAGATCTAACGGGAAGGTGTGGCCATGAATGGACTGTCGGACGAGCTGAAATTTATTCATCTGCATGTGCATTCCGCCTATTCGCTTCTGGAAGGAGCGTTGCCTGTTGCCAAGGTGATCAAGAAGACCAAGGCGATGAATATGCCCGCTGTTGCGATCACGGATACGCGCAACATGTTTGGTGGTCTGGAATTCTCCGAGAAATCCGTCTCCGAGGGTTTGCAGCCGATCATGGGCTGTCAGGTCGAGCTAAATTTCAAGGATGGCGATTTTCAGGGGAGCGGTCATACCGATCTGCCCTCCATCGTGCTTCTTGCTGCGAGCGATGAAGGATGGGCCAATCTGATGCTTCTGGTCTCCCGGTCCTATCTGGCACCGGAAGATGATCAGGAGCCTCATGTCAGCGTTGCCGACCTTGAGGAACTTGGAGGCGGGATCATCTGTCTTACCGGTGGCGGCAACGGTCCGGTCGACAGGATGCTGGCCAGCAATCACACCGACAAGGCGCGTGAACGGCTTGAGAGCCTCAAGCGGGTGTTTGGTGACAGGGTCTATGTCGAGATCATGCGGCACGGTATGGCTCATGAGGCGATTGTCGAGCCGCAGATCATCGATCTTGCCTATGAGTTGGAAATGCCTCTGGTGGCCACCAATGACGTCTATTTTGGCGAGCGGGAGGATTTCGAGGCTCATGATGCGCTGCTCGCCATTGCCGAAGGCAAGGTTCTGATCCAGAGTGATCGACGGCAACTCACACGGGAGCATTATTTCAAGAGTCAGGACGAGATGGCAGAGCTGTTTGCCGATCTGCCTGAAGCGCTTGAAAATACCATTGAAATTGCCCAGCGCTGCGCAACGCGTGTGCGCACCGTCAAGCCGTTACTGCCGAGATTTGCCGGTGCTGATGCTGATCCCGAAGAAGCCGAGGAGCATGAGGCCGCCGAGCTGCGCAAGCAGGCCGAAGAAGGTTTGCGGCGGCGGCTAGAGGTGCATGGAATGGCACCGGGGCTGACCGAGGAAGCCTATTGGGAAAGGCTTGAATTCGAGCTGGGCATCATCGTGTCGATGAAGTTTCCCGGTTACTTTCTTATCGTTGCCGACTTTATCAAATGGGCCAAGGAACATGGCATTCCTGTGGGGCCGGGGCGTGGGTCTGGTGCGGGCTCGCTCGTTGCATGGTCTCTGACCATTACCGACCTTGATCCCTTGCGCTTTGCCTTGCTGTTCGAACGTTTCCTCAACCCCGAGCGCGTGTCGATGCCTGACTTTGATATCGACTTCTGTCAGGACAGGCGCGAAGAGGTGGTGCATTATGTGCAGCGCAAATATGGCTGGAGCAATGTCGGGCAGATCATCACCTATGGTACGCTGCAGGCTCGCATGGTGCTGCGCGACGTGGGGCGCACGCTGCAAATGCCCTTCGGGCAGGTAGACAAGCTTTGCAAGCTGGTGCCGATGAAGGGGGCCGTTTCGGTTTCTCTGCCTGAAGCGCTCGAGCAGGAGCCGCGTCTGGTGGATGCGCGCAAGGAAGAGGAAATCGTCGATCGGCTGATTTCCATTTCGCTCAAGCTTGAGGGTCTTTACCGCCATACCTCAACCCACGCCGCCGGTGTGGTGATTGGTGACCGCTCCCTAGACAAGCTGGTGCCGATGTATCGCGATCCGCGCTCGGATATGCCCGTTACCCAGTTCAACATGAAATGGGTCGAGAAAACCGGTCTGGTCAAGTTTGACTTTCTTGGTCTGAAAACGCTTACGGTGTTGCAAACGGCGGTGCGGTTTGTCGAGCAACGCGGCATCAAGCTCAATCTGTCCGAAATTCCCATCGATGACGCCAAATCCTACGAGATTCTCTGTCGGGGCGAGACGGTCGGCGTGTTCCAGCTTGAAAGTATGGGCATGCGCAAGGCGCTGCTCGACATGAAGCCCGACCAGTTCGAGGATATCATCGCTATCGTGGCGCTCTACCGGCCGGGGCCAATGGCCAATATTCCGGTCTATTGTGCCCGCAAGCGCGGCGAGGAAAAGCCGGACTATATGCATGATCTGCTTGAGCCGGTTCTGAAGGAAACCTACGGTATCATCATCTATCAGGAACAGGTGATGCAGATTGCGCAGATCCTTTCCGGCTATACCCTTGGACAAGCTGACATGCTGCGCCGCGCCATGGGTAAGAAGATCCGCGAAGAGATGGAAAAGCAGCGGGTGTTTTTCTGCGACGGGGCCGAGGAGCGCGGTGTTCCACGTGAACAGGCGTCAGAAATCTATGACCTCGTGGCAAAGTTCGCCGACTATGGCTTCAACAAGTCGCACGCTGCCGCCTATGCGCTGGTGGCCTATCAGACGGCCTTCATGAAGGCGAATTATCCGGTCGAGTTTCTCGCCGCCATCATGACGCTGGATATGAACAACACGGACAAGCTGTCCGAATTCCGTCGCGATGCGATCCGGCTCGGCATCGATGTCCGTCCGCCTTCGATCAATGAGTCCGGTGTGGAATTCGTGGTCAAGGATGGCGGCATCATCTATTCCATGGCGGCCATCAAGGGCGTGGGGCAGCCTGCTGCCGAGCATATCATGGAGGTCCGCGGCGACAAGCCTTTCAAGGATCTGGCCGATTTTGCCAAGCGCATCAGCCCCAGAGTGCTCAACAAGCGCACCATCGAAAATCTCGCCGCTGCAGGCACCTTCGATGTGCTCAATCCCAATCGGGCGCAGGTTGTCGCTTCCATCGACGTTATCATGGGCGAGGCTACGAGCCATTCGCGCGATGCTTCTTCCGGGCAGGGTGGCCTGTTTGGCGAAGAGGAAGCCGCGCCCCTGCCTTTGCCCGATACGCGGCCATGGACAAGTCAGGAGAAATTGCAGCGCGAATATAGCGCCATCGGTTTCTATCTTTCTGCCCATCCGCTGGATGAATATATCCCGCAGCTGGAAAAGATGCGCATCCAGCTTTGGCAGCCCTTCGAACTTGCGGTCAAGCAGGGGGCGAGCGCGGGGCGTCTGGCCGGTACGATCACGGCGCGTCAGGAGCGCAAGACCAAGACGGGCAACCGGATGGGAATCATTACGGTATCCGATCCGACCGGACAATATGAGGCTGTGCTCTTTTCAGAAGCTCTGGCCCGTTTTCGCGATATGCTTGAGCCGGGCAATACGGTCATTCTCGAGGTCGGGGCCGACGAGAGGCCGGAAGGGGTTTCCGTGCGGATCAACAATGTCCGCCCGCTTGTCAGCGATGGCATGCGGCAGGCCATGCGCGTCTTTGTCAATGATCCCAAGCCTCTGTCCTCCCTACAGAAGCAACTCGATGATCGCGGCGATGGCGAGGTTTCCGTGATCGTCATGCTGGATGAGGGCGAGTGCGAAGTCGAAATGCGTCTGAAGGGCAAATATTATGTCTCTCCCGAAGTCGGGCGGGCGCTAAAAGCCATTCCGGGCATTGTCGATGTCGAGGTCGGGGTGGCCTGAGTTTGCTGTTGAGGTTGGGCCTGAAACGGGCGCTGAATTGGTGCGCTGGAATGGCCCGCTTGCTGGTATGCTATCGCGCTGGATTGCCTGAGTTGGGCCTGAAGCCAAAGTGGCTGACGGGGGTGATTGCCGGAATTGGACGTTGAGCTCATTTGGAATAAAAAGCCGCGCACCGGGCTTGATGCTCGGTGCGCGACATCCGGCTCCATTGGCTGCTTGCTGGAGCAAATGAGCTTTGGCTGAAGGACCAATGGGGTAAGGCCGCAAGGTTTGGTCCTGTGCCGTTGGGCTTTCCCGTAAAGAGGCGTTATGCTTTAGCTTGCTGCGCCTTCGGTGTTGGCCAACTCGCCTTGACGGGGCGTGCCTTGCGTGTCTGATGGGGCTGCATTGTTCTTCTTGCGGGCAAACATCACGATATTTCCGGCAAGGGCCAGCAGCAGGCCGAGAATGGATGTCCAGTGCCAGACATAGCCTTCAAACATGGTTGAGACCGCGAGCGCGATGATGGGAAACAATACCGTCATATAGGCTGCTTTGGCTGATCCGATGCGGGCGACCAGAATGAGATAGGTCGTGAAGGCCACAATCGAACCGAAGATTGCCAGATAGAGCAGGGCGGCCAGATAGGTCATGTCCGGTGGCGCGATGATTGGCGTGCCTGTTGCCACGATCAGTGCCAGCAGGATCAGGGTGCCATAGCACATGCCCCAGGCATTTGCCGTGACGGGTGAAATACCGATCTGGCTGTTATGGCGGGACACCATATTGCCCAGCGAAAAGAGCATGGTGCCAAGCAGGCAGAGGCCGACGCCATACAGGATCTCTGTCGCTCCGCTTGCGAATATGTCGCGTCCGAACAGCAGAGCAAGGCCGCTGACCCCCAGCATGCCTGCGGCAATCACCCGGATGGTGATCCGGTCGCCATAGAAAATGCGGGCATTGATGGCATTAAAGATGGTTGCCAGAGAGAAGATGACGGATTCAAGGCCGGACGGGATATAGCGAACCGCATAGTAAAAGCAGATGAAATTCAGGCTGAACAGGCAAAGCGCTTGCAGGATCAGCCAGATTTGATGCTCTTTTGCGGGCAGTTTCAGGCGTCCGGTCACGGCCAGAAGGGCAATGAAAACAATCCCGGCTACACCAAAGCGATAGAAAATGGATATCAGTGCGGGAACGGGGCCTGATTGCAGGGCGATGGCGAACCATGTGGTTCCCCATATCAGAACGGTTGAAATGAAAAGAAAGGGTATCATGACTAAAGTCTCGCTTGTTGGACTTTCGGTCTAGCGCTTTTGCCCGTTTCGCTTTTGCATAATCTTGCTGCGAATTGACGATCCGCACCATATGAAGATTGTCGATGTTGGTGTGAAATGCTAATAATCGGTCTGTCTCCACCCCATTTTCTCCGGCTTTTCACGTCATGCGCATCAAAGACCATTCCGTATTCGGCTTTTTGCAAGATAGCTCCATGGCGAGGCGACATGGCAGTCTTGATCTCGGATTCGGGCGGTCTTGTGCGATCTGGAGCAACCAGCAGGATCACGTCAATTATGATGAATTGCAGGGCCATGCCTTCAGCATGTATGTGCGTGGTGGTGAGGATGTTTGGCGGATTGATCAGAAGCCTGTGCGTGGCTGGCCCGGTGCTGTCTGCATTTTTCCGCAGGGGCAGAGTTCGGAGTGGGATGTCGGTGGACATCTGACCATGATGCATCTCTATTTGCCCGATGAGGAATTGCGCCGCTGCTACAGCGAGATGATGGATCGGGACGGGCGCCAGATTGAACTGGCCGATGTTACTTATGCCGAAGCGGAAGGGCTGATCATTCCCTTCTCGCGCCTTTTTGGAGAGACCTGCGCGGGTAACGCGATGGGAGCCGAGGAGGCTATGGTCGAGCTGATCGCCGAAGTTCTGTCGCAGAAACGCTTTCATGGCGAGCAGGTCAAGCCGATAAGGGGCGGGCTTTCAATGCCCATCAAGCGCAGATTGGCAGAGTTTATCGAGGAAAATCTCGATCAGATGGTGCGCCTGCGCGAGCTTGCGGAGATTGCCGGGCTGAGTGAATTTCATCTGCAAAGAAGTTTCAAGCAGACCTGCGGTGTCTCGCCCAGTCTTTATATCGCCCATCGACGCGTCGAAAGAGCCAAGCAAATGGTTCGGGCCGGAGAGCCTCTGGCGCAGATTGCCGATGCTTGCGGCTTTTCCAGTCAGAGCCATTTTACCCGCAGCTTCAAGGCCGGAACGGGCGTAACTCCGGCGGCCTATCGCAAGGCTATTGCCTGAACTCCGGGGCAGCTTTTATTGTTTGTAATGCCTTGCCCGGAATGCGTCTATGTTCTTTCAGTCTTGACGGCAAGGAGGGGGAAAAGAGGCCGATCGAGGTAAAAACTGGCTGAGGCCTTGCATTTGTGAGCCTCCATTCCCCAGAAAAGGCGGTCTGGCGGCTTGCAATCTGAAACTTTAGCGCCTATAAGCGGCCTCGAATCCACATGCGGGAGCAGGGTGGCAGCATGGAGAAATGTGCTGACATCCATCCGGTGCCCTTTTAGGCCACATCCCGCAGAGGTTAAACCGGTAAAGGAAAATATACATGGCACTTCCTGAAGTATCCATGCGCTCTCTGCTTGAAGCAGGCGTGCATTTTGGTCACCAGACCCACCGCTGGAACCCGAAAATGGGCAAATACATTTTCGGCGCTCGCAACAATATCCATATCATCGATCTGTCCCAGACCGTTCCTCTTCTGAACGATGCCCTGAAGGCTGTTTCTGATACCGTTGCTCGCGGTGGTCGCGTTCTGATCGTTGGCACCAAGCGTCAGGCTTCCGGCCCTGTTGCCGAAGCTGCCAAGGCTGCTGCTCAGTATTATGTCAACTCCCGCTGGCTCGGCGGCATGCTGACCAACTGGAAAACCATCACCCAGTCCATCCAGCGTCTGCGCAAGCTCGACGAACTGCTGGATGGCGAAGCACAGGGCTTCACCAAGAAAGAACGCCTGACCCTGACCCGTGAACGCGATAAACTGGAACGCGCTCTTGGTGGTATCAAGGATATGGGCGGCGTGCCTGACCTGATCTTCGTGATCGATACCAACAAGGAAGACATTGCCATTCATGAAGCCCGCCGTCTGGGTATTCCTGTGGCAGCCGTGGTTGATACCAACTGCGATCCTGATGGCATCGACTTCCCGGTTCCGGGCAACGACGACGCTTCTCGCGCCATCTCTCTTTACTGCGACCTGATCGTTGCTGCTGCCATTGACGGTATCTCCCGTTCTGCTGGCGACGTTGGCATTGATCTTGGTGCATCCGAAGAGGGCCTTCTTGAAGCTGATCTTGATGATGAAGACGGCGAAGAAGAAGTAGCCGCTGAAGCTGCTGAAGAAGAAAAAGCCGAATAAGCATACGCTTGTAGGCGAGGGGCCTTACATATTCCTGTCTTGAAAAGCTGTCAGCTTCTCCGGGATATGAAGGACCCGAATCGAGATTTGAGGGCAATCGCCCTGAATTGATTGAAATGGCCGCCCGGGATCATTCGGGCGGCTTCTGGCTTGTTTGATAAAGGACGTGAGGCTGCAATGGCGATTACAGCATCAATGGTTAAAGAGCTCCGCGAGATCTCTGGCGCGGGCATGATGGACTGCAAAAAGGCTCTGGGTGAAACCGACGGTGACATGGAAGCAGCAATCGACTGGTTGCGCACCAAAGGTCTTGCCAAAGCTGCAAAGAAATCCGGTCGTGTTGCCGCTGAAGGGCTGATCGCTATTGCTGGTAGCGGCAATAAGGCAGCTCTTGCAGAATTAAATGCCGAGACCGACTTTGTTTCCCGCAATGATCAGTTCCAGGAACTGGCTCGCAACATCGCTACTGTTGTTGTTGAAGCTGGTGACACTCTGGAAGACATTCTGGCTGCAAAATATCCCAAGGGTGGCACGGTTGAAGAAACCATCACCAATGCTGTTGCAACCATTGGCGAGAACATGAATCTGCGTCGTGGCAAGGTCCTGTCCGTAGACAAGGGCGTTGTTGCTTCCTACATGCATTCGGCTACCGCTCCCGGCCTTGGTCGTCTTGGTGTTCTGGTTGCTCTGGAATCCGAAGGCGATGCAGAGAAGCTTGACGCGCTTGGCAAGCAGATTGCCATGCATGTTGCTGCAACCAATCCTCTGGCTGCAACCACCGAAGAAGTTGATCCTGCTGCTATAGAGCGCGAAAAGGCTGTTTTCTCCGAACAGGCTCGCGAATCCGGCAAACCTGAAAATATCATCGAGAAGATGGTTGAAGGTCGCATGCGCAAATTCTTCGAGGAAGTTGTTCTCCTCAAGCAGACCTTTGTCATCGACGGCGAAAATACCGTTGAGCAGGCTATCAAGAATGCTGAAAAAGAAGTCGGCGCTCCGATCAAGCTGGTCTCCTTCGCTCGCTTCGCTCTTGGCGAAGGCATCGAGAAGAAAGAAGAAGACTTTGCTGCCGAGGTTGCGGCTGCTGCCGGTAACTAATTCGCATTTGGCCTTTTTTGCCTTGCAAGGGGGGTGAAAAACTAGAAATTTTGAAGGGCGCTGGGGATGACGAACCAGCGCCCTTCGTGTATGCAGAGACAGCTTTTCTTCCGGCATGTGCTTCCTGCTTGCCGGACGTTCCTTGACCGCGCGCCGTTTGAGTGGATTTTTGCTGCTCCGGTGCGAAAGGAGCCCAGTTCGCGAGGTGGCTGACAGAATGGGAAATTTGAAATACAAGCGTGTTTTGCTCAAGGTATCCGGCGAAGCGCTGATGGGAGAGCAGTCTTTCGGGATTGATCAGGCCATGGTGGCGCGAGTCGCACGGGAAATCGCCGATGTGCGGGCGCTTGGTGTCGAAGTCGGTGTTGTCATCGGCGGCGGCAATATCTTCAGGGGTGTTTCCGTGGCAGCCAAGGGTGGCGACCGGGTTCGCGGCGACCATATGGGCATGCTTGCCACCGTCATGAATGTTCTGGCGATGGCCAATGCGCTTGAAGATATCGATATTCCCGTGGTGCCGATGTCCGCGATTGCCATGGACGAGATTTGCGAGCCCTTTACCCAGCGTGCCGCCAAGGCCTATCTGGCCGAAGGCAAGGTGGTGCTGTTCGCCGCCGGAACGGGCAATCCCTTTGTCACCACAGATTCGGGTGCGGCCTTGCGCGCGGCTGAAATGCAATGTGATGCCCTGTTCAAGGGCACGCAGGTTGATGGCGTTTACTCCGCAGACCCGCTCAAAGACCCGGATGCGGTCCGCTATGACCAGATCAGCTATGCCGAAGTCCTTAAACAAGGGCTCAAGGTTATGGATGCGGCTGCAATTGCGCTTGCCCAAGAGGCAAATATACCGATAATTGTTTATTCATTGCACGAACCGGACGGTCTTGTCGAAATTCTTCAGGGCCGGGGACATGCAACCGTAGTTTCCAGCTGATGCGATCCTGCATCATCTTATGCGAGGAGCGCAGGCTGGAACGTTCAGATCTGCGGGCCGGACGGATTTTGCTGTCTGCGGATCTCTCAAGGGGGAAATAGCTCAGGGGAGCCTCGGCAAGGGGCGTGAGCGAAGAATAGACCCGGAATGACAACCGAACTAGAAAACAAGAGGCTATACCATGTCTGCCGAAGAAGAACTGGATCTTGAAGACCTTGAACGCCGCATGAAGGGGGCTGTGTCTGTTCTGAAAACGGAATTGTCTGGATTGAGAACCGGGCGCGCATCCATGGCCCTTCTGGACCCGATCACGGTGGAAGCCTATGGCCAGACCATGCCGATCAATCAGGTCGGTACGGTTTCCGTGCCTGAGCCGCGCATGCTGTCGATTCAGGTTTGGGACAAGGGGATGGTCGGCGCTGTTGAAAAGGCGATTCGTGAATCCAATATCGGTATCAATCCGGTAACCGATGGTCAGCTGCTCCGTTTGCCTATTCCTGAGTTGAACCAGGAACGTCGTCAGGAAATGGTCAAAATTGCACATTCTTATTCAGAGAATGCGAAAGTGTCTGTGCGCCATGTGCGTCGTGATGGCATGGACATGTGCAAGAAGGCCGAGAAGGACGGCATGAGTGAAGATGATGTTCGTCTTTACAATGACGAAATTCAGGAACTGACCGACAAATATGTCGCTGCGATTGATAAGCTGTCTTCGGCAAAAGAAGCAGAAATCATGCAGGTCTAGTTATCTCGTTGCAATGCCGGTCGGCGGGGCAAAGTTCTTGCCGCCGGTATTGGAACATCGCCGAGAAGGCGATCGGTCGAAAGCGATTTGTGTCTTTCTGGCCGTGTTTGAATATCTGAGCCGGTCTTGTGTCGCATCCGGACGAAAATCGGATGCCGGGCCTTGTGAGAAACCCGGGGGGGACGAAATTAAATGGCTGTCCAAATGCGTTTTGCAAAGAGCCCTTCAGGGAAAACCATGGCCATCCCTCGGCATTTGGCCATCATCATGGACGGGAATGGGCGCTGGGCAAATGAACGCAAACTGACGCGAACCCAAGGCCACCGTCAGGGTGTGGTTGCCGTTCGCGAGATCGTTACCAATGCTATTGATCTCGGGATCGAATATCTTACGCTTTTTGCCTTCAGTTCGGAAAACTGGTCGCGCCCGCCATCCGAAATCCGCGATCTGTTCGGGTTGCTGAAGCTTTTCATCAACAAGGATCTTGCCACGCTGCACAAGCAGAATGTCAGGGTGCGGGTGATGGGAAGCCGCGATGGGCTGGAAGGCGACATCGTCGCTTTGCTGGACAAGGCCGAAACGCTGACGCGGAATAACAGCGGGCTAGTTCTGATGATCGCCTTCAATTACGGCGCGCGTCAGGAAATTACCGCGATGGTGCAGCATCTGGCTCGTGAAGTGGAAGCAGGCCGACTGAAGGCCGATGCCATCAATGAGAGCCTCATTGCGCAGAATCTCTATTCGGGCGGGGTGCCTGATCCGGATGTTATCTTGCGTACCAGCGGCGAGCAGCGATTGAGCAATTTTTTGCTTTGGCAGGCCGCCTATTCGGAATTCATTTTCGTTGACTGCTATTGGCCTGATTTTGACCGCAATCAACTGGAGTTGGCTCTGGTTGAATTTGGCTGTCGCAATCGCCGCTTTGGCGGAGTGAGCGTTGATGAAATGGAATTGACGCCAAATGCACTCGTCTCGGGCGGGTAGCATCATCCTCAAGGGGGATGCTTTATGGGAAGTAATGGGAGAAGCCGTTCTGGATCCTTTAGAAAAATCCGCTAGCGAGCCTGAAAATCAGGCGCAGAAAAAGAGCATCTGGTCCGATCTGATGGTTCGGTTCGTCTCCGGAATCGTGCTGGCGGTTGCCGCTTTTGCCGTAACCTGGTGGGGCGGGGTGGCCTATGCCCTGTTCTTTGGGGTTGTTTCCGTTCTGATCTATCGCGAATGGCTCCACATGGTTGGAGAGGCGCCTTTTCAGACGCCCGCGATGACGGGATATATTTCAATCTTGGGCTCTCTGTTTTGTTTCCATTTCGGTGATTGGCAGGCGGGGCTTGCCGTTCCTGTTTTCGGGGCCGGTTATCTGTTTTTTGCGCGCTGTTCCTATCGCATAGCGCGCTGGTGCGCTCTGGGTATTCTCTATGCGGCGGCATTTGGCGGCGCGATGCTGTTGCTCAGGCAGGATATTGCATTCGGTTTTGCCGCCATTCTGATGTTGTTCGCGCTGGTCTGGGGAACCGATGTTTCGGCCTATTTCGTCGGTAAATATGTTGGCGGGCCGAAATTGTGGCCGCGGGTTTCGCCCAAGAAAACATGGTCCGGCTCCATTGGGGGGCTGGTTCTGGGAACAGGATTTTCAGTGTTCGTAGCGCTCATTCTCGGTATTTCCCTGAATGTGCCGCTCATCGTCACGCTCGGCGCACTTTCTGTGTTCTCGCAATTGGGGGATCTTGCGGAGTCGCAAATGAAGCGTATGTTTGACGTTAAGGATTCCGGAACCCTGATACCCGGGCACGGTGGTGTCATGGATCGTGTGGATGGATTGCTGTTTGCCGTGGTGGCTGCGGCGGTGATCGGTTTCTTCTTTGCCGATATCCATTCGCTGGCGACGGGGTTTCTCATCCAGTAGGGCCGAGGCGTCTTGTCCGGCTCTGATCTTAGTTCAATCAAATATGAGTTCGTTATGTCCAAGTCATCATCTGCTGGCACCCCTTTGGAGAGCCTTAAGGGCGCACCGAAATCCATTTCAGTGCTGGGGGCGAGCGGATCGGTTGGAGATTCTGCACTCGATATCATTGCCGGTTCTCCGGATCGCTATCAGGTCAACGCGCTGAGCGCCAATCGCAACGTGGAAAAGCTGGCTCGGGCAGCGATTGCATCGGGCGCGCGCTTTGCTGTGGTGGCGGATGAGAGTTGCTATGGCGATCTCAAGCAAGCCCTTGCCGGCCATGACATCGAGGTTGGAGCGGGATCGGATGCTGTTGAGGAAGCCGCCGCGCGCCCTGCTGATATCGTGATTGGGGCGATTGTCGGTGCCGCGGGTATCTGTCCCACGCTGGCCGCGCTCAAGGCGGGCAATCAGGTGGCGCTGGCCAACAAGGAGGCGCTGGTTTGTGCGGGCGATCTGGTGATGGCGGAAGCGGCGCGGTTGGGCAAGCCCATTCTGCCGGTTGATTCCGAACATAGCGCCATTTTTCAGGTCTATGAGCGGGACAATCGGGATGAAATTTCCGAGATTGTTTTGACCGCATCTGGCGGTCCGTTTCGTACATGGGACAAGGAAGCCATCGCCAGCGCTTCCATAGAGCAGGCGCTGACCCATCCCAATTTTTCCATGGGCAGCAAAATCACGATCGACAGTGCCTCGATGATGAACAAGGGGCTGGAGCTGATCGAGGCACATCATCTTTACGGCTTGCCATCTGATCGTCTGAAAGTTGTGGTGCATCCCCAGCAGATCATTCATGGACTGGTTGCCTATAGCGATGGGTCGTTGCTTGCCCAGCTTGGCGCACCGGACATGCGTATTCCGGTGGCACATTGTCTGGCCTGGCCCGAACGCGCTCCGGCCAATACGGATCGCATTTCGCTGGTCGAGATCGCTCAATTCACTTTCGAGGCTCCTGACAGCGAACGCTTCCCTTGCCTGAGATTGGCTCGGCAGGCGCTTGAAACTGGTGGTAGTCTGCCCAATATTCTCAACGCAGCCAATGAGATAGCTGTTGCGGCATTCCTTGCCGGAGAGATTGCTTTTGGCGGTATTGCCCGGCTGGTCGAGGCGGTGATGGAAGATTTTATGCGACGCGGGGAGACCGGCGCGGCTGGCAATGTGGCCGATGTTCTGGCGCTGGATCAGTCTGCACGCGCTGTTGCGCGCGGGATGTTGCGATAGATTTTGGCTGTTGTGACCAATGCCATGGGGTGGCTCATGGCGGTTTTGGCTGGCAGCATGTTTATTTGTTTGGCTTCTCTTTGACGGGATGCCGAGGAGGAGTTTTTTATGGTTGGACAAGCGGACAAAACCCTGTTCGAATATGCTGCTCGCTATTCCTATTTTCCTGATCCTGATGCCAATGAGCCACTGGATGTTTCACGGGAAAAATATACCGATGCACGGCGATCTCTGGTCGGGCGGCATGATGATGAAATCACCATAGTCGATACGGATTTCGGCCGCCGCTTCACGCCCCGCAAGATCAAGCAGGGACCGCGCAAGCTGATTGTCTATATTCATGGCGGAGGCTGGCGCAATTGCAATGTCATCACCCATGCCAGCGCCATGTCTGATCTGGCGGTCTTGTGCGAACGCGAGGTTTTCGGCTTGAGCTATCCTCTGGCCCCGGAGCATGTCCATCCTGCTGCGATTGACACGGTTTGCGCCAAGATCGAGAAGATCGCGACCGAGGAAGGATGCGAGATTGCCCTTGCCGGTGACAGCGCGGGAGCAAATCTTGCTCTTGCCGCAGCCTTGCGCCTGAGAGACGAGAAGAAGCCGGTTCGGCTCTATGGATTGCTGCTTTATTATGGCTGCTATCGTCGCCTCTATGATACCCGCTCCCACAAGGCCTATGGTGATGGCTCCAACGGGCTGGCCACTGAATGGATGCGGGCTCTGTGGAACTTCTATCTGCCTGATGATGCCGACCCAAAATATGCAGATCTGTCAGATGCGGACATGTCCGGTCTGCCGCCAGTCTTCATCTGTGAAGCAGAATGCGATTGTCTTGCCGATGACAGCCGCTGGCTGGCGGCAAGGCTGATGGACGCCGGGGTTCGCCATTTCCATGATGCTTATGAAGGTGCGGTGCATGGCTTCATCCACTATAGCAAATTTCACGAGACCAGCTACAGGGCGCTGCGCTCGGCTGGCCGGTTTCTCAGCATGATTGAAGACTAGGGCATATAGGCTGCATGCATCGGAAAAGGCGCATGCACGGCGAGGATATGCCATGGCCGTTTTCTGCCATAAAATCACATGAAAGACTGTGTAAAGGCGTCCATTCTGTGTCAATTACAAGCCCATGGGTGAGCGGGGATCGCGAGATCTGTTGATCTCTCCATATTTTCACCCTATTTAAGCCTTCATTAGAGGAAAATCGCTAGGTTACCGCCCAGCAAATTTGGAGACTTGAATGGAAATCCTTCAGAGCGTCTTTTCCGCCGGTACCGGTCTGCTCGGCTATGTTGTTCCTGCGCTGTTTGTGCTCATGATTGTCGTGTTCTTTCATGAGCTTGGTCACTTTCTTGTGGCCAGATGGTGTGGCGTGACCGTAAGCGAGTTTTCGATCGGATTCGGCAAGGAGCTGTTCGGATTCTACGACAAGCATGGAACGCGCTGGAAGATCTCGGCGATTCCTCTGGGTGGATTCGTCAAGTTTCTGGGTGACGAAAATGCCGCCAGTGTTCCTGATCAGGAAGCGATGGGGAGCATCGGGGAAGATGATCGGGAAGGGTCGCTTCACTCCAAATCCCTTTGGGCTCGGGCGGCTATCGTCGCTGCTGGTCCATTTGCCAATTTTATTCTCTCGATCATCATCTTTGCGATGCTGCTGTTTCTTTACGGCAAGCCGACCACGCCTGCGCGTGTTGACGGCGTCGTGCCGGAAAGTGCGGCGGCTGTGGCTGGCTTTGAGGTTGGCGATATTCTGCTTTCCATCGATGGGCAGGAAATCAAGTCTTTCTCCGATGTGCAAAGCATCATCGCGCTGAGCTCG
This sequence comes from uncultured Cohaesibacter sp., assembly GCF_963676275.1. Taxonomy (NCBI): domain Bacteria; kingdom Pseudomonadati; phylum Pseudomonadota; class Alphaproteobacteria; order Hyphomicrobiales; family Cohaesibacteraceae; genus Cohaesibacter; species uncultured Cohaesibacter sp. The sequence goes on along the minus strand of NZ_OY781091.1, from coordinate 2,728,331 downwards.
GGTGATGTGCTCGATATCGTGGTGGATCGCAACGGGGAACAGATTTCCCTGATGACCACGCCACGGCGTACCGAAGTGACCGATCAGTTCGGGAACAAGCAGAAGATCGGTGTTCTGGGTGTTCGGCATGAAGCCCGGGCGGAAGATGTGGTGCGCAAGAGCTACGGACCGGTGGATGCCCTGTGGGGCGGTGTTGTCGAAACCTATTCCATCGTTGATCGCACCCTAGGTTATGTGGGCCGAATCTTTGTTGGCAAGGAGGATGCCGATCAGCTCGGCGGGCCCATTCGCGTGGCGCAGGTATCAGGGCAGGTGGCAACGCTTGGGCTGGTTGCGCTGGTGAATCTGGCAGCCGTACTGTCCGTCAGTATCGGATTGCTCAATCTGTTTCCCATTCCGATGCTGGATGGCGGTCATTTGCTATTCTTTGCATTGGAAGGATTGCGGGGGAAGCCCTTGTCGCCCAAAAGTCAGGAACTGGGGTTCCGGATCGGGCTGGCACTGGTCTTTTCCTTGATGATTTTCGCCACATTTAACGACATCTCACATATTTTTCTCGCAAATTAGGAATGGTAATGGTTTTTTTCCTAAGAAAAATTTATAGTGAATTTTGCGGAAATTTGTGGCTTATAGGCAACTGAGCGCAGTCTTTGTTGTAGTTAGGTATGTTCAGGGGTTGATCCTTTTTCGATTCAAGGTAAAACCTTTTATGACATAGAGATTCCAATTCATGGACCAAGTGTGTCCAAAACGATTTGATGATTTAGAGAAGAGTGTTGGGGCTGATGAAGAAAGTTAAGACCATCGCATGGAAAGCGGCACTGGCTACCGTTATGTGTGCGGGCGCGCCGCTCGGTCCTGTAGATATTTTTGCAATCAGTCCGGCTTTCGCACAAACGGTTAGTCAAGTCGTTGTAAAGGGCAATGCCCGGGTCTCCGATGACACGATCCGTTCTTATGTTGTGATCAAGCCAGGACAACGGTCCAGCGCCTATGATATCGATGAGTCGCTCAAGGCTCTCTATCAGACAGGCTTGTTCAAGGATGTCGATATCCGCCTGAGCGGTTCCACGCTGGTTGTCAATGTTCAGGAGAATGCGGTGATCAACCGTATTTCCTTCGAAGGCAACAAGCGCGTTAAAGACAATCAACTGGAAACGGTTGTTACTTCCAAGAGCCGCGGTATTTTGAGCGAAAACCGCATCCAGACAGACGTACAGCGCATTCTTGAAGCCTATCGTCGCGCAGGCCGCTTTGGCGCGCGGGTAGAGCCGAAGGTTATCGATCTTGGTCGTAACCGTGCTGATCTGGTTTTCGAAATTACTGAAGGCGCGAAGACTGCCGTTGCCAAGGTTTCCATTCTTGGGAACAAGGCTTTCGGTGATTCCCGTTTGCAGAATGTTCTGACAACCAAGGAATCCGGTTGGCTCAGCTGGCTGAAATCCGATGACGTTTATGATGCAGACCGTCTGGCTGCGGATGAAGAGCGTCTGCGTCAGTTCTATCTGAATAATGGTTATGCCGATTTCCGCGTCGTTTCCTCGGTCGCAGACCTTGATCGCGAGCGCAACAAATTCTTCATCACCATCACGGTTGACGAAGGCGAGCAGTATCGCATTGGCGATGTTGAAGTGGATAGTGCCGTTCCTGAAGTGGACGGTGATTCCCTGCGCGGCAAGGTCCATACCGGTAGTGGCGATGTATATAGCGTGGATGCGGTTTCGAAATCTCTCGAAGACATGACGATCGAGATTTCCAAGTCCGGTTACGCTTTCGCCCGCGTTACTCCGCGTGCTGACAGGGATTATGAGAACAAGCTCATCAATCTGGTCTATCAGGTCGATGAAGGCAATCGTGCCTATGTCGAGCGCATCAATATCGTCGGTAACACCCGGACCCGCGATTATGTTATTCGCCGCGAGTTCGATATGGCCGAAGGCGATGCTTTCAACCGTGTCCTTCTTGACCGTGCCAAGCGCCGTCTTGAAGCTCTCGGCTTCTTCGAGAAGGTCGCCATCACCACGGCGCCGGGTTCTTCGCCGGACCGCGTTGTGCTGAATGTCGATGTGACCGAAAAGGGCACCGGTGCTGTCACGATTGGCGGTGGTTACTCGACAAGCGATGGCTTTATTGCCGACGTCGCCGTTTCCGAGAAAAACTTCATGGGTCGCGGGCAGTATCTGAAGGTTTCCGCTTCAGGTGGCGCTTCCACCCAGTCCTATACCTTGTCATTCACCGAGCCATACTTCCTTGGTCGCCGTCTGGGCGCAGGTTTCGATCTGTTCCACTCGACCTATGAAGACAATGACTATCGTGATTATGATTACAAGCGCGATGGCGGTACGCTCCGCTTCGAGCTGCCAATTACTGAAGAAATCTCTTTCAATCCGTATTATACGCTCGAGCAGAAAGAAATTTCGAACTACGAGGATTATGGTACCTCATCTGCGGCTCCTGCTATCGAACAGGCTCAGGATGAAGGCGCAACGATCAAGTCGGCTATCGGTTACAGCCTTGTTTACAACACGCTGGACAGCATGATGGCTCCGACGAGCGGTATCTATGGCAAATTCAGTCAGGAATTCGCAGGTCTTGGTGGCGATGTCCGCTTCATCAAGTCTACGGTTGATGCCCGTTACTATCATGAGCTTTATCCTGCTTGGAGCCTGATTGGCATGTTGCGCGTAGGCGCTGGTCATATTCAGGGTGTTGGCGGTGATGATGTCCGCCTGCTTGACGCCTTCAACCAGGGCGGCGAAACCATCCGCGGCTTTGCTTCCTATGGTTACGGTCCGCGCGATACTTCCTCGGGCGAAGCGCTCGGCGGCAAGACCTATTTCAACGCGACTGCTGAAATGCAGTTCCCACTGCCTTATCTTGAGAGCGTCGGGTTGAGCGGTGCGGTCTTTGCTGATGCCGGTACCCTGTTCGGTTCCGATGCAACCGGCAGCTATCATGACGACCATAGCATCCGTTCTTCTATCGGTGCCGGTATCATCTGGGCCAGCCCGTTCGGCAGACTGCGTCTTGACTATGGTTACGCTCTGACCAAAGAAGATTATGATGAAACGCAGATCATCCGCTTCGGCGCTGCATCTTCGTTCTAAGTGCTAATAGAAACACAGGTAAAAAGCCGCTGCTCTTTTGGGCGGCGGCTTTTTTTTGAAAGCTATCATGACCGACGCTGCTTTTTTTTCCAAAGTCGAATCTCTTTCTCTTGACGCTATCGCAAAGCTGATTGGGGCGGATTTGCCTGATGATGCAAATGGTGATTTGCAGATCAGCGACGTGGCTCCCATCGATACCGCTGCCGAGGGCCAGATTACTTTTCTCGACAATCCGAAATATGTCGCGCAATTGGAAAAGACCACGGCTAGCGCCGTAATCTGCGCCAAACGCTATCATGAGCGTGTACCGGCCGGTGTCGTGGTGCTGGAATCCAAGAATCCCTACAGGGCATTCTCGGAAGTATCCGCCGCTTTCTATCCGGAAGCCGCGGTGCCAATGGCCTATTTCGAGACCAATGGCGGGATATCTCAGGCCGCTCACATTCATCCTTCGGCAAAGATCGAGCCGGGTGTCTGTGTTGAGCCGGGGGCGAGCGTTGGTGCCCGTGCTGAAATCGGCGCAGGTACGACGATCGGTGCTGGCGCTGTCATCGGGCAGGGCGTCCGTGTGGGGCGTCATTGCCATATTGGTGCCAATTGCGTGTTGCAGCATACCCTCATCGGGGATCATGTGATCATTCATCCCGGCGTGTGCAGCGGACAGGATGGATTTGGCTTCTCCATGAGCGCAACCGGCCATCAGAAGGTGCCGCAGATCGGGCGCGTGATCATTCAGGACCGCGTCGAGATCGGCGCCAACAGCACGATTGATCGTGGCGCGAACCGGGATACCATCATTGGCGAAGGCACCAAGATCGACAATCAGGTACAGATCGGCCACAATGTTGAAGTCGGTCGGCATTGCGTTCTGGTGTCTCAGGTTGGGTTGTCCGGCTCTTCCAAGCTGGAAGATTTTGTCGCGATTGGTGGACAAACCGGGGTTGCCGGTCATATCACCATCGGGATGGGCGCGCAAATTGCCGCTGTCAGCGTCGTCAAGGATGACGTTCCTGCCGGTGGTCGTTATGGTGGCGTGCCAGCAAAACCGGTCAAGCAATGGTTCCGCGAAATGACAGCGCTGAGCCGTCTTGCCGAAAAGAACAAGTAACCTCAAGTTATGCGAAGCGAGCCGATCCGGACTATGTCTTGATAGTCGCTGGAGAACAGAGCTCACACAGAGGTCTTTCATACTGGGCAAAAGATCTCGCAAGGTGTTGAAGGGAAAATGAAATATGAGTGAAAAGCAGACCCTTGATAGTGCAGATATCATGCGCGTTATGGAGTTGTTGCCCCATCGCTATCCGTTCTTGATGATTGACAAGATCATCGAGATGGATGGAGATGACAGTTGCATCGGTGTGAAGAATGTCACCATCAACGAGCCGCATTTTCAGGGACACTTTCCTGTCCAGCCGGTGATGCCCGGAGTGTTGATCATCGAAGCGATGGCCCAGACAGCCGGTGCGCTCTGCGTCAATAGCCGTGAGGAAATGGGCCCGCCAAGGCTCGTCTATTTCATGACCATTGAAAAGGCCAAGTTCCGCAAGCCTGTGATGCCCGGTGATGTCCTTCATATTCATGTCCAAAAGGTCAAAAATCGCACCAATATCTGGAAATTTGCTTGTGTCGCCAAGGTTGATGGCACAAAAGTTGCCGAAGCAGATGTGAGTGCGATGCTGATCGGAGAAGAACAGAAGTAATGGCGAATATTCATCCAACCGCGATCATCGCCGATGGGGCGCAACTTGCCGATGACATTGAAATCGGTCCTTATTGCGTTATCGGTGCTAATGTTGTCATTGGTGAAGGTGGCAAGATCCATTCCCATGTCGTCATCGAGGGCAACACCCGGATCGGAAAGAATGTCGAGATCTTTCCCTTCGCTTCGGTTGGAACCATACCTCAGGACCTGAAATTTTCCGGTGAGGATGTTGGCTGCGAGATTGGTGATAATGTCAATATTCGTGAATATGTCACCATCAATCCCGGCACTGAAGGTGGCGGTGGGCTGACCAAAGTCGGCAATCACTGCCATCTGATGGTTGGGGCCCATATTGCCCATGATTGCATGATTGGTGATCATGTCATTCTGGTCAATCACGCCACCATTGCCGGCCATTGTGAAATCGGGGATCATGCGATTGTCGCCGGTCTGTCTGCTGTCATCCAGTTTGCCCGTGTGGGCGAGCATGCCTTTGTTGGCGGTATGTCCGGCGTGGAGAATGATGTTATTCCCTTTGGCTCGGTGATCGGTAATCGCGCGCATCTGGGCGGGCTGAATATTGTTGGCATGAAGCGTCGGGGCTTTTCCCGCGAAACCATCCATAATCTGCGCCATGCCTATCAGATGCTGTTTGATGAGGGCGGCACTCTGACCGAGCGCGTTGACAAGGTGGCTGAAGCCTTTGGCGAAGACGAGAATGTCATGAAAATTGTCACTTTCATTCGTGCCGATTCCAAGAAGGCGCTTTGTACGCCACGCAGCAACAAGGATTGATCCATGGTGCTTGACGGTGATGGGCCGGTGGGCATCATCGCCGGCGGTCAGGATCTTCCCTTTGAAGTGGTCGATGCGCTTAAGGCGGCCGGGCGCTCCTATATGCTTTTCGGTATCGTTGGAGAAGCCGACGAGCGCATCGAAAACCATCCGCATCAATGGATCAAGTGGGGCGAAATCGGCCTGCTTTTCAAAGTGATAGAGCAGCGTCATATTTCCCGGCTGCTGTGCATCGGCTCGATTGGTGCCCGCCCGGATTTCCGTTCCATTCGTCTTGATCTCGGTGCGATGAAGGCGCTGCCAGCGATTTTGCGCATCATGGCATCAGGGGGCGACGAGAGCCTGCTTCAGGGCGTGGCCGGTTTCTTTGAACAACGCGGAGTGCAGCTTTGTTCGGTACCTGATGTGGCACCCGGTCTTGTCGTCGGGGATGATCTTTCTCTCGGAAGCAAACTGGCGCAGGCCAATGAGGCCGATATTGCCCTTGCCGCTCGGGCTGCAGGTGTCATCGGTGCGCTGGATGCCGGGCAGGGCGTCGTTGTGGCTGATGGCCGTATTCTGGCGATGGAAGGCCCGGAAGGGACAGACCAGATGCTGGCGCGGGTGACGCAAATCCTCAGCGAGAAGCGGGCGCGCTGGAATGTTGGCAAGCAGGGCGTTCTGCTCAAACGGGCCCGGCCGGGGCAGGATCTGCGCTTTGATATGCCGACAATTGGCCCCAGAACAATCGAGAATGCGAGGAAGGCGGGTCTGGCGGGCATTGTCTGCGCTCAAGGTGAGGTGCTTTGTGCCAATCGGCAGCTCAGTCTTGAGATTGCGCGCAAGTCTGGTTTGTTTTTGCAGGCCCGCAAGCTGGAAGACATCTCTCTGTGATCTTTGGCATGATAGAGATGCAAGATTAGGCGCGTTATTGCCTTGTGAAGATTTTATTGCCCGAGGAGGCGCCTCATGGATGACAGTGTTCCCCTGATCTATATCGTGATTGGTGAAGAATCCGGCGATCAGCTTGGTGCCCGTGCTGTCAGGGCGATAAAACATGCCTGTGCTGGCCATGTGCGCTTTGCCGGATTGGCCGGAGAGCGCATGCAGGCTGAGGGGCTTTCATCCTTGTTTCCCCTGTCTGAAATCGCGGTCATGGGCCTTATCAATATCATCCGGCAATATCCCGCCCTCTTTAGGCGCGGCATGGAGGTGGTCGAGGATATTCTCGATAAGAAACCGGACCTTCTGCTGATCATCGACAGCCCGGAATTCACGCATGCTGTTGCCAAGAGGGTGCGCAAGCGGCGTCCGGATCTGCCGATTATCGACTATGTTTCTCCCAGCGTCTGGGCCTGGCGGCCGGGGCGGGCGCGCAAGATGGCGCGTTATGTGGACCATGTGCTGGCGCTGTTGCCTTTTGAAGTCGGGGTTCACGAGCGGTTGCAGGGCCCAAAATGCAGTTATGTCGGCCATCCGCTGATCGAGCGGCTGGATGTCTTGCGCCCTGAAGAAGGGGAGCGGGGATCTCTGGAATCGCCAGTGCTGCTGGTTCTGCCGGGATCACGGCGCAGTGAGGTGTCGCGGCTGCTGGTGGAATTCGGAGGCGTGGTCAAGCTGGCCAAGGATGTCCATCCCGATTTGCGTGTCATCCTGCCTGCGGTCGGCCATTTGCGGGGCCTGATCGAAGAAGGGCTCAGGGACTGGCCCGTTCAGCCCGAAATTGTTGTTGGGGAAGAGGCGAAATTTGCTGCATTCCGACAGGCTCACGCCGCGCTGGCGGCGTCGGGCACGGTAACCCTTGAGCTTGGCCTCTCGGCTATTCCGATGGTTGTTGCCTATAAGGTTGACTGGATTGTGCGCCAGTTCAAATGGCTGCTCACGGCCCATTCCATAGTGCTGACCAATCTGGTGCTTGGTCGTAACGCCATTCCGGAATTTCTCGATGAAGAGGCCAATGCGCAAAATCTGGCGGATCATCTGCTGCCATTGCTGGTGGCAAGCCCGGAACGGGCAGCGCAAGAAGCGGCCCTTGGTGAACTCGATGGATTGATGACCCTGCCGGACGGGATACCAAGCGAGCGGGTGGCGCGGATCGTGCTGGATGCCTTGCCCAAGTAGCAGGGGTTTTTCCGCTTTCATTCTTTTCGCTTGCGGTCTATCTGCCTGAGTTCGGATAAGCAGACAAAGAAAAAGGCTCCCATGGGGAGCCTTTTGTATTTGCTGATGGAAAGCGAGACTTTTAGCGGTCTTCCATTTCCACATAATCGCGCATTGGTGCGCCGCTGAAGAGCTGGCGTGGACGGCCGATACGCTGGGATGGATCTTCCACCATTTCTTTCCACTGGGCAATCCAGCCGACGCTACGCGCCAGCGCGAAGAGCACGGTGAACATTTCTGCCGGGAAGCCAAGCGCACGCAGGGTGATGCCGGAATAGAAGTCGATATTGGGATAGAGCTTCTTCTCGATGAAATATGGATCGTTCAGAGCGATCTTTTCCAGCTCCATTGCGACCTGAAGGGTCGGATCGTCGCCATGGCCCAATTCGTTCAGCACTTCATGGCAGGTCTGCTGCATGATGCGGGCGCGCGGGTCGTAATTTTTGTAGACGCGGTGACCAAAGCCCATCAGACGGAATGGATCATCCTTGTCTTTTGCCTTTGCCACATATTCGGCCACGCGATCAGGGGTGCCGATTTCATGCAGCATGTTGAGGGCTGCTTCGTTGGCGCCACCATGGGCAGGACCCCAGAGGCAGGCGATACCGGCTGCGATACAGCCGAACGGGTTGGCACCAGAGGAACCTGCCAGACGCACCGTGGAGGTGGACGCATTCTGCTCGTGGTCGGCATGAAGAATGAAAATGCGATCCATGGCGCGGGCCAGAACGGGATTCACAACATATGGCTCGGCCGGAACGGAGAAGCACATATGCAGGAAGTTTTCGGCATAGCTGAGATCATTGCGCGGATAAACGAATGGCTGGCCAATGGAATATTTATAGGCCATCGCAGCCATGGTCGGCATCTTTGCGATCATGCGCAGGGAAGCGACCATGCGCTGATGCGGATCAGCAATATCGGTGGAGTCGTGATAGAAGGCCGAAAGGGCGCCCACGATACCAACCATAACCGCCATTGGATGGGAGTCACGACGGTAGCCGGTATAGAATTTGCTCATCTGCTCGTGCACCATGGTGTGGCGGGTCACGCGCGTGTCAAAATCCTTCTTCTCTTCGGGGGTCGGCAGGTGGCCATACAGCAACAGATAGCAGGTTTCCAGAAAGTCTCCATGCTCGGCCAGCTGCTCGATCGGGTAACCGCGATAGAGCAGGATGCCCTCTTCGCCATCAATGTAAGTTATTTCTGACTCACAAGAGGCGGTGGAGGTGAAGCCTGGATCGTAGGTGAACATTCCGGTTTCTTTATAGAGGGACCCGATGTCGATGACGTCTGGCCCGATAGACCCGCTTCTTACGGGAAACTCCCAGGACTTGTCACCAACAGTCAAAGTTGCTTTTTTGTCACTCATTCGGATACTCCCAAATTTTTGAAAACTATTTGTTGTTGCTCACGGCATCTGCGCTTCATGCGTGGGTACAAGAAACTGTCCCTGGCAACGTAGGAATTGAGCTTTCGGTATCTGATTTTTCGCTATGTAGCAAGCAGTCTTAGGACTGAATGTAAGGCCTTGAGGAGAAAAAATATAGGATTTTCAGTGCCTTATCCTACAAAAGTATGAGCGCTACCGACGAAAAACATTCATTTTGCGAGAAGTAATTATCGCGATAAGACTATGCTTATTCGGTGTGGCTTTGGCAAGTGCAGAATCATGTTTTTATTTGTTGCGTGAACACCGAAAAATTTTGCCAAATATATTTGGAATACGTAAAAAGCCGATCTTGCGACCGGCTTTTTCAAATATTTCACAGAAAACTGTGTAAAAACCCTATTGGGTTTGATCCTTAAGTCGGGCGATGGATTCATCCTTGCCCAAAATGATGAGGACATCAAAGATTCCCGGCGAGGTCGCCCGTCCGGTCATTGCGGCCCGCAGGGGTTGCGCCACCTTGCCCAGTTTGAGATCTTTGGCTTCAGCAAATTCCCTGATGACAGAATCCGTGCTTTCAAGCGTCCATTCCTGCAAGGCTTCAAGATGCGGCAGGAGTTCGGTCAGCATTGCGCGGGTCTCATCGGTCAGATGCTTTGCGGCCTTTTCTTCCATTGCCAGTGGGCGGGTATCAAACAGGAAGGCGAGGCCATCCTTGAGTTCAATAAGGGTTTTGGCGCGCTCTTTCACGCTTGGCATAGCCAGCATGATCTGGGCCTTCTTGGGCTCGTCGATCAGATCCAGCATGGCCTGTCCGCCTTCGATATGGGGCAGCAGCGCAATCAACTGGGCATAGAGATCGGCATCCTCTGCATGGCGCATGTAAATGCCGTTGAGATTTTCCAGTTTTTTAAAGTCAAACCGGGCGGCGGCCTTGTTCATGCCTTCAAAGCTGAACCATTCAACCATCTGTTCGGTGGAAATGACTTCATCATCTCCATGAGCCCAGCCGAGGCGAACGAGATAGTTGCGCATGGCTGCGGGCAGATAGCCCATGTCGCGATAAGCCTCGACGCCCAGAGCGCCGTGGCGCTTGGACAGCTTGGCTCCATCCGGGCCATGAATGAGCGGGATATGAGCCATGGTAGGTACGTCCCAGCCCAGTGCCTCATAAACAAGCTTCTGGCGGGCGGCGTTGGTCAGGTGATCATCGCCGCGCATGATATGGGTAACACCCATGTCATGGTCATCAACGACAACGGCAAGGTTATAGGTCGGGTTGCCGTCCGATCGCATGATGATCATGTCATCGAGATCCTTGTTGGGGAATTTGACAGTGCCCTGAACCTGATCTTCGATGATGGTGAAGCCTTCCTGCGGTGCCTTGATGCGGATCGCCGGCTTGACGCCTTCGGGGGCTTCGGAAGGATCGCGATCACGCCAGGTGCCGTCATAGCGCGGCGGGCGCTTCTCGGCACGCGCCTTTTCGCGCATTTCGGTCAATTCTTCCGGCGAGCAATAGCAACGATAAGCTTTGCCATCGGCAAGCAGCTGATCAACCACCTCGCGATGTCGCTCAACACGCGAATATTGGGAAATCGGCTCGCCATCATAAGACAGCCCCATCCAGTCCATACCGGCGATGATCGCATCGATGGCTGCATCGGTGGAACGTTCGCGGTCAGTATCTTCGATGCGGAGCAACATCTTGCCGCCATTGGCCTTGGCATAGAGCCAGTTGAAGAGAGCGGTGCGAGCTCCTCCGATATGGAGAAAACCAGTCGGAGAAGGGGCAAAGCGCGTTACAACCTGTGAACACATAATGCTATTCGTAACCTGTTATTCGGGGTATGGTACACCGGTGGTTGAAGTTGGTTGCATTTAAAGAGCCGTTGGGATCTCGCGATGCGATTGCTTCAGGAACCGGCGATTGAAGTTGCCAAGGATCTAACACAGCTTGCGCCCGGGGCGAAAGACCTCATGACCGCTTGAGCGTCGAAAAAAAGGTGCAAAAGGACGAATTGTGATGGATAGGGCGTCCCTACCGGCTGAGCAGGACGATCCGAGGGTCGAAATCGGCTCGCGGCAGCGTCTGGAAAACGGGTATGACTGGCAAAGCCTGACCCGGAAGCCCGGTATGCGGCATCGCTTCGCTTTCTGGCTGGAAATGCGATGGCAATTGCTGGTGCAAAACTGGCATGAGGATTGTCTCGATCAGAATGCCCGTTTTCTTTGGGTTGCCTTTTGCATGAGCCTCGGGGCTGCCCTATATTATGCCCTGCCGGATGAGCCGAGCTTTTGGGGATTGCTTGCCGTGTCCGCAGGGCTTGCCAGTTGGGCCTACCTGCGGGCTCGCAAGGGGCTGGTGGTGTTTCCACTTCTGCTGGTCTGTGCTGTCGTGGTCGGCGTTTGTGCGGCCAGTGAGCATAGTTATTTTTCAACGACCCCGGTTCTTCAGCATAGTCTCTCAAGCCCGGTGATCGGCCGCCTCGTGCGCGTGGAAAAGCGCGGTGACGCCAGCAAACCACAGGAGCGGTGGACCCTTGCGGTAGAGTCTATCGAAAAGCTTCCCGCAGAGCGCACGCCCAAACGGCTGCTATTGACCAGACGGGGAGCGGGGGAGAGCTTTCCGATTGGGGCACGGCTTAAAATCTGGGCGCATTTGACGCCGTTGCAGCAGCCCGCCTATCCCGGCGGCTTTGACTATGGCCGATATCTCTGGTCTCGCGCCATCGGCGGGCAGGGCTATCTTGGCAAGACGATCGAGCGACTCGAGGACGGCAAACGGTCTGGCTGGTCTACGCTTCTGCTGGGCCTAGGTGACAGCATTGAGCGGACGAGGCTCTCGGTTGCCGCCTATATCATGCATCGCGTTGAGGGCAAGGCGGGCGGATTGGCTGTCGCGCTAGCGGTGGGCAAGCGCGACTTTCTCGCCGAGGATGTCGAAACGGCGTTACGGCGCAGTGGGCTGGCGCATATTCTGGCCATTTCCGGATTGCATATGGCCCTTGTTGCCATGTCTGTCTTTTGGGGCGTGCGAGGATTGCTTGCCCTGTTGCCGCAGCTTTCGCTCAGCTATCCGATCAAGCAATGGTCTGCTGCCACGGCGCTATTCTGTGCGGCGGCCTATCTGATATTCTCTGGCGCTTCCGTCGCCACGATCCGCGCCTTCTGCATGACCGCAATTTTCCTTGTGGCAATTCTGGCCGGTCGCCCAGCGGTGACGATGCATAATCTGGCTCTTGTGCTTATCATGCTGGTCATTATCCAGCCTTATGGGGTGGTGGAGGCCGGCATGCAGATGTCCTTTGCGGCCACTGCCGCGCTGATTGCCTCCTATGATCGATTGACCCGCTATCATCTGCGGCGAGACGGTTATCTGGCGCCCAACAGCCGTGGCTTTATCCTTGGCGGTCTCGCCAATGGTGGCAAGTGGATGCTGGGGATCGGTTTGACATCCCTGATCGCCAGCCTTGCCGTTTTGCCATATTCAATTGCGCATTTTCAGCAAATGGCTCCCTTTGGGCTGATTGCCAATCTGCTGGCGATGCCGGTCATCAGCCTTGTGGTGATGCCGATGGGGCTTGTAACTGTGTTTCTCACGCCATTGGGTTTGCAGTCATGGCCGCTCAAACTGGCGGAATGGGGGCTGGACTGGGTGATCTCGATGGCGGGGATGGTTTCCGGCTGGGCTGACGCAGACTATCTGGTGGTCAAGGCGGGAGGGGATTTCCTGCCATTTGCTGCCTTTGCTTTGGCAATCTATGTGATTCACCGAAAATATCTGTCGTGGCTGGCGATCATCCCCCTGTGTGCGGCGCTGGCGCTCTGGTGGCTGTCGCCAGAGCCCGATCTTTGGATTTCCGGGCAGGGAACAAAAGTTGCCAGTCGTGATGCTGAAGGTCTGTGGCAGCGCACAGGTGGGCGAACGATGACGCTTGAGTATCGCTCGCTGTTGCGTGCCGATGGTGATGGGCGGGCTCTCGGGGGCGAGCGGAAGCAGAATGCCAACGAGAGCGGCAAGGCTGCACAAGATATGGCTTCTGGATGTGACAAGCAGGCCTGCTTCGTTTCATCGCTTTATAGCGCCAAGGCACAACAAACCAATCTATCGCTGGCGATTGTCAGAAAATCATCTGCATTCGGAGAGGAATGCGCCTTGAGGGATGTGATTGTTTCGCCGCTTGCCATCCCGGCCAGTTGCGATGGCCCTGCGATATTGATTGGAGCCGATGCGCTGGCGCAAACCGGGGCGCATTTCATCTATTTTGATCGGCAGGCGGATCATGGATTTTGGGGCTGGCTGAAGGGCTGGTATCCACGTGCAGGGGATGGCGAAGTCAGAGACCAAGAGGATTGGCCATTGTGGACCATGAAAGATGTCTCGGCCCTTCCGGTCGGCAAGCGGCCCTGGATGCCTGATCGATAACAGGATGTCTGGCAGACGAATACAGCGCGCGTAAAGACAAGGCTTCTGAACGAAATATAGCGGAGCGTGAAGATAGAGCGGCAAGAAGGCTGGAAAGCGCAGACATCGGCTAAGGAAAATAGCAAACCGGGTGCGCAGCGGGTGCACACAATACGTCCATATATGCTGGCTGATAGGCTGATATATGCAGAAAGGATGGTCTTTAGGGAGCGACCATCCTCTCATGGAAACAGGCTGAAGCTGCTGGCAAGGCTAACTTGGCAGGCTCCTTCCGGGCTCTGACGATCAGGATGGAACAATCCCGCAGACAACATCAGAGGGCCTCAGACAGCCTTACCACATATTGGCTTAATATTGACGCATCAGACCGACAAGCTTGCCCTGGACCCTGACCCGGTCGGGGCCGAAGATTCTTGTTTCATAGGCCGGGTTTGCGGCTTCCAATGCTATGGAGGCACCTTTCTTGCGAATGCGCTTCAGGGTCGCTTCCTCATCGTCAACCAGAGCCACAACGATATCGCCGGAAACTGCATCATCGGATTTTTTGATGACAACGGTATCCCCGTCAAGAATACCTGCCTCGATCATCGAATCGCCGCGTACTTCCAAAGCAAAATGCTCGCCACCCCGGAGCATTTCGACAGGAACGGAAATGGTGTGCGACTGGTGCTGAATTGCCGAAATGGGAACGCCCGCAGCGATCCGCCCCATGACCGGGACCGAAACGCCCTGACTTTCTTCGGAAATGTCTGTCTCGACCGGTTCGCTACGCGGAGCCTTGCCAAGGCCGCCTTCCACGACAGAGGGAGAAAATCCCCGGCTCGGGGCGCCAAGGCTCGGCTTGAGAGCCTCTGGCAGCTTGAGAACCTCAAGCGCTCTGGCGCGATTGGGCAGCCTGCGGATGAAGCCTCGCTCTTCCAGGGCCGTAATCAGGCGATGGATGCCGGATTTGGACCGCAGATCAAGGGCGTCTTTCATTTCGTCAAAGGAGGGGGGAACGCCGGATTCCTTGATGCGTTCATGGATGAACATTAGCAGCTCATGCTGTTTGCGTGTTAGCATTTCCCTCTCCAGTTTCCGCGTTCGCCATGTTCTCCAAGCGAAACAACAGTGGCACAAATCACGAACAAACTATACATGTTCTTGCTGTGTTCTGCAAGCGGGAAATAGCCGGATTTGCTGGGCTAAATTGGCAATTTGAGGATGAAACGTCCTGATATTATTCCAATTTGCAGGAGAGAGGTTCGCTAATCAAGTCGGGATGGCAAGTGAGGCCGACCTGATTCTGTTCGCGTAAAAATGGCGTGAAGAAGAAACTCTCCACGCCATCGGGCTATCATTCATCTCTGCGGGTGGATCAGATTGGCAGAGGAATCACTGCCCAGAAGCCCAAAGCCGTGAGGCCATTCAGGACGAAGGTCATGATGGCAATCGCGGTTGCCGGCGGATCGATATGCGTATCGCCATGTACCAGGAAGATCCGGGCGCAAAGCTCGCCAAGAAAGGCGCAGAAGATTCCGACGATCAGGGCCCAGAGCATGCTGCCCGATGCAACACCGGCAATCGCTGCGGGGAGGGCGATATGGTGTGTTACCGGAACAGCAAGCCCAAGAGAAAGCAGAATAAGGCTGGAAGCGGCAATGCCGAAGGCCAGCAGGGCGCCGGTTCCGCCATAGGTGATGCCGAGCCAACCGCCCAGCAGGCCAACACCGGCGCCGATGATGGCGATCTGTCCCTTGGTGCTCTGGAATGGCAACCACTTGATGGCATCGCTGGGATCAAAGAATGTACGCCCTTCCTCAGCCTTGCCAAACAGGCCGGTTTTGCCCCAGACAAGGCGGGCAATGAAGGCGGAAAGAACAACGCAAATGCCCGGATAGTCGGTCCAGGCCAGTCCCGGGCCGAAATTCGGAATCAACTGTACCAGACAGCAAAGCGCGTAGCCGATGACACCGAAGATACCACCAACAAGCAATACATCAGGCTTGTTCAGGCCCATACCGGCGGTGATGATGTCACGGCCATTTTCGGTGTAGCCCTTGTTTGCGGCATAGGCTGCAGCGGCAACACCAGAAGCGAAACCTCCGACATGGGGGCCGAATGCGCCAAAGGGCAGGCCGCCGAAATAGCCCGCAGCACCCTGCGCAACACTGGTTGCATCAGGGGCGATGCCAAGCGTCAGGGCGACGCCAATCAAGGTAAGAAAACCAACAAATGCAAAGGCTGAAAGCGCTCCCAACGCTGCGCCAAAGATCCCGCCGCCAAAGGCGACAAGAAGACTGATTATTGTAGCCGTCATTTTTTACTCCCTAGAGCTTCCCATATCGATGCTGACCAAGCATCGGTATCTTGCATTTGATGTCCGTCTCCACCTCCTTGTTGAAAGAAGAAGACTGTCTCTTCCTTCTGATTTGCCAGCTATTGAGCCGACCGGACATCGCTTGCCAGATTTGACTATTTAGAAGAATTCGAATAATGATTGCGAAATTCATCTTTAATACTTGGGATTTGCCATCAATTTTTGGCAAATACTCTAGAATGCATATTTATAATTGTGACTCTTGGTCAATTCGAGGAATTTTACAAAAGCGGGTAAATATTTGTCATTGCTTTGTCATCTTCGATAATATGGAATTATTTGCATTCTTCCCATGCTTGCATAAAATGCGCTCAAAAGTTGAATGTCTATAAATATCAATGAATTAGATTGGTTTCTCGGTAGACGTCTTCTCCTCTGGCCAATCTTTGGCGCCTAGGGTTGCGAATGGCGGGAATTTTACATTCTCTCCTGTGGGGAGAGAAAAATTGACCAATGGCAGGATAAAAATTTGCTATCCAGTTGCGTCATCCCTTCAGTCTTTGGTCGTATAAATGTTTGTAACTTATTGAATTTTATAGGTGCAATCGCGCTGGGCATGCTGCCGTTTCGAATGACAATTCTTTACCCCTCAATGACAAGCCTCTCCATTGATTGAAAATTGGACAGAGGACTAATGTTTCGCCACAAGCCGACCGGGTGTCGGTGGGAGGCATTGGTTTTTGTTTGGAGGGACCGACTGTAATGACAAGTATTCTCATTATAGCTGGCGACTATTCGGAAGATTATGAAGTCATGGTTCCCTACCAGGCGTTATTGATGCTTGGGTATAAGGTTGATGTCGTTTGCCCCAACAAGCGTAAGGGCGATTTCATTCGTACGGCAATTCATGACTTCGAGGGTGATCAGACCTATTCTGAGAAACCGGGTCATCTCTTTTGCCTCAATGCCACTTTCTCGCTGGTCGAGCCGGGTCTTTATGACGGGCTTTATCTGGCTGGCGGGCGGGCCTGCGAATATCTCAGACTTGATCAGGATATCCTTTCCATTTGCCGCGATTTCATGGCGCGCAAGGCACCGTTGGCTGCCATTTGCCATGGCATCCAGATCCTGACAGCAGCCGATGTCATCAAGGGGCGCAAGCTCACGGCCTATCCGGCGGTTGCGCCGGAAGTTCGCATGGCCGGCGGAAAATTTATCACAGTTGAACCGGAAGAATCCGTAGTGGACGGAAATCTCGTGACCTCGCCAGCATGGCCCGGTCATCCCGCCTTGCTGCGCAATTTTGTCAGTTTAATCGGTTCTCAAACATAGCACTAAGGAAAAGGCGATGGCGTTTGCGGCAAGGAAAGCAAGCGATGTCGTGTCCTGCAGCCTGGAGGAAGTAATGATAGAGAAGGGCTTTTCAAAACCAACCGAACGTATTGTGCGGTTGAAAAACCAGATTCTGAACGCGACGCCTTATGTTGAGTCCGAGCGTGCAGTTCTGGCTACCGAAGCCTACAAGGAAAGTGAGCATCTTTCCCCGATCATGCGTCGCGCAAAAGTGGCCGAAAAGATTTTCAATAATCTGCCGGTTACCATTCGCGACGATGAACTCATTGTAGGTGCCATCACCAAGAATCCGCGTTCAACCGAAATCTGCCCTGAATTCTCCTATGATTGGGTGGAAGCCGAGTTTGAAACCATGGCATCGCGCGTTGCCGATCCTTTCGAAATTCCGAAAGAAACGGCTCAGGAGCTGCATGAAGCTTTCAAATACTGGCCGAACAAGACCACCAGTTCCTATGCTGACTCCCTGATGTCTGCAGAGACCAAGGACTGCATTGCCAACGGCGTGTTCACGGTTGGCAACTATTTCTATGGTGGTGTCGGTCACGTTTGCGTTGACTATGGCAAGATCATGAAGATCGGTTTCCGCGGCATCATTGAAGAAGCCGTGAAAGCCATGGATGCGATGGACAAGAATGATCCGTCCTACATCAAGAAGCGCCAGTTCTACGAAGCCGTCATCATCACCTATAATGCAGCGATCAACTTCGCTCATCGTTATGCTGACAAGGCTCTGGAGCTGTCCAGAAGCGCAAGCTGCCCTAACCGCAAGGCGGAGCTGGAACAGATTGCCAAAAACTGCGCACGCGTTCCTGAATATCCTGCTACCACCTTCTGGGAAGCTTGCCAGACCTTCTGGTTCATCCAGTCTCTGATGCAGATCGAGTCCTCCGGGCACTCCATCTCTCCGGGCCGTTTCGACCAGTATATGTATCCATATCTGAAAGCTGACACGGCCATCAGCCGCGAATTCGCTCAGGAACTGGTGGACTGCATCTGGATCAAGCTGAACGACGTCAACAAGACCCGTGACGAGGTATCCGCTCAGGCCTTTGCCGGTTATGCCGTGTTCCAGAATTTGTGCGTAGGCGGCCAGACGGCTGAAGGTCTGGATGCGACCAACGACGTTTCCTACATGTGCATGGAAGCTGTTTCCCATGTTCGCCTTCCGGCTCCGAGCTTCTCCATCCGCGTATGGCAGGGCACCCCTGACGCCTTCCTCTTCCGTGCAACGGAAGTTGTCCGTCTCGGCCTTGGTGTTCCGGCCATGTATAACGACGAGGTGATCATTCCGGCTCTGCAGAACCGTGGTGTTTCCCTTGCCGATGCCCGTGATTACGGTATCGTCGGTTGCGTTGAGCCTCAGCCGATCCACAAGGCAGAAGGCTGGCATGACGCTGCTTTCTTCAACGTTGCCAAGATCCTCGAAATCACCCTGCATGGCGGTAAGGTAGGCGACAAGCCCGGCCTGATCGGCAACAAGCAGCTTGGTCCGGTAACTCCGGATGTTGCGCAGTGGAAATCGATCGATGACTTCTTCTCAGCCTTTGAAAAGCAGATGGCCTATTTCGTCCATCATCTGGTTGAAGCTGACAACTGCGTTGACATTGCCCATGCCGAAATGGCTCCGCTGCCATTCCAGTCCGCCATGGTTGACGACTGCCTTGGTCGCGGCATGTCCGTGCAGGAAGGTGGCGCGCTGTATAACTTCACCGGCCCGCAGGCCTTCGGTGTCGCCGATACCGGTGACTCTGTCTATGCGATGAAGAAATTCGTCTTTGACGAAAAGAAGATCAGCCCGGCAGAACTCAAGGATGCTCTGGTCAATAACTTCGGTCAGCCTGTTGGCGGTCCGGCTCCGGCTGCTGCCGAGCTTACCGAAGATCAGGTCTATGCTGCCGTACGCAAGGTGCTTGCACATAACAACTCGGTTGATGTTTCCGCTCTGAAGGATCAGGTCTATCAGACCCTTGGTTCTGCTGCTGCGGTGCCGGACGGCAAATATGCTGATATCCAGCGCATGCTCGACAGCGCCGAATGCTTCGGTAACGACATCGACGAAGTTGACATGATCGCGCGCAGATGCGCCGAGATCTACTGCAAGGAAGTCGAGAAATACACCAACCCGCGCGGTGGTCAGTTCCAGGCCGGTATCTATCCTGTGTCTGCCAACGTGCTGTTCGGTAAAGATGTTGCTGCGTTGCCTGACGGACGTCTGGCCAAGGCTCCTCTTGCTGACGGTGTGTCTCCTCGTCAGGGCAAGGACACCAATGGTCCGACCGCTGCGGCGAACTCGGTTGCCAAGCTCAACCATTTCATCGCTTCCAACGGTACGCTCTATAACCAGAAGTTCCTGCCGTCCTCGCTTGCCGGAGACAATGGCATCCTGAACTTCACCTCGGTTGTTCGTTCCTACTTCGATCACAAGGGCATGCATGTTCAGTTCAACGTCGTGAACAGGGACATTCTGCTTGCCGCTCAGCGTGAGCCGGAAAAACACAGGGATCTCGTGGTCCGCGTGGCTGGCTACAGCGCTCAGTTCGTCGTGCTCGCCAAGGAAGTGCAGGACGACATCATTAGCCGTACTGAACAGAAACTCTAAAGGTTTCAGAGGCCTGCCGACATTGTTGGTGTCGGCAGGCGGTATGGTGCGAGAGGCTGTCGGGGTCTTTTGAGTTTTCTCTCTCCGGCAGCTCACAATTGCTCTAAGTGTCAAGGATTTCTGTTTTATGCCTCGTTATCAGAGCTTCTTTTCAAAAACGGAAGTTGTTTTTGGAACCGGGATGCTGGATCGTCTGTCCGCCTATAGCGGGCAGAAGGTCGGGATCGTTACCGATGCTTTCATGGTAAAGTCCGGTGCTCTGGCAAGGGTACGGGCTCACCTCAAGGGATCCGAGTGCCTCGTCTATGATGAGGCGATCCCCGAACCGCCTATTGAAACAGTGTCCAAGGGAGCTGGTCTTCTTGCCGACTTCGAACCGGATGCGATTGTGGCTTTGGGGGGAGGATCCGCCATTGATGCCGCAAAAGCCATTCTGGCTGTCGTGCGAGAGGTCAAACCCCAACTCACTATCCAGTTCGTGGCCATTCCAACCACTTCGGGTACCGGATCTGAAGTCACCTCTTATGCGGTGATTTCCGACCCGTCAAGAAATCGCAAATTTCCGCTGGTCTCCAATTCCCTGATACCGGATGTTGCCATTCTTGACCCCGAATTTGTCCGCACGGCTCCGGCCAATGTGACGGTGGACACGGGGATGGATGTCATAACTCATGCCATCGAAGCGCTTGCTTCAACCGGATCTTCCTATTGCTCAGACGCTCTGGCCGCAAAGGCCCTGACGCTGGCTTTTGAAAGTCTGCCGGTTGCCTTCAGCAACGGCGATGATCTGAAAGCCCGGGCAGAAATGCATCAGGCTTCCTGCATGGCAGGCATGGCATTCAATTCCTCGGGTCTTGGGCTCAATCATGGCATGGCGCATGCCATCGGCGGTCAGTTTCACGTCGCCCATGGTCGGCTCAATGCCAT
The DNA here is from genome assembly GCF_963676275.1 of uncultured Cohaesibacter sp. Taxonomy (NCBI): domain Bacteria; kingdom Pseudomonadati; phylum Pseudomonadota; class Alphaproteobacteria; order Hyphomicrobiales; family Cohaesibacteraceae; genus Cohaesibacter; species uncultured Cohaesibacter sp. The sequence goes on along the minus strand of NZ_OY781091.1, from coordinate 2,707,591 downwards.
GCTGTTGCCGGTGGTCATCGAATATAACGCCGGTCTTACGGAGGATTCCGTCTTCTGTGAAGAAACGGCCGACGTTTATGCCAAGGCCGCAACCAGTCTGGGATTGCGGTTTCCAAGCCTGAAAATGGGTGTCTGGGCGCTGATCCATGCAATCGAGAGATTGAATGCCGGGTTCGGCATCCCTGCGACCCTGCGCGGACAGGGCATCGACATGCATGCCTTTGCCCGTAGCGAGCAGACGCTCGTGAAGGCGATTTTCTCGGATGCATGCACTGCCACAAATCCGAGAAAGCCGGTTGCTCAGGATCTGGTTCGGCTGCTGCGCCGTGTTGGTGGATAGGAGATGAGGGAGGACACCAATCAAACTACGTAAAAACTTGACGCCTCAAAAGGGCAAAATCTGAACATTAAAACTGGAGAGAAAAATGCAACAAGAAGCATTGGGTATGGTCGAAACCAAAGGCCTCGTAGGCGCGATCGAAGCTGCTGACGCGATGGTTAAATCCGCAAATGTTGGCCTGGTAGGCTACGAAAAGATCGGTTCCGGTCTAGTAACCGTCATGGTTCGTGGCGACGTTGGCGCTGTCAAGGCTGCTACCGACGCTGGCGCAGTGGCTGCCGAGAAAGTCGGCACCGTGGTTTCTGTCCACGTCATTCCGCGTCCACACACTGAAGTGGAAAAAATCCTGCCGAAGAGCGCAGAATAACTGACCCAAGTCATAAGGAGTATCGACAATGAATAACGATCTTGTCGAACAGATTATGGGCGAGGTTATGCGCAAGATGGGTTCGGAAGCTGCTTCCGCCCCTGCAAAACCTGAAGCCCCTGCAGCCAAGAGCTGCGCTGCCAAACTGCCGGCGGCTTGCGGCCTGACCGAATTTGTCGGCACCGCAATCGGCCATACCATCGGTCTGGTAATCGCCAATGTTGACTCTTCTCTGCATGAGCAGATGAAAATCGACAAGAAATACCGCTCGATCGGTATTCTGGGTGCCCGTACCGGTGCCGGTCCGCACATCTTTGCTGCTGACGAAGCCGTGAAGGCAACCAACAGCGAAATCATTCTGATCGAACTGCCTCGTGACACCGAAGGTGGCGCTGGCCATGGTTCCTTGATCCTGTTCGGTGCAGAAGATGTTTCCGACGCACGTCGTGCTGTTGAAGTTGCGCTTAGCGAAGTTGAACGCACCTTTGGTGATGTTTATGGCAACTCTGCTGGTCATCTGGAATTCCAGTATACCGCTCGTGCCAGCACCGCGCTCAACAAGGCCTTCGGCGCTCCGCTCGGCCAGTCCTTCGGTATTACCGTTGGTGCTCCGGCTGCGATCGGTGTTCTGCTGGCCGATACGGCTGCAAAGGCTGCAACCGTCGATGCGGTTGGCTATTCCTCGCCAGGCAATGGCGGAACCAGCTATTCGAACGAGGTCATCTACACCTTCAGTGGTGATTCCGGCGCGGTTCGTCAGGCCATTATCGCTGCACGCGAAGTTGGCAAGCAGGTTCTCAAGGCCATGGAACCGGATGAGGATCTTCCTTCCAGCGCAACCCCTTACATTTGATCGTAGGAAAGGAGGATCGTCATGTCGCAGAAGAGCCTCGGTTTGATTGAAACGACAGGCCTGACTGCTGCCATTGAAGCAGCTGATGCTGCCGTGAAATCTGCCAATGTCGAGCTCGTCGGCTACGAACTGGCCAAGGGTGGTGGCATGACGGTTGTCAAGCTCTATGGCGAGGTTGGGGCTGTGAATGCTGCCATTGCTGCGGCTTCTGCCGCCGCAGCAAAGATCAACACGGTCGTGTCGACAAAAGTGATCGCAAGACCTGCTGATGGCATCAAGTCCATGGTCATCACCAAGGATACGGTGGGTGTTGACCTCCCAAAGCCACCTGAGCCTCCAGAACCAACTCCACCAAGCGGTGGAGGGGACGGACCGAAATCAGGTCCGGACGAAACCGGGGATGGCGGCTCTGAGAGCGGCGCTGAAGTAACTGGTGAGGAGAACGGGGCTTCTGCTCCGGCTCCCGAGCAGGCCAAGGAAGACGCAAAGCCTGCTGAAAATGCCAGTGCGGACAACAAGTCTGCGGACAAAAAGGCAGAAGCGACGCCGGCTGAAGCCGAGAAACCGGAAGCCAGTAAAGCCGATACCAAGAAGGTCGAGGTCGTAAAGGCCGAAGCTGAAAAGGAGGAAGCTGAAAAGGCTAAAGTTTCTGAGGCCAAAGCTTCTGGGGCCAAGGCTTCTGGAGCCGATGTGAGCAAGACCGAAGAACTGGATCTCAAACCGGTTGCCGAAGTCAAGTCCATCGAGGCTGCAAAGCCTGCATCGACAACAGGCAAGTCCGCAACGACACGGAAAACCGGGAGAGGCAGACGCAGGCGCGCCTGAACACAACTTTCCCTTTTCGTTACCGAATGACTTTCATCCCGCGGTTCCCATGAATTGCGGGATGAAAAAGAGAGACAGAAGAAAGAGCCATGCAACTGACTGAGCAAATGATCGATAAGGTTGTCGCCGAGATTATGGCAAAGGCAACGAGCAAAGCGGCGCCAAAGAGCGATCCTGCCTTGGTACCGGTCGGGGTGTCAAACCGCCATATCCATCTCTCCCGTGAGGATATGGAGATGCTTTTTGGCCCGGGGCAGAATCTGACCCGGATGAAAGCCATGAAGCAGCCCGGTCAATATGCGGCTGAAGAAACAGTTACCTTGAAAGGCCCCAAAGGCGAGCTGCGGCGCGTTCGGGTTCTCGGGCCATTTCGAAAGGAAACCCAGGTCGAGATTTCGGTCTCGGACGGTTTTGCGCTGGGCATCAAGGCCCCGATGCGCATGTCCGGTGATCTTGATGAGAGCGCTGGTGTGGAAATTGTCGGCCCGCTTGGTTCGGTCAAGCTGGAGCAGGGTGTGATTGTGGCGCAGCGCCATATCCATATGCATCCGAGCGACGCCAAAAAGGTCGGGCTGAAAAATGGTGATGTGGTGAGCGTTGAAGCCGTCGGGGCGCGAGGGGGCATTCTGGACAATGTCGCCGTGCGCGTGTCCGAGGCTTCGGCGCTGGAAATCCATATCGATGTTGAAGAGGCCAATGCTCTTGGCCTTGGCAATAATTCTCATGTGCGGATCTGCAAAAGCTGATTTTGCCAATCCGGATTGAAACAACAAGTCAGAACGCAATCGAAGAATAGTCACTATGCGCAGTCCCGATGAAATTTTGCACGACTTTGCCGAGCTGATCAGACAGGAGGCGATTTTGCCCCGGTCTGAATGGGCTGACGGTCCGCTCAAGGTTGGCGTGGATCTTGGCACGGCCAATATCGTGCTGTCCGTTGTCGATGCGCAAAATCGGCCCGTGACCGGTGCGACCCATCGCTCGACGGTGGTGCGGGACGGGATCGTTGTTGACTATGTCGGGGCTGTGCAGGCCGTTCGTTCGCTCAAGGCCGAGCTTGAGGGACGGCTCGGGCAGTCTCTCCTTTGCGCCGCAACGGCCATTCCGCCCGGCATTCATCCGGGCAATGCCAAGGCGATCGGCAATGTCGTTGAAGCTGCCGATATGGAACTTGTTGAAATTGTTGATGAACCGACAGCTGCATCGCGCGTATTGATGGTGAGCGATGGTGCCGTCGTTGACGTGGGCGGCGGCACCACGGGGATATCGATCCTGAAGAATGGCAAGGTGCTGGGGTCTTTTGACGAGGCAACGGGCGGAACACATATGACGCTTGTGCTGGCCGGGGCCTATGGCATGAGTTTTGAGGCTGCCGAGGAGCATAAGCTGAATATCGCCAATGAGCGGGATGTGTTCCCGGTCGTTCGTCCGGTGGTCGACAAGATGGCGAGCATCGTGACCAAATTTCTCAATGGCAGTGATGTCGAGGACATTTATGTGGTGGGTGGTGCCTGTACTTTTTCTGGGTTTGAAAAGGCTTTTGAAAAGCAGACGGGCAGGCGGGTCATCAAGCCGGCAGAGCCGCTGCTGGTGACCCCGCTCGGCATCGCAATGTACGAGCAGAGAGCCTTGAATGGTGCTCGGCGGGGAGGGGCAAAATGACCCCGGATCTTTCCCGCATCATTCAGTCCGTTCTCATCGAGATCATTTCGGAGAAGATTGTGGAACGGCTGACAGCGACAAAGCGCAAGGCGCTGGTTCTGCTGGATATGTCGGACTACGGAATTGGAGATGCCGTTCAGCAACTGAACAAGCTGCACAGCGACAGTTGGTCACTTGATGTCGCTGCCACTCGCGAGGTGCTTGGCGCCATTCCCTCCACCTTCCCTGGTCGGGCTCTCGCGATACCGCAAGCAGATTGGACGCTTGTTGATGCGGCATCTCCAATGACCGTGATCTCTTCGCTGCTGTCGAAGAATGAAATGCTGATCGTGCCCAACATGAGTCTTTCGCTGGCCGCGAAGGTGGCCAATGGCATCAGTGATGATGCGGCCGCCAGATTTATGGTTTCGGCGCTTGAAAGCGGGAAGCCCATTGTTGCGGCAAAAGATGGTTGCTGTCCGGCCTGCCGGGCGCAGGATGAGCGACCATTCGCAGCCAATGATGCCTATCGGGCGATGATGATTTCGCATCTGGAAAAACTGGATGCCTTTGGCGTTCGGCTCTGCCGGGCTGCAAAATTGTCGGGCGCGGTGGAGGCCTCATTGCCGAAGCTTCTGGCGGGCAGCGCACAGCCAAAGGGCATTCAGAAAGTCTCTCTCATTTCGCCTCAGGCACCGGTGATCATCAAAGCCGATAGCAAGCGCGTATTCGGCTGGCGAGACGCAAAAATGGTGCATGGGGCAATCGTAAATATCGCTGAGGGCGTAGTGGTCACCCCGCTCGCCCTTGAAGAACTGAAGGCGCGTGACATCCGCGTCGTCAGGCATTGAAAGGTCAACGCTATGTATTTGGCTAAAGTCATCGGAACCGTGGTTTCCACCAGCAAGGACATGTCGCTTTCCGGCTCGAAGTTGCTGATCGTTGCCAAGCTTAATGAGAAGCAGGAGCCGACCGGAGAAACCGAGATCGCCGTCGACACAGTCGGGGCGGGCAATGATGAAATCGTGATCGTGACCCGCAACAGCTCGGCTCGCAAGGCGGGAATGCTGGAAGATTCCGTCACCGATGCCGCGATCGTGGGCATCGTGGATACGGTCGAGACCAAGCATAACTGGTAAGGGAATGGTCGATGCTGACAGCAGAAAACAGGGAGCTGATTGCGCAATTGATCAATCGCGAGATATCGCGACTGAGCCCTGGTCACCCGAGCCTGACACAGACTGCGACCCTGACCTTGCGGGAGGCGACGCATCTGGCGGCGCTTGCGCAGAAGGAGGCTTTGGCGATTGGTGTGCCCATTGTTGTTTCGATTGTCGATCCCTTTGGGCAGCAGATCCTGTTTCACCGGATGGAGAACAGTCTGCCAGCAAGCAGCCAGCTGGCGACGGACAAGGCCCATACGGCAGCGACCTTTCGCATGACGACCGAAGAGCTGGGCAGGCTGGCCCAACCCGGTGAAATGCTTTTTGGCGTGCAGGCCAACAATGGCGGGCGCGTCGTGATTTTTGGCGGCGGTATTCCATGCCGTCGCGATGGAGCCGTAATCGGCGCCATTGGAGTGAGCGGAGGCACTGCCTATCAGGATGTGCAGATTGCCGAGCGCGCGCTCGACCTCTTTTCGGAAAAGCCAGAGCCAGTCTCTGAGGAAGGAAGAAACCGTGAATGATCAACAGATCTCCGACGCTGTAGCGAGGGTTCTCAGCAGCTTTGGTGGAGCGAGCGCCGTGCCGGTGGTTGCTGCTCCGGTGAAAAATGAAACGGTCGCAAACAAGGCCCCGGCCGAGGATCTGGTCTCCTCTCTCGTGTCCCAGATACTGGGTGAGAGCAAGGCCGTGAGCCCTGCGGGAAGCCCGGAATTCGTTCCAAGTCCGAGCAAGTGCGGCTGGGAACGCGCAGAGAATAGTGCGGTGTCCGATGACAATATGGTTTCTGACGTCATTGCCAAGGTGCTGGCCGAGAAGAATGGCTCCGCGCCGAAAGCTCCGGTGACGGGAGCCTCTTGCGCTGCCAGTGGTGATGTTTGTATCGATGTCAGTGATGCAGAGGCTGTCGAGCTTGGCGACGGTGTCTTTGCGACCATGGATGAAGCGGTTGAGGCCGCAGCCATTGCGCAGAAGCAATATCTGTTCTGCTCGATGGAAGAACGTCAGGCCTTCATTGATGGCATTCGCGAGGTGATCCTGCAGCCTGAAACTCTCGAACGGCTTTCCCGCATGGGGGCCGAACAGACAGGCATGGGCAAATATGAGCACAAGATCATCAAAAATCGTCTCGCAGCCGAAAAGACCCCGGGAACGGAAGATCTGACGACCGAGGCCTGCAGCGGAGATGGCGGTCTGACGCTGGTTGAATATTCAGCCTATGGTGTTATCGGCTCGATCACTCCGACGACCAATCCGACCGAAACCATCATCTGCAATTCCATTGGCATGCTGGCCGCTGGCAATTCGGTGGTTTACAGCCCGCATCCACGGGCGCGGGTTGTCTCGCTGCTGACGATCAAGCTGATCAACCGCAAGCTGGCAACGCTTGGCGCTCCGGCCAACCTGATCACCACGGTTCAGGAGCCTTCCATCGACAATACCAATGCCATGATGAATCATCCCAAGATCCGCATGCTGGTCGCAACAGGTGGTCCGGGGATCGTCAAGACGGTGATGTCAACGGGCAAGAAAGCCATCGGCGCAGGGGCGGGTAACCCGCCGGTTGTTGTCGATGAAACCGCCGATATCGAGAAAGCCGCCGTCGACATCATCAATGGCTGCAGCTTTGATAATAATCTGCCCTGCATTGCCGAGAAGGAAATCATCGCGGTCAACCAGATTGCCGATTATCTGATTTCCTGCATGACCAAATGCGGTGCCTATCTGGTGGAAGATCCGGCTGTCATCAAGAAGCTTGAAGCGCTGGTCATCAATGAAAAGGGTGGGCCGCAGACCTCCTGCGTTGGCAAGAGCGCTGTCTATCTGCTCGACAAGGTCGGCATCAAGGTCGGCGAAGACATCAAGGTCATCCTGATCGATCTGCCCAGTGACCATGTCTTCGTGCAGGAAGAGCTGATGATGCCGATCCTGCCTCTGGTGCGTGTTCCCGATGTCGATGAGGCCATTGATCTGGCTGTCGAGGTTGAACATGGCAACCGCCATACGGCGATGATGCATTCAACCAATGTGCGCAAGCTGACCAAGATGGCCAAGCTCATTCAGACGACGATCTTCGTCAAGAATGGTCCATCCTATGCCGGTATCGGCGTTGGCGGGGAAGGCTATACGACCTTCACCATTGCCGGGCCAACCGGCGAGGGGCTGACCGGGCCGAAGGCCTTTGCGCGCAAGCGTCGCTGCGTGATGGTTGAATCACTCAATGTGAGATAGAGCGGCTACCCCTTTGCTGCTCTCCAAATGGTCAGGCGTCCGCGCCTGGCCAATCCAGTCAAAAAGCCTCTGCTTGTTTTGGCAGAGCGATAAACAGAATGATTTCTGAGGGAGGGACCGCGCCATGAATGCAAGGATCATCAATGCGCCACAACCGGATGTGTTGCTGATGCTTCAGAGACGCATGCCTCCGCATGGTCGGGCATGGGTCAAGGAACACAGCATCGGGGCCATCGGCCTCATTCAGGCGAGTGTTACGGATCTGTTTTTCTTTTCCGATCTTGCCCTCAAGGCAGCCGACGTTTTCACCGTCGAGATTTATGGCACTTGCCCTCAGCATGTAACAACTCTGGCAGTTCTGGGGGAGACATCCGCAGTCAAGGCGGCGATGGATTCCATCAAGATTGCAGGACAAACAAGCTTCTGACCGGGATCGAGGCACAAAAGGACTAAGCGGGAAGAAAAATGGCCCCAATTAACTACGATCAGGAAGGTGTCGTCTTCGACATCCAGCGCTATTCAATACATGATGGTCCCGGCGTGCGGACGATTGTCTTTCTCAAGGGATGTCCGTTGCGTTGCCGCTGGTGCAGCAATCCTGAGTCTCATGATCCCAAGCCGGAGCTGTTCTACAAGGATTCCAGCTGCATCCATTGCGGCAAATGTGTGCCGGTCTGCCCGGTGGGGGCGCTTTCCCGCGACAATGGCGGATTTGTGGATCGGGACAAATGCATTCGCTGTGGCGCTTGCGCCGAGGTCTGCCCGACCGATGCCCTGACCCGTTCGGGCAAGGTGATGACCGTCCATCAGGTCATTCAGGAAGTGCGCAAGGATGCGACCCATTATCGTCGTTCCGGCGGTGGGGTTACGCTTTCGGGGGGCGAGCCGCTGATGCAGAGCGATTTTGCCCGCGAGTTGCTGAAGGCCTGCCATGAACAGGGCTGGAACACGGCGATGGAAACGACAGCTTTCACAACACCGGAAATCATTGCCGACGTGATGCCGCATGTGGATCATGCCCTGCTTGATATCAAGGCCATCGACCCGGCGGTTCACATGGCCAATACCGGGGTGGACAATCGGATCATTCTGGAGAATGCGATCCGGACGGCAATGACCAGCAAATCCGTTGTCGTGCGCGTGCCCGTGGTACCGGGCGTCAATGACAGCGAACAGGCGATTGCCGATATTGGCAATTTCGCAAAGATGCTGCCGGGCGTGGAAACTGTCCATCTGTTGGGTTACCACTCCTATGGCGAGAATAAATATGAGCTGCTCAACAAGCCCTATCCGATGGGCTCTATTCCCGATCTTCCCAAAGAAGCTCTGCCTCCTCTTGTCAAGATCATCGAAAATCTCGGCTTGAAATGTGTGGTCGGCGGTTGATTTGAAAACCGAGACGTGGGGACGACAGGAGAGAGGCATGCATAAACGGCTTGTAAGTGCGGAATCGGTGACAGAAGGGCATCCGGACAAGGTCTGCGACCAGATCTCGGATGCCATACTGGATGCCTATCTCAGCCTTGACCGGAATGCACGCGTTGCGGCTGAAACCGTGGTGGCGGGAGACACCGTTTTTCTGGCTGGCGAGATCACGTCAACCAGAAAACTCGATGTTGGTCCCATCGTGCGGCAGACCATTCGCAACATCGGCTATACGGATGCCTCTCTCGGGTTTGACGCCGACCATTGTTTCCTGATTACGGATCTGCGCGAGCAATCGCCGGACATAGCACAAGGCGTTTCCAAAGCTGGCGGGATTGGTGCCGGCGATCAGGGAATTTTCTATGGCTATGCCTGCGATGAAACTCCAAGTTTCATGCCCGCGCCGATCTATTATGCCCACAAGCTTACCAAAGCTTTGGCAAATGCGCGCCATCAAGGCGCACTTGAATGGCTGCGACCTGACGGCAAGGCGCAAGTGACATTCGTCTATGACGAGACCGGCCAGCCAAAAGACGTCAGCAGCATTGTCGTATCGACTCAGCATGCACCGGAAGTTGACCAGAAAGCGATCATTAGAGGCGTTCTGGAACAGGTGATATGTCCTTATTTACAAGAGTGGATACGATCGGACACACGGGTACACATAAATCCCACTGGACGATTTGTGGAAGGTGGTCCAAAAGCCGATACGGGCTTGACCGGGCGTAAGCTGATGGTTGATACTTACGGTGGAATTGCCAGACACGGAGGCGGTGCTTTTTCTGGCAAAGATCCTACGAAAGTCGACAGATCAGCGGCCTATTACGCCCGCTATATCGCAAAGAATATCGTGGCTGCTGGTCTGGCTAAAAAATGCGAAGTTTCTCTAGCTTTTGCTATAGGGCAGACAGAGCCTGAGATGGTTGATGTGAATACATTCGGGACATCATCCATCGATTTGGATAAATTGGTTTGCGCTGTGCGGGAAATCTTCCCGCTTTCGGTGTCCGGTATCATCGAAACACTGGACTTGCGTCGGCCGATCTACACTCAGACTGCTGCCTACGGACATTTTGGTAGGGAAATGGGCGTGTTTCCATGGGAGGGAATGGATCGTGCAGCAATCTTACGAAGGTTCTGCCAATGAGGAGATAATCGACTGGGGAGGAAATCAGGTAAAACATACCGGGGCGAACGGTAAAAACCCGCATCTTGCACGCAAGAAACTATCCGATCTGATCAGTGTGGAGGTACTGCAGAAGGTTCAGGATGATTTCAGCGCTGCGGTGGGGGTTGCCATTGTTATCGTGGATCCGGACGGTGTTCCTGTCACTCAACCAAGTGGCTTTACTCCTTTTTGCAACACAGTTCGCAAAATGGACAAGTTGCGCGAAAGGTGTTTTCATTGTGACGCTGTCGGGGGGCGCATCGCGCTGTCTACCGGCGAGCCGTCGATTTACAAATGTCATTGTGGTCTGGTGGATTTCGCAGCCCCGATCATCATGAAGGATCAGTATATCGGGGCCGTTATCGGAGGGCAGGTGCATCTGACCGACAAGCATCTGGATGCAGATCTCGAAGACATGTCCAATCTCTTTGCGTCCGGTGACGCATGGGACGTGGACAAGCATCTGGTGGAACTGCATGAAGGTGCCTGGCAGTTGCCTTATGAACGGCTGAGGAGTGCGGCCTATTCGCTGCTTAACATTGCTTCTCATCTGGCCGAGGAAAGCTATTCCAACACGGTTTCCCAGGAGCTGTATGTCAAGAACATGCGGTTGATGGAGGAATCCAAAAAACGGGCCGAGCTGGAACGCTCCCTGCGCGAAGCGGAATTGCAGGCGCTGTCCTATCAGGTCAATCCGCATTTTCTGTTCAATGTCCTCAATACGATCTCTCGGCTTGCCCTGATCGAAGATGCCGAGGAGACCGAGAAGACCGTTCATGCCTTCGCTGACATGATGCGCTATATTCTCAAGAAGAGTGGCAATCAGTTTGCCCCACTGGGAACAGAGGTGGAGCATGTCAAAAACTATCTCTTCTTGCAGAAGCTGCGGCTGGGGGATCGTTTCGACGTGATGCTGGATGTGCCGGAAGAATATAACGAGGTGCTCTGTCCCTTCATGATATTGCAGCCGATTGTCGAGAATTGCATCAATTACGCTGTTGAACCCCATGAAAGTGGCGGTTTCATCAAGATCAATGCCTATCCGGACGGGCAGGATCTGATTGTCGATATCGAGGATAATGGCGATGGTATCTCTCAGAGGCGCAAGCAGTCAGTGCTGAAGGGAGAATCCGAGCATGGCAATCGCAAGAGCATCGGCATCTTCAATGTCGGCAGTCGCCTAAAGCATTTCTTCGGCGAGGAACATGCTCTGGAAATTGTCAGCCCCTATCGGCAGGGAAAAGGGACGCTTGTCAGGATAAGACTGCCACTGGAATTCGACCCCTGTTCGTTCCAGTTGAAATAAGATCGCGTGTTCCCGGCTTTCCGGGAGGAGGTTGCACCATGTATGATGTCGTCATCGTTGAAGACGAAGAGCTGGAACGCAAGGCCCTGCGGACAATTCTGAGCCGCAAGGTCGATGGTATCAATATCGTGGGGGAGGCGCGCAATGGTGCCGAAGCCATGAAATTGATCAACAGCCAGTCGATTGACCTGATCCTTGTCGACATCAATATTCCCAAGCCCAATGGTCTGGAAATCATCCAGTGCATACGCCAGAAGAATATGAAGACCAAGGTCGTCATTCTCACCGCCTATGATTATTTCGAGATCATGCAGAAGGCTATCCACTTGAAAGCGGACAGCTTTCTGCTCAAGCCTGTGCGGACCGAGGAATTGCTGGGGGTCGTCAATGCCTGCCTGAGTGAACTGGGTTCAAGCCGGACCAGCAACGCCATTGCCGACCAGATCTGGTCTTTGCTGGAACAGCGCGCCTATCGCGAATGCCTCTCGCTGGTGCGCAAACATCTTGAAAGCATCTATGCGCGCAAGGAGGAAGTGCCACGGCAGGCGATATTGGAATTTTCCGATGAATTGCTTTCTCTGGCCGCAAAGCGCAAGGTGGAAATGCCTTCGGAGCTGTTGGGGCAAATCTCCAACCTGACGAAAGAGCGGCTGGATGCGCGCAGCCGCAACCGCATTCACAGTCTTTTCTGCCAGATCGTGGACGCCCTGTTTCAGGTGACGGAAGAGCATTTCGGGCGCTCTCCGGAGCGCATGCAGAATGTGCTGAATTATATCGAGCGCAACATAAACAAGGAAATCACCCTTGAGGATGCGGCCAGCTGCGCCAGCGTCAGCTCCTGCTATTTCTCCCGTCTATTCAAGAAGACGATGGGGGAGACATTCGTTGCCTATGTCAAGCATCGGCGCATCGAGCATGCCAAGGATTTGCTTGAAAGCAGCGATTTGCCGATCATGAATATCGCGCTCGATCTGTCATTCAGCGATATCAACTATTTCGCCAAGGTGTTCAAGAAGGAGGTCGGGCTGACGCCAAGCGAGTTCCGGCGTCAGCATCGCGCTTGATTGTTTCGTGTCCGAAACTACAACATTATATCTATGAATCAGATGGTTGAGAGATTTTCCTGATGTTCCAGAAGGCGGCGATGAACGCGCGCTGGATAGTCGGAAATGATGGCATCAACGCCCAGCTCGATCATTCTGTCAATATCTTGCCGTTCATTGACGGTCCAGACATAAATGCCGATGCCAAGCGCCCGCGCCTCGGCGACGGTTTTTTCATCCAGATCCTTGAAGAAGCTCGACCAATTGTCGCCGCCCGCCTTCCTGATCAGGGAGGGGATGGATTCATCCTGTGAGAGACATGCGGTTCTGCCCAGCCAGGGCGAGCCCTTGTAGATGGTTGCATGCTCACCATTTTGTGCGGTCATCGTCAGATAGGATCGCTTCAGGTGAGGGGCCTTGTCCAGCACGAGGTCGAGAATGGCCCAGTCGAAAGACTGGATAATCGATTGGTTCGCATAGTCATGTTTGCTGATCAGAGACAGCAGCGCATCGACCGTTGCTTCGGCCCGTTCAGGGTGTGACGGACGGGTAGGGTCCGACTTGATCTCGATATTGAGTATCACGCCGGGGGCTCCACTCTGTCTTTCATGGTGACGGCAGAATTGCATCACTTCTTCCAGCGTAGGGATCCTGACGCCATCAAGAAAGGCCTGATCGGGAAATTTCGCGCCATAGTCACTTGCGGGCTTAAGGCCGCCAATGTCGTAGCATTTGAGCTGCTCGACCGTGAGGCCTATGGTTTCCGGTCCGGTCCCCGTCAGCCAGTGGCCGTCGCTATCGCGGGTCTGGGCGGTGGAGAGCGTAAAGTCATGGGTGGCGACCAGAATATTGTCTGCGGTCAGCTGGACATCCAGCTCCAGCGTTCTGATGCCCGTTGACAGGGCGTAGGCATAGCCCGGGAGCGTATTTTCGGGAAAAAGGCCCCTTGCTCCGCGATGGCCATGGATCTCGATCTTGTGGCCTCGCAAGCGGGATGATGATATTGGCATTCTCGTCCTCTTATTGGTTGATGCGCTTTCCGCTCTCGGGATCAAAAACATGCAGCTTTTGCGGATCAATTGCAAAGCTGAATTGCGTGCCGCTGGATATGCGATGGGTTCCATCGAGCCGGACGGCCATGGAGCTGGCCGCTTTGCCAAAGCTGGCATGGATGATGGTGTCGGCGCCGAGTTGTTCGACGACGTCGGATTTGAGAGAGAAGAGGGCGTCACCATTGGTCGCCAGCCTGATATGTTCCGGCCTCATGCCAAGTTTAACCGCAGCGCCCGCCTGTGCATCCAACTGGCTGGAAAGGGGGATCACTTCGCCTTCCGGCAGCAGGATGGAAGATCTGTCTTCGGCCACTCGCCCGTCGAGAATATTCATGGCAGGTGAGCCGATGAAGGTGGCGACGAACAAGGTGGCGGGCTTGTCATAGAGATCGATGGGCGTGCCGAATTGCTCGACATTGCCTGCATTGAGCACCATAAGGCGATGACCGAGCGTCATGGCTTCGACCTGATCATGGGTGACATAGACCGAGGTAATGCCAAGCCTTTGCTGCAGCTTCTTGATTTCAAGGCGCATCTGGACGCGCAATTTTGCATCAAGGTTGGAGAGCGGCTCGTCAAACAGAAAGACATCGGGTTTGCGCACGATGGCGCGGCCCATGGCAACGCGCTGGCGCTGACCGCCGGAAAGCTGGCGCGGCGAGCGATCAAGATAGGGGGTCAATTCCAGTATTTCAGCGGTTTCCTCGACTCGGCGGCGGATTTCCTCCTTGGGCACTTTGCGGATTCTCAGGCCATAGGACATATTTTCATAAACGCTCATATGCGGATAGAGGGCATAATTTTGGAACACCATGGCGATGTTGCGTTGGGCCGGTTCGAGCTTGTTGACGACGCGCTTGCCGATCTGGATTTCTCCGCCAGTGATGCTCTCCAGCCCGGCGATCATGCGCAGCAAGGTGGATTTTCCACAGCCGGACGGGCCGACAATGACGACAAACTCGCCTTGCTCGATGGCGCCGCTGATCCCGTGGATGACTTCGCTGGGACCGTAGGATTTGCGTACATAATCAAGTGTGATGTTGGACATGATTGTTCCCTGTTGATCCCGTTATTTTTCCGTTTCCGTCAAGCCTTTGACGAAGAGCTTCTGCATGCTGACAATCACCAGAATGGGCGGTAACATGGCCAGCAGCGCGGTCATCATGATGGTGTTCCACTCAGGAATACGCTCGCCGGAATCGAGCATATTCTTGATGCTGACGACGACTGTGCTCAAAGACGCGTCGGTGGTGATCAGCAATGGCCACATATACTGGTTCCAGCCATAGATGAAGAGAATGACAAAGAGCGCCGCGATGTTGGTGCGCGAGAGGGGCAGCAGCATGTCGAAGAAAAAGCGGACCGGGCCTGCGCCATCGATGCGGGCGCTCTCGAGCATTTCGTCCGGAATGGTCAGGAAGACCTGCCGGAACATGAAGGTCGCCGTTGCCGAGGCGATCAGCGGCACCGTCAGGCCCAGATAGCTGTTGAGCATGCCCAGCGAAGCGACCACCTCGAAGGTGGGCAGAATGCGCACCTCGACGGGCAGCATCAATGTGATGAAAATCATCCAGAAGAAGCCCATCCGGAAAGGAAAGTCGAAATAGACGATGGCATAGGCCGAGAGGATGGAAATGACGATTTTGCCGATGGCGATCATCAGGGCCATGATCAGCGAATTGAGCATCATCTTCCAGACCGGCAGGATATCCATGCCAGCGACCACCTTGCCCTCAAGTGCCAGTTTGAGATTCTCGAAGAAATGGGTGCCGGGCCAAATGGGGATCGGAGCTTGCGACATGCGCGCCAGATCGTGGGTGGCAGCCACGAAGGTGATCCAGATCGGAAAGGCGATGAGGATGATGCCAAGGATCAGAACGATATGCGTGAGCGTATCGAAAAAGGGGCGGTTCTCAACCATTAATATTCAACCCTTCTCTCAACGAAGCGGAACTGGATGACCGTGAGCGTGATCACCATGATCATCAGAATCACAGATTGTGCGGCCGAGCCGCCCAGATCGAGCCCGATGAAGCCATCGCTATAGACCTTGTAGACCAGCGTGACGGTTGCGCCTGCCGGGCCACCTTCGGTGACGGCATGAATGATGCCGAATGTGTCGAAAAAGGCGTAGACGATATTGATGACCAGCAGGAAAAATGTGGTCGGGGAGACCAGCGGAAAGATGATGGTCCAGAAGCGTCTGGCAGGACCGGCTCCATCAATGGCCGCAGCCTCAATCGTCGATTTCGGGATCGCTTGCATGGCGGCCAGATAGAAAAGGAAGTTATAGGCAATCTGCTTCCAGCTGGCGGCGAAGACGATCAGCGCCATGGCCTGCCCGCCATTGAGGAAATGGTTCCAGTCGATGCCAATCAGATCCAGCCAATAGGCAATGATGCCGACAGACGGATTGAACATGAAAACCCACAGCGCACCGGCCAATACCGGGGCGACGGCATAGGGCCAGATCAGCAAGGTGCGATAAAGGGTTGCGCCCTTTACCACCCGGTCAGCAAAGCCAGCCAGAATGAGCGAGAGGAACATGGACAGCGCGGCAACCATGATCGAGAAGAAGATGGTCCGAATGAACACATCGATATAGAGCGGATCGGCAAACAGGATCTCGAAATTCTCGAACCAGACAAATTCGCTCGCAAAGCCGAAAGCATCTTCGATCAGGAATGACTGATACATGGCCTGACCGGCAGGCCAGATGAAGAAGAGGAGTGTGATGGCGATCTGGGGGGCAACCAGCAGATAGGGCAAGGGGGATGATGGAAAATGAACGCGCTTGATCATGTCATCGAGTTCCTTAAGGCTCGCTGGAAAGCCATGCCGCCCGGTTTGCCGGGCGGCATGACGACTCGTTTTATTGGAGAGGTTTATTTGGCGCTGCGCTCGAATTTACGCAAGAGCGCATTGCTGCGTTTCACAGCATCGTCCATTGCCGTCTTGGCGTCTTTTTTGCCAGCCCAGAGCGCTTCCATTTCCTCGTTGACGACATCGCGCACCTGCACCATGTTGCCATAACGGATGCCACGGGAATTCGGCGTCGGGGTGTTGAGGCTCAACTGCTTGATGGCCGTATCGGTACCCGGATTCTTCTCATAGTAGCCCTGTTCCTTGGACAGCTCGTATGCTGCCGTGGTGATGGGCACATAGCCGGTTACCTGATGCCATTGGGCCTGAATTTCCGGCGTGGAGATGAATTTGAGGAATTTGGCGACGCCTTTATATTCTTCCTTCTCGTGGCCCTGAAGCACCCAGAGGGTTGCGCCACCGATGATGGAGTTTTGCGGCTTTTCAGCAACGGCAGTGTCGAGCGGCAGCATGGTCTGGCCGAAGTTGAACTTGATGTCCTTGACGAAGCCGCCATAGTAAGCCGAAGAGTTCATCCAGAGGCCGCATTCGCCATTGACGAAGAGCGGACGGGACTCGCCGGTGCGGCCACCATATTTGAACAGGCCTTTCTTGCCATCATCGGCAATTTTCTGCAGGCGGTTGATGACAGCGTCATTGTTGAAGGTGAATTCGGTGTCGAAACCGGCATAACCGTTTTCCTTGGTGCCCGACGGAATATTGTGCCATGCGGAATAGTTTTCCATCATGACCCATGACTGCCAGCCGAAGGAATAGCCGCATTCCATGCCGCTATCGACAAGCTTCTGGGCGACTTCTTCCACTTCGTCCCAGGTAGTCGGAACCTTGGCACCGGCCTTGTCCAGAGCATCCTTGTTGTACCACATGACGGGGGTGGAGCTGTTGAATGGCATGGAAAGCAGGTCGCCTTCCGGGCTCTGATAATAGGAAACCACAGCAGGCAGATAGGCCGACTGGTCAAAGTCTTCGCCGGTGTCTTTCATCAGTTGGCTAACCGGATAGATCGCGCCTTTGGCTGCCATCATGGTCGCGGTGCCGACTTCGAAGACCTGCACGAGGGCTGGCTGCTCCTTGGCGCGGAAGGCGGCGATTGCTGCTGTCATGGTATCGGCATAGCCACCTTTAAAGACCGGAACGACCTTGTAGTCGGACTGAGAAGCATTGAATTTCTCGGCCATTTCGTTGACGAGTTCGCCATTGACGCCGCCCATGGCGTGCCACCACTGAATTTCCGTTGCAGCCATTGCAGGTGCGGTCAGACCGGCAATGATCGTTGCAGCCAAAAGAGCTTTGCGAGACAGTTTCATTTGAGTTTTCCCTTGCTCAAAACAGAGACAATATGAATGCGTTCCTCCAAGTCCTCGGCTTCCACAAACGGAAGTGGCTTCTTCTTCTCTTATGGAGGAGGGAAGCCGCCTGGCCTTGGTGCGCATCCGTTATGACTGATGACGCGCATGAAGCAGTCCGTAAGGACATGGGCAAGATGATCTCCGCAGGTTGATAATTCAAATGAATGTTTTTTTTAATTGTCATAACATCATGTTATGAAAATTGTAGTCGCAATTTTGCGCTTGTTAGCTATGACAGTATGACGTGGGGGAAATCATGATACAGCTTAGGCAGTTGGAGGCATTTCGGGCTGTGGCAACGACGGGGAATGTCACCTCAGCAGCACGGGATATGAAAATTTCACAGCCAGCGGTGTCACGTCTGATTTCCAGTCTGGCTCAGAGGGTCGGATTTGAAGTCTTCATGCGGGATGGAGGGCGGCTGGTGCCAACGCAGGAAGCCCGCTTTTTGCTTGGGGAGGTGGACCGTGTGCTGGCTGGTCTGGGCAATATCGAAAAGCTGGTTGAAGAAATCCATGATTTGCAGGTCGGTCATCTGCGTATCACCTGCCTTCCGGGCTTTGCCACGACCCATTTGCCCGGGGTGGTGGCCGACTTCATGAAGGAAAGGCCCGGCGTGACAATGGCCATAGAGCCAGACCGGCCCGAGCGCATTTTGGACTGGATCATCTCGCATCAATATGATGTCGGGATTTCATCCCATCATGCCCCACATCCGGCGCTGGAGATCATTCCGATCATGATGCGCAGTGTCTGCATTCTGCCACCCGGTCATCGCCTCAAGGACAAGGAGCATATCACGCCGCGCGATCTGGATAACGAGCCCTTTATTCATGCCAGACGTGGTAGTGATTATTTCAATTTGGTGAAAGCGGCATTCGAGGCGAGTGGGGCGCGGCTCAATCCGATCATCGAATCACGCCAGTTCGGCCTTGCCTGCCGCATCGTGGCGGGGGGCGTCGGGGTTAGCATTGTCAGCATCATTGACGCGCTGGAATATGAAAAAGACGGCCTGATCATCAAACCCTTCAAGCCTGTTGTTCCTCACCGGCTGAGCATTCTTTTCCCGACCCATACCCCGCGTTCGGTCATCACCATGGAATTTATCGACCGCTTCATGAAGAGCCTTGAGCCCTATCAGATCACCAGTAAGGCACAAGGCCATTTATGATCTGGCACTGATCTGGTAATGATCTGGTGTCGATCTGGAACTGGCTGGGTGAGAATATCAGGGCATTTGGGGCAACTGGATGGCTATAAGTGACCATATGCGTCTATATTCGACGATGTGCAAGCAAGTGCCAAGATATCGCCACCAGCTTTGCAGTTGGTGGCGTGGGTCACTTCCGGATAGCGCCGCATTGCTATGGCCACTCGATAGTCGCCCTTATCATTGCCTCAAGAACAGCCATTCTTGAAGGTGATGACCGGCCATCTCTGCTGGCGCACCGTCTGCTTCTTGATCCATGCATCGCCATTTTCCGTTTTCACCTTGCACCAGAGACCATCCGAGGCGACCGTGCAGACTTCTGCACTGACGCAGGCATTGGGTTTCAGGACAAGCTTGACCGAGGCATTGTTGCGCGGCTCCATTCTGGCATTGAGATTGACCAGAATCTGAATTGGCGAAGGCGAACCAATGGTCGCTGCAGGTGGCGCGAAATCACGCGGAGAGGCGCAAGTCTGGCTATAGCCGATATAGGAGCATTCAATTGACTTGCGCGCCTTTTCGATTTTCTCGGCGATTTCCTGCCGTTCAACGATGATCGGCAGTTTGTTCTGCAATATGGTGCCGCTCAGGCGCTCCTGATTGCCGCCAACCAGCGCGATGGCGCTATTGTCTTCAGCGATGAAGACGAGCTGATTATTCTGGATGCGCCAGCCCGCGAGAGTGGCGAGTGCTCCCGAGCAGCCCTTCTTGGCAATGGGGTAGATTTCGCCTTTGATTTGGCTTGCAAATTCCAGTTCGCAGGCCTTCTCGGTCGCGAAATTCCGGTCATAGGTAATCCAGCGACCGGCAAAGGCTTTCGCCACTGCGTCCGGGGTCTGGGCCGACGATTCCGCAAGGGAAAGGCTGCCGAAGCACAGGATGGTCATTAGAAAAAGAGCAAAATACCTGATCATAGAAGTCACCAGTAAGATATTGATCATAAATGTTTATTGTCGGACGACGAATTGTCATCGAAGCTATATTCGCGGATAGTTTTCACCAGTAGGGAACCGTTGGCATAAAGGCTGAGTTCTGCCTCGATATGGTCTCCGGGCTGCAGATGGAAATTGAGATTGCTGTTGTGATAGACCTGATCGACAGTCGCTTCGATCTTCTTGCTTTGCCGGGTGGTCGCACTGCCGCTTTTGCCCGATTTGCGTACTTGAAGCTGAACCTGATAAAGGCCGGGGCTGTATACGGAAATCGCGTCGGAAATTGACAGGCGATTGCCGTCGGCTTTCAAGATAATGTCTGCCTTTGGTGTTTGTGGTTGGGCCATGCTGGCGCCTCCCATTCCAATAGACAGACATAGTCCGAGCAATGTCTTCTGGAGCATTATCCTGTGCTTCACTGCCATTCTCCCCCACGAGAATTGCTTGCCCATGCATATAGCCGTTTCAAGCGACTAGAACTGGGTCTGGGTAATGCTTACAGAAGCGCCATTGGTTGTTACAGCTACCGGCTGTGTCGTGGTGACACCGTTGGCATAAAGGGTGTAGCTCACGTTGGCGCTATCGACACCCGTTGCCGAGGTGGAGGTGCCTTGTGCGACCAACTGGCTGTCATTGTCATTGCCGACCTGTGTCAGGGCTGCGGTTACGCCATTGCCATCAATGTCGATGGTTCCGTTGTTGTTTGAGCCATTTTGCAGGATTGTTCCGTTGGACAGGCTGCCATCAATGCTGATGGAGGCATTGTTGCCGCCGCCATTTTGCACGACGCCTGCAAAGGAGGGGGCGCCCGTTCCGGAATTGACATAGATGTCGGCATTGTTGCCTGTGGTCTGGCCCTGACTATTTTGCTGGAGATAGACCACATCGTCGGTGCCTTCGATTGTGATCGTCGCACTATTGCCATCGCCTTCCTGAAGGATGGGATTCTCCAGTCCGGCGGACATTTCCAGCGGATTGTCCATATCCAGCACCTCGAATTCCGAGGTTTCAAGCGGGGTGTTTTCAATGAAATTCACACCGCCAATCTGGCTGCCAGTGGCATTCTGCTGGTCAATCGCAATCGTGTTGCCAGCACCTTCCTGTTTCAGGACCAGAATATTTTGATCGCCTGCCAATGCTGGCGAGAGTGCTGGTCCCGCCAGGGTGGTCGCGAGAATTGCCAAGGTCAGAGCGTTTTTCACGTGCCAGTCTCCTCATATATTGGCACAGAAGAATCCTAGAATGATCTTTGCGAGATGCTGATGCTGTTGTTGCTTCCCATCTGGCTGAAGCTCACATGATTATTCTGTCCATATTGCTGCACAGCGGCTTGATTACCTGTGCCCTCGATCGAGGCTTGGAGCGAGTTATGGCTCCCGTTTTGCAGGAAGGAAAACAGATTGCTTGTGCCGCTTACTTCAACAATCATGCTGTTATCGAAGCCTTCCTGAACTAAACTTCCCGGTGTCAGACCGCTGCCGAGGGCTACGCCCGTAAAGCTTGCGCCGTCTGCGCCACCATTGTCATTTCCGTCTATCGAAATATCCATCAGATTTTGGCCGTAGCCTGAAAGGCTGAAGCTTTGCGACAGATTGAGGCTGTTACCATTGCCCAGAATACTCAGCTCGATGACATTGCCTTGCGTGTTGGCGTCATCAAACAATTCGATAATGTTGGTTTCTGCATGTGCTCCTGTTGCCGCGCTGGCAATAAGAATTGCAGCAAGTGCTGTAAGTTGATTTTTCATTTCCCTGTCCCTTTGCTTTTGTTTGAAGCCATTAGAACAGGGATTTCTTTAATCAGATTTTATGCCTTGCTTTTGAATCGCTTTAGGACTTCTTTTCTTGAGAATTAGGTGAATCTTATATTAAACTCTGTGGTAGAAAAATCAAGTGATACAACCTGTTTCTACTGTAGGATGATAATCTGGTTGTTATTGCCATATTGGCGGTAGTAGGCGTAATTTTCTCCGTAGGATTGCGAGACCACGCTCTGGTTCGAAATGCCTTCAATTTCACCATCGATTTCGTTTTGATCGCCCGATTGGGAAAAGGCAAACTTGTTGAAGCTGCCACCCATGACATGGATCGACGCGACATTGAGATTGCCATTCTGGATCGCATCGCCCGGGGTGAGACTGCCTGCATAGGCAAGCGTGATGTCACTGAAGCCTCCAAGGGCGGTGTCGTTGGTCTGATCGCTGCGGGAGAGGGGAGAGATGCCGCCATCAAATGAAATCGTCATGGTGTTTTCGTCACCATTCTGGATCGCATTGAGCTCATTATCCTTGCCCTTGTAGGAAACCGCCATGGCATTCTGTTCGCCGGTCTGGGCGAAGGTGAGGCGGTTACCATCACCGATCTGCTCGGCTGCGATCTCGTTTTCAATTCCGTCGATCGTGCCGCTTACCCAGTTGCCATCACCATCCTGCACAAAACCGAATTGCGTCATTGCCGACGCACTGGTGGTGACCATATTGAGGGTGTTGTGATCTCCCAACTGTTTGATCTCGGCCTGCGAGACCTGCAATTGTTTGGTATTGTCGTGGCTGAACTGTCCCAGACCGCCGAAGCCGTCGCCGCCATTGTCGTCGCCTTCCAGCGTCACGGTCATGATATTGCCGGTAACGCTGACAAGGTCGTTGTTCTGAATGGCGGACCAGATCAGGTTGCGCGAGCCGATCATCGCCAGAACTGATCTGTTGCTGCTGCCGATCTGATCAAAATGGGCAATCAGATTATCAACCCCGGCTTGCTGAAAGATCTCGGCTTCATTGTCCGTACCCAACTGGCGGAATGCCTCAAGGCTGTTGCCGCGATATTGCTGGATGACATTGGCATAGTTACCCGAGCCATTCTGGATGAGCCAGCCGATGCTGTTGCCGTCATCACCAATGCCCAGCGCGCCGTCATATTGCCTTATGATCGCTACGTTGGGAGCGCCGTTGTCATCACTCTGGATCTGTTGCACCTCCTCGATGACATGATTGCCTTGCCCGTCGCCTGTGCCGGTGGTGCCGTCGATCGAATTTTGCGACTGAATAATGGTCAGGCTGTTGCTTACGCTAGAAGCATAGGTATCGGGTGACTGCTGATCGATCGCGCCGATCATGTTGGTGCCAGCGGAATTGTCATTTTCCTGCGTGATATCGAGAATATTGTTCGCACCGGTCTGATAGAGGCCATAGAGCCCCAGCGTCCCGGTCGGGGCGCTTGCTCCGGCCTCGTTGGCATATCCGGTCTGGGATATGGTCATCTCGTTGCTGGTGCCCTGTTGGGAGATGAAAATCGTGCTTTCGTCAGCCCCGATCTTGTTCGAGTTGCCGGCCTGCTCGATGTCAATCACGTTGGTGACACCGGTCTGTCCGAGATAGACCTCGTTTTCATCAGCCAATGATACGGTTCCATAAGTGGCCAAAATCATGGTCAGCGCAGGAGCCAGAGAATAGGAACTGAAATGTTTCATGGTGCCGCCCTTATGGAGCTGAAGTTGTTCTCAACACATATTGAATGGGCGAGGGCCGCCCATTCCGTTTTTGTCTTTTCCGGTCTGCGTCCTATTGGGTGATGCCGACAATGTTGGAAGAGCCAATCTGGGTGACAACGGACACATTGCCATTGCCATTCTGCTGGATTGCCACTTCGTTGGAATCACCTTCGGAAATGTCCACGTCGATCAGGTTGCCATCACCATTCTGCAGGGCCGCTACCAGGTTGCTTGAGCTTGGATCGCCAGCAGAACCGATGGTGACATAAAGCTCGTTGCCTGCGCCGGTCTGGCTGAGATAACCCGCAGTGAGGCTCACCGATGCCGCCGCTCCCCCAGACGTCCATGCGCCCTTGCCGTTGAAGTCGCCAAAGATGTCAATGTCCATTAGGCCACTGGAGCTGACGCTCTGCGTGGCATCGAAGTCATTGCTGCTGCCGACAATGTCAAAGTCGATTTCATCTGCACTGGATGTTTGCTGGGTCGCTTTGATTTCGTTGTAGTCACCAGCAATGTTGACCCATATATCCCCGTTGCCGCTTACGGTCTGCCAGCTTCTGACATCGTTGGAATCGCCATTTATGACAAACTCAGAAATATTGTCGTGACTTGCATTTCTTTGATAGATGATTGCGGTATTTCTGTCGCCGGTAATAGTGTCGGTACCGCTGTTGCCATATCCATTTTCTTGGTAAACCAGACTGTAGTTCCTGTCGCCTACAATGGTTGTTTCTGCGAAGTGGCCGTTGCCTTGCTGATTAATGTAGGCCTCGTTGTTCAGGGTGACCATATCGGATGAAGTGATCGTTATCGACGCATCATTGTTGATTGTGCTTGCGTAATCCTGTTTTACGCGAATGCGGTTGGAGTCGCCCTCGACAATGGTGATGTTCGCATCGGCGCCGTGTTTTTGTTGCAAGTAAACTGCGTTATTATTTGAGCTGTCGCCCATTTCAATCGTACCGGTGATTTGGCCCCAACCTTGTTGGGATACTCCGACATTGTTGGAATTCCCTGTGATCGTCTTCAGTGTCAGACTGTTGATGTCGCCAACCTGTTGTGCCCGTTGCGTAATGCCGATCTGGTTGTCGTCCCCCGTAATTCTGATCGCGTCAATTGTCTCGGTTGAATTTATCTTGTTGGATCCGCCAAGCGTATTTGACTGGTTCGAACCAAACTGGTTTCTGTCACCTACCACATTCAGCTTTATGGTGTTGTCGCTTCCGGACTGGGTGATCGTGCTGCCGCTCGCGCCACTTTCCTGCGCATAACCGGTGAGGGCATCTGCTGTGCCGTTGTTGCTGCCGACAATCTTGACGACAATATTATTCTCTGCGTTGCCATTGTTATACTGGCTGACGGACTTGATGCGGTTGTTTGCGCCGTCCTGACGCAGGATGGCGCGGTTATTGCCATCTGCAGTGGTTTCCTGCGTGACGGTGCCTACCGTGTTGTTGTCGCCGATCTGCTGCTTCACTCTGAGATAGTTAGCGCCGTCTGCACCGACTGCGGTGCTTTCGATCTGCTGTACGGAGCCGATGGTATTGTCATCTGACGACTGCAAGATCTCGATTTCGTTGTTTGCGCCGAGCTGATCAACGCCATCACCTTGCAGGCCTATGGTGTTGCTATCGCCGCTCTGGGTGGCATCAATGCTGTTGAATTCGCCTTCCTGACGCACGACCTTTGAGCTGCTGCCAAACTGGTTGCTCTGGGTTTCAGCGCCGGAATTGGTCTGATCAATGGATGCGCTGTTGTTGCTTCCCGTCTGTTCGATAAAGGCTTCGTTGCTTGCTGCATAGGCCAGACTTGCTACAGTGATAAGGCCGGTTGCGGCGGTTGCGAGCAATGACATGCGAACTTTAGTCATTTGATGTCTCCAATATAAATTCTTTATTGTGAGCCGACTGCCACCATTGCGTCCTTGCGCATTTACGGTGGGGTCTTGCAATTTTCCCGAAATTGAAAAGCTCAATTCAGGATGCTTCAATTTGAAAAGGCCACTGATATCGGTCTATTCATCGATAACCCGGCCCAAAGGGCGCAAGCCTGCGCATTTTGTCGGTGAGGCGGTCGATTCCGCCCCACCAATCTCGTCTTTTTTTGGTTCTTACTGGGTGATGCCAACCACGTTTGACGTACCCGACTGGGTGACGACAGAGGTGTTGAAGTTCCCGGTCTGGGAAATCGCGACTTCGTTGGAGTCCCCGTCAATCGTCGCAGTGATGTCGTTGAACGAGCCGACCTGAGCCATGGCGATCAGGTTGTTGTTGCTGTCAGGATCGCTGAGGCCAATCGACCAGGAAGCCGAGTTCAGGGTACCATTCTGCACCAGTGAACCTGCGGTCAGGCCGATATCGGCAGCGCCGCCTGAGGTGAAGGCACCGGTGGCACCATTATAGGAGCCATAAACGGTCAGGGTCAGATCGTTCGTTCCCACGCCAAGCGGACCATCCTGCGAGATGACGAATTCGTTGCCTGCGCCAGTGATGTCGACATCCAGTGCGTTTAAACCATATTGTGCGGCTTCGATGCTGTTGCCATCGCCGGAATGAATGTTGATGTCGGCGTCGTTGTCCAAATCTTGTGTCAGGCCGACCTTGTTGTCATTGCTTGTGGCGCCGAGGTTGATCGTTGCATTGTTGCCTGCACCAATCTGAGAAACGCCGATATCGTTGCGGTCACCATTGATGCTGGAAAGATTCAGAGTGTTGGTACCAATCTGTTTGACACCCAGCTCGTTGTAGCTGCCATTGATGTCAAGTGCGCTCAGGGTGTTCTTGCCAATAGCGAGGCCCAGGATGTTGCTATCCTGATAGACACCGAACTGGTTGAAATTGCCGTTGATGTCTAGATCGATTTCATTGTCGGAGCCATATTGCTTCAGGCTGCTGTCATCGGCACCCGATGCTGCAGCAAAGCTGCCGGAAGTAAAGCCGGCGACGCCGTTGTTGTCACCTTCGATATAGGCGTCAATGCTGTTGTCGTCGCTACCGGTATTTTCCTGAATGACGGAATCGATATAGTTGTCCGAACCATTCTGCGTGAGGGTTGCGATATTCTTGTTGCCCGTAGCGGTCTGGCTGATCAGGTTGATTATATTGTCAGTGCCACCCTGCTGGGTCACGGTTGCTTCGTTACTGCCTCTATACCACCCAAACCACCAATAATCACTCGAATCCTGCTGCACGGATCCGATCACGTTGTTGTCCGAGCTCTGGGTTGCGGTGAAGACGTTCGAATCGCCGATCTGGTCAACGCCAGCGCCAGCAAGGCCAATTTCGTTATTGTTGCCGCTTTGTGTTGCGGTGATGGTGTTGTCGTCACCATCCTGAAGAGCAGAGCTGGTGTCGGCTGCACCTGTGCTGTTGAACTGGTTGCCCGCTCCACCGCTCTGATCGATTTTTGCAATATTGTCGTCGCCATTCTGCGTGATGGCAGCATTGTTGCTACCTGCCGCATGAGCATATCCGCCTCCGATAACGCTGGAAGCGACTGCGGCCAAAAGTGCCAAACGAATTTTAGTCATTTGATGTCTCCCAAATAATTTTCTATGAATCTATTGCCACCTGACGTCCCCGACATGCCTGAGAGATGGCGCTACTGATCGCCGTGGTAAAATCACTCTGGGTCTGGAGAAGCCAATGTGGTTTCCAAATTGAGCCCCGCACCCTTTTCAATGCAGAAAAATGCGTGCTGGAGGAGGGGCGGCATATTCCGCCCCAACAGAGAGCAAATTGGTTATGAGCTCTTACTGGCTGATGCCGACAATGTTTGAAGACCCGACCTGAGTCACAACCGAGCTGTTGCCGTCGCCAGACTGCAGCAGGGCAACCTGGTTGCCATCGCCGCCAGAAATGGAGACAGTTGCATCATTGTCACTGCCAAGCTGGCTCACTGCGAACAGGTTGGAGCTGCTGTCTACGGTGATGGTCGTATCGTTGCCCTCACCATTCTGGATCAACTCACCGGCCGCCAGGCCAATGTCAAATGCAGCACCTGACAGGAAGGAGGCTTGGTTGTTGAAAGAGCCGGTAATTGTGACGGTCATCTCGTTGTCCGACCCAGCTGCCGAACCGCTCTGATAGGCTTTCAGATAGTTGGAGCTACCGGTGGTGTTTACCGTCAACTGGTTGTTGTCTTCCTGAGTCAGGTCAAAGCTGTTACTGTCGCCGGAATTGATGGTGACGACAGCGTTGTTGGTACCAGTCTGGGAAAGGCCGATCTGG
Source organism: uncultured Cohaesibacter sp. (assembly GCF_963676275.1). NCBI lineage: Bacteria > Pseudomonadati > Pseudomonadota > Alphaproteobacteria > Hyphomicrobiales > Cohaesibacteraceae > Cohaesibacter > uncultured Cohaesibacter sp. Next base: position 2,680,087 of record NZ_OY781091.1, on the reverse strand, counting down.
TTGCTGTTGCTGGCGGATTTCAGATCGATATATCCATAGTTGTTTCCGATCTGAGACACACCGATATTGTTGTCGTCACCATTGATCTCAGAAATCGTCAGGCTGTTATGATTGCTGGATACTCTGTTGGCATCCTGCAAAACGCCAAGCTTGTTGCCATCGCCGATGATCCCCAGAGCGGACAAAGTGTTCTGGCCACCACCATAATTGTTCTGAGTAACACCAAAGGCGTTGTCGTCGCCGCTAATATCGAGCTTGATATAGTTATTCTCACCCATCTGGTTGAGTTCGCTGTCTTTTACGCGCGTGGAAACCGCAGCATATCCTGACAGACCTGTCGTGCCGTTGCTGGAACCGATGAATGTGGCGTCGATTTTGTTCTCATTGCCGCCTGAGCCATTGACATTAAGGCCGATCTGGTTGACCGCATTGAGGACGTTGCCTGCCCCTGACTGGGTAATGGTTGCGGTGTTCTGAGAGCCTTGTGCTGCGGCCTGCAGAACCTGATTGATCTGGTTGCCGTCACCTGAACCCTGTGTGAGCGTCAGTGTATTCTTCTGCCCGGTGCCAACATCAACCGTCAGCTGAACCACGCCGCCAACGACGTTGCTGTTGCTGGTCTGTGTGACGGTGAGGCTGTTGTCATCGCCAATCTGTGCCACGCCGGTATTCGCATCGGAATCATAGCCCGCTGCTGGCACATTCCAGGCCGCGCGGTTCAGACCGGTGCCGCCAACGTTGCCTGTGACGAGATGGATGGTGTCGAATTGGTTGCCAGTTAGACCGATCTGGTTGCCATCGCCGCTCTGGGTAGCAACAATAGTGTTGCTGTCACCATCCTGCAGCGCGGCGCTTGTATCGGAGGAGCCTGTGCTATTGAACTGGTTGTCCGTACCGCCGCTCTGGTCAATCGTTACAGTGTTGTCGTTACCATTCTGACGAACCGCAGCGTCATTACCGCCCGCCGCATAGGCAAATCCGCCTCCGATAACGCCGGAAGCGACTGCGGCTAAAAGTGCCAAACGAATTTTAGTCATTTGATGTCTCCAATATGAATCGCATTTTTTGAACTGCGCCACCACCCAAGCATCTGTTCCCGAGCTCATGATTCATAAAATATGCAACCATGAATATTATATTGGCGGCAATGCAACCTATTTACATCTTATTAACTTTCCAAGTCAATATGGAAGAAAGAATTTAATTAAATATGTAATCACTTTGTATTCTTATAGTGAATTTGGATGGTTAATCGATACGCACAAGTAAAAATAGGCTGACGACATAGTAATTCGTCAGCCTGTTACAACCTTTTGCAACTTTGGGTGATTTGTTTTAACCGAGAGGTTCTTCGCTGCTGCTATATGGCGGCGGTAATCTTCTTGTTGTCTGCCTAACTTCCGGCTTTTTCAGAGTTGCTTTGCTTATGACGATCCTCGGGACCGTGTCTGAAATGGCGCTCGCATTCCTGGTATCAGGTGTTGCCATTTGAGGAGACGTTGCGTTCTTCACGTCCTTATATTCTTCGGACTTGAGATTTTCGACATAGGCGGCGCCATGGCCCTTGTCCTGAAATTGCCAGATATTCAGTTCGACACCTTGTACAATCAGGGCCTCGACAGCCTTTTCGACAGCGGATTCCAGAGCGATCTGGCTCGGCTCGTTATTGGTGAAGCCACCTTCGGCCTGCAGCAATTCATCCAGTTTGACATAGCGGAAGACCGAGGCCTGCAACCCCACCGAAACGACGGTCTTTCTTGCTGTTACCGTGGTCAGGACTTCGCCAGTCTTGGTGGAAATCGCGCGCAGGGAGACGGTGATCTCATCCTTGGAATAATCACTGTCGCCCGTGATGCCCAGATAGGAAGCGCCCAGTCCGCCTGTCTGAACATTGTGATTATAGCCGATAATTCCACCCTCGATGATGATCGCTGCATGTTTGAGAGGGGGGAGGACTTTGGGATTGATTTGCTCTTCGCCCCGATAGAGCCGACGCATTTCGGTGATGATCTGACGTTCCTTGAGCAGGTCTGCAAGCTTGTTTCGTTCCATGACGGTAAACCAGCGACGGTTACCGGCATCCTGCAATGCCTTGATAAGGATAGAAACGCCGCCCTGAGTGACCACCCGTGAAAGCTGCTGATAATTCTGAGCTTCCCGATATTGACCCGTTTCATCCCTGAAATCGTATACCGCGATCGGGATGCGTTGCTTGGGGGCTGGCAAGTTTCGGAGGCGCAAATTGACTTCGCTGACTTCTGCCACGCGCGGCGCTTCTGTCATCAAGGTCTTGTTGGTGGCGCATCCTGCGAGGGAGACAAGCGCCACCAGAAGAGGCGCGGTCAAGAAGCGTCTTTTGCCTCTGGGTGAAGCGGAACGGACGAGCAAAGAATGGTTCATTTTATATAGCCAAATATTAGTTGGTTACCAATTGTGGAACTTCAATATTGGTCACTGTTCCGTCGGTGAAATTGGTGATCGTCAGTTGGATGGAGCCTGACGTCTGATCAAATGTGATTTCAGTGTCCCCAAAGGTAATTGTTCCGGTGTCCTGCGGATTGTCGCCAAAAATCGCCTCCGTCACCTGACTGGCAAGCGCGGATAGCAGTCGGCTCTGCAACTGACTGACGAAGAGATCGGCGGTTGAATCGCTGCTCGAACTGGAGCTGCTGCTCGATGAGCTGCTGCTCGATGCATCACTGGCTGTGGCCGACTTCTGTGCGCTGGCTATCGAGAGCAGATGTGACGAGTTATACGGGCTACCACCAAAAGTGGGGTTTACCGGAGTGTAGACAAGCTCGGATGCATGTGCTGCGCCTGCCACAAGCATCAGGCTGGCCAGTGTAAGTGCTATCTTCAATGAATTTCTCCCGAACCGCAGCCTGACACTTTCAAACTCCTGATTGGAGGCCAAGGGATGCCAAGCAAAATAGACAACCAAAAAGAGATTTATAATTTTGTTGCAATCTGTTGCTTTTTAAATAATTGGTGTACTGGAGTCAATGAGGCAATTTTAGGTTGTGTTAAGGTGCATGAATTTTGGTTTGTGGCTTGCTTTAATGGTTTCTGCGCCGTAATTTATTGTAAAGATTGATAAAATCTCTCATTTACATTCTGCGAATGGTGAAATTTTGCGTTGTTTTCGGCGTGCGTATTTTGGCAAAGGAATCTAAACCGGCGCTCGCATGGAATGAAAATGGGGGGCTTAAGCGCGCTTTCACCTGCAGGCCCGATTGTTTGATGAAAGCTTTTATGCGTTTTGTAACATTCTTATATCCAATTGAAATAATGTGATAATTTTAATTTGTTCTACATTTTTTGGCGCGTTTGTTCATTGTAAAAACAGCCTACCCTTTTGGGTAGGTGTGTCTCCTTTGCAACAATTAAAAATTGAATCAACTTTATCCAGTATTCGTTGGAAATCAGTGGGTCTGGCAACTCCTTAGGGTTAATTATGGTTGTATTTTCTGGTCGTGCCGCATTTGAGGAACCTGCCATATTCGTTCCGGTTGGACCGGCGAGCGGAAAAAGCATGCATCTGCGCTGAATTTTTGCACATGCCTTGCTGACGAAGTGCAAGAATAGTAGTCAGTATAGTAGCAATGCTGTAAACAGCTTTGATTGGTCAGCTATTTTCTGGTCTATATGACGAGACTGCCCATGGTTGCCGCGAATCCTTTCCATGACAGGTTTGGTTCGAGCCGTGACTGTTTGGGCAAATCCATGTTTCAGCTGTGTTTGAACATTGCCTGACATGGCCTGAAATTTTTGAAGGAGTAAGCAATGACGCAGCCAGATGGGGCTTCTCACGCTAGCGCCAGTGCCGCCAGCAAATCGGCTTTTCCGATTCCGGCAAATGTGTTCGCAGAAACCGTAACCGAAGTTAAGCATTATACGGACAGGCTGTTCAAGTTCAGGATTACGCGTCCGGCCAGCTTCCGTTTTCGGTCTGGCGAGTTTGTCATGATTGGCCTGCCAAATGCCGAGCGTCCGGTCTTTCGTGCCTATTCCGTTGCCAGCCCTTCATGGGACGAGGAAGTCGAGTTCTATTCGATCAAGGTGCCGGACGGGCCGCTGACCGAGCATTTGCAGAAGATCAAGGTGGGGGACACCATCCTGATGCGCAAGAAGCCGACCGGCACGCTGGTCAATGATGCGCTCATTCCGGGCAAGCGGCTTTACATGTTCTCCACGGGCACGGGCATTGCGCCTTTTGCTTCGCTCATCCGCGATCCCGAGACCTATGACAAGTTCGAACAGGTCATCCTGACTCATACCTGCCGTGAGGTGGACGAGTTGAAATATGGTGAGGAACTGGTTGAGCTTTGCAACAATGATCCGCTGGTGGGGGAGTTCGCCAAGGGGCGGCTCATTCATTATACTTCGGTCACCCGCGAGGATTTCCCACGGACAGGGCGCATCACGGATCTGATGGTTTCAGGCAAACTGTTTGAGGATCTCGGCGTGCCGCCGATCAATCCCGAAGAAGACCGAGCGATGATCTGCGGTTCGATGGCGATGCTCAATGATACCAAGGATCTGCTGGAGAAGTTTAATCTGGTGGAAGGGTCCAATGCACGACCGGCGAGTTTTGTCGTCGAGCGCGCCTTTGTCGACTGATCCGGGGCAGAGCTGGCGCTTTGAGCGCCGCTTCAAGCCTGTTTCGTTACAAAAACAAAGCCGGTTTTCCTTGCGGGGAACCGGCTTTTTGTTGCTTTCGCTTGCAAAGCGTCTATTGGCTGTCAAAGGCTGAGGATCTGGCAGGGGGCTCCGGCTTCGCTGGCCGGTGCGTTGGCCGGGCGCACAATCAGACAATCGGCTTGCGCAAAGCTGGCCATTTTGGAGCTGTCCTGATCGGAGAAGAGCGAGGCCACGGTACGGCCCGCCTCATCAATATGTGTGCGGGCGCGCATGTAGCTCTGACGGTGGTCATTGGCAGGCAAAGCATTGCCCGAGATGGCCTGTCTGATCTCGTAGGGCGTATCCTTGCCCAGCATCTTGCGGATCATCGGCTGAAGGAAGAGCAGGGCGCATGTCATGGAAGAAACCGGGTTGCCCGGCAGTCCCAACACATGGGTATTGCCCAGCTTGCCAGCCAGCAGCGGCTTACCCGGACGCATGGCGATGCGCCAGAATTTGAGGTCCATGCCTGCCTTTTTCAGGGCTTCCTGCACAAGATCATGATCGCCGACGGAAACGCCACCAATGGTGACCAGACAATCGACGCGCGCTGCAACGGCCTTTTCTATGGTGGTTGCGATCTCGGTCATGTCGTCGCGGGCAATTCCCAGATCCATGATGTCGGCACCGATGGTTTGCGCATAGGAGGCAATGGCGAAATTGTTGGCAGCAATGATCTGGCTGTCGCTTGGCGTTTCTCCGGGTAGCACCAGTTCGTCACCGGTGGAGAGAATGGCGATGACAGGGCGCCTGTAGACGGGCAGGACCGCATGGTTCATGGCCGCAGCCAGAGCCAGATGGCGGTAGGTCATTTCGGTTCCGCGCTTCAGAAGGATGTCATCCTTTTTGAAATCCTGACCGCAATCGCGGATATTGGAGCCTTTCGTCACGTCTTCCAAAATCGAGACGAAAGCGCCGTCGCGCTCGGTTTTCTCCTGCATGACGACCGTGTCGGCCCCTTCGGGCACCGGCGCGCCGGTGAAGATGCGCACCGCTTCCCAATTATGCAGTGCGTCGGGGAAGAAATAGCCTGCGGCGGCCTCTCCGATGATTTGCAGCTTGGTTGGCAGCTCCCTGACATTGTCGGCCCTGATGGCGTAACCATCCATGGCAGAGGAGCGGAAAGGGGGCTGATTGCGGCTTGCCTTGAGGTCGCGGGCCAGAACGCGCGCCGTTGCATGATGGAGCGACACATTTTCGATATCGGCAACGGCGACATCTCCAAGAATCTGGTCAAGTGCGTCAGTGACAGTCAAGAGGGCCATTGCTGTTGCTCCTATTTTTCCAATTTGTCCGCTATCCAGTGGCCGGACTTGCCGCCCTGTTTTTCCAGAAGACGGATATCGCCGATTGTCATGCCCCTGTCGGCGGCCTTGGCCATGTCATAGATGGTCAGGCAGGCGACGGACACGGCAGTCAATGCTTCCATCTCGACGCCGGTCTGTCCGGTCAGTTTCGCTGTTGCGGTGACGGTGAGGCCGGGCAGACTGCCGTCTGGCTCGATGTCGACGGCAATCCTTGAGAGAGCCAGCGGGTGGCAGAGGGGGATCAGCTCATGGGTGCGCTTGGCGGCCATGATGCCTGCAATGCGGGCGGTTGCCAGCACATCGCCCTTCTTGGAGTTGCCCGAGACAATGAGATCAAGCGTCTTCTGCTGCATGCGCACGCAGCCGGTTGCCACAGCGATCCGGACGGTTGCTTGCTTGGCAGAGACATCCACCATGTTGGCGGCGCCTCTATCATCCAGATGGGTCAGTTTGGGATCGCTCATGCCTCTCTCTCCTGCAACTCATCTTCCTGCAACTCATCTCTTGCGGCAAACTCGTCCTGTATGATAGGGCGAATGCCTGCGCTGTTGGCCCTTAGCGGGCCAGCAGATCGCGCGTTGCGGCGGTCACATCATCCTGCCGCATCAGGCTTTCGCCGATCAGGAAGCTGTTTATGCCAGCTTTGGCAGACAATAAAGCCAGATCCTGCGGAGTGAACAGGCCGCTTTCTCCCACCAGCAACTTGTCGTCGGGTACCCGCGGGGCCAGATCGATGGAAGTTTGCAGGCTGGTTTCGAAAGTCTTGAGATTGCGGTTGTTGATGCCGAGCAGAGGCGATGTCAAATGCTCCAGCGCCCGTTCCAGCTCCTGCTGGTTATGTACCTCGATCAGCACATCGAGGCCAAGGGCAAGGGCGGTTTCTTCCAGCGCCTTGGCTTCGTCGTCGGAGATCGCGGCCATGATGATCAGGATGCAATCGGCACCCCATGCGCGGGCTTCATAGACCTGATAGGGCTCGAACAGAAAGTCCTTGCGCAGAACCGGCAGAGAAACCGCGTTGCGTGCCGCCACCAGAAAATCGGGATGGCCCTGAAAGGATGGTGTATCGGTGAGCACGGAAAGACAGGCCGCACCGCCATCCTCATAGGCCTTTGCCAGACTGGGCGGATCGAAATCAGCGCGAATGAGCCCCTTTGAAGGGCTGGCTTTCTTGACCTCGGCGATAAGGGCATAGTGGCCCTTGTCAATTTTGGACCTGAGCGCATTATAGAAACCGCGGACAGGTGCCTGATCTGAAATCCTCGCCTGAAGGTCGGCCACGCTCATGTGGAGTTTGGCCGCAGCGATCTCTTCGCGTTTGTATGCTTCGATCTTCTTGAGAATATCTGCCATCTTTTGTTCCAGCCTCAGGATGCGGTCTGGTTAGAAACTTCAACCAGATTTTTCAAGGTGGCAAGGGCTTTGCCGCTGTCGATCAATTCGCCCGCAAGGGTGATGCCATCCTTGTAGTCGGAAACCTTGTCGCCGAGCAACAGGCCAGCAGCCGCATTCATCAGGACAATGTCGCGATAGGGCCCTTTTTCGCCTTGCAGAACGGCGGTCAGGGCCTTGGCATTATGCTGACAATCGCCGCCGCGCACATCCTTGATCGTAACGCGCTTGATGCCATACTCTTCCGGCGTGATTGTGAATTCGGAGATTTTGCCGTCCTTGAGTTCGGCGACCTTGGTTTCACCCAGAGTGGAAATTTCGTCAAGGCCACCGGCGCCATAGACGGCCCAGATGAATTTGCCGTCGAGATTGCGCAGGGTTTCGGCAAAGGGTACCAGCCATTTTGGATCATAGACGCCCAGCACCTGACGGGTTGCCCCTGCCGGGTTTGAAAGAGGGCCGATCAGATTGAAAATGGTCCGGATGCCCAGTTCCACGCGGGTTGGGCCGACAAAGCGCATGGCGGTGTGATGGTTGGGCGCGAACATGAAGCCGATGCCGGCGTCCTTGATGCAGCGGGTAACGCCCGCGCTGTCCTGCTGAAGATTGACGCCAAGCGTCGAGAGCACGTCTCCGGAGCCGGAAAGCGAAGATACGGCCCGGTTGCCATGCTTGGCCACCTTGACCCCACCGGCGGCAATGACCATCGCGGCGCAGGAGGAAATGTTATATTTCTTCGTCCCGGTTCCGCCAGTGCCCACAATGTCGACAACATCGGCAGGCGCATCAACGCGCAGCATCTTTTCGCGCATCTTGGCGACGGCACCCGTGATTTCGTCAACGGTCTCGCCGCGCAGGCGAAGACCCATCAACAGGGCCGCCATCTGGGCAGGCGTGGCGTTGCCACTCAGGATGATGTCAAAGGCTGCAGAGGCTTCCTGCTGGCTCAGGGGCACGCCCTCAGCGACCTTTGCGAGGAAAGGTTTCATTTCTTCCATTGGATTGCTCCCGACTGAATATTCCGGCCCGGTCGGAAAACGGCTGGGTCGATTATATGATTGCGAAACCGGGGCGCCTCGTCGAGCAGTTGGCCTGCTTCTTGTTGAGGGCGCCCCGGTCTAAATGTCTTTAAAATCTAGCGTGTGCCACTGACCACCTGATTGAGCATGGCGTCATTCACGGTGTAGCCAAGATTGCTCAGGATGGTCGCGCTGAGCTGCGAAAGCAGATCGGTGCTGGCATTCTCGTTAAGGCGTGTTTTGATCTGTTCGAGCTCCAGGGCATCGGGATTAAATTCCGGATCCGTTACCTTGGCGACTTCAAGCACATACTGGGTTTCCGCGTCGGCGGCAGTGGCCTTGTGATTGAGTGGACCGGCAAATGCCTGCTCAATGGCAGATTGTGGCAGATCGCCATGAACCTGACGGGTGATGTCGGTTGCCGTTGCGAAGGTCAGGCCGCGTTCGTCAGCGACTGCCTTGAGGCTCTTGCCCGCTTCGACTTCCTTGAGGATGTCGCCTGCCAGTTGCGCATTGCGTGAAGCGCGTTCGCTTTTCTTCCATGCGGCAACCACCGCATCACGGACTTCATCCAGTGCGCGGTCGCGGCTTTCCTTGATGTCGGTGACACGGAACCATACGAAACCGGTATGGCCGATATCGACCGGATCGGCTTCGAAGTCGATGTCGGTGTCAAACACGGTGCTCAGAAGCGTTTCCTGTTCGGGCAAGTCCGTGACCGACCCACCTTCTTCCAGATCGCCGGATTTGGAGACGGTCGTGACCGTGCGCAAGGGTAGATCGAGTTTCTGGGATATCTCTTCAAGAGTGGAGCCGCCAGCGCGCATGTCTTCGACCTTGTCGAACATGTCGAGCACTTCGCCATTGGCGCGATCGCCCGCGATTTCCGACTTCAGCTGATCCTTGACATCGTCAAAGGGCGAGGTTTGCGAGGGAACCGTCTTGGCGTTGCGCAGCAAAAGGAAACCGAACTGGCCTTCGACCACGTCGGATACTTCGCCATCGCCCAGAGCATAGATGGCTTCGGCTGAGGCCGGATCGGTAATTTCGCTCTTGGCCAACAGGCCGAAATCGACGTCGGCTTCGGTCAGATTGCGTTCCGTCATGATGTCATCGAAGCTGGCGCCTGCCTTGATCTTGGCAAGGGCAGCTTCTGCATCCTCTTTCGAGCCGAAGAGGATCTGCTGCATCTGGCGTTTTTCAGGCTGAACAAAGCGGCTGGAAACCGATTCATAATAGGTCTTGGCATCTTCATCCGATACGGCGGAAGCATCCATAATGTCGCCCGGCTCAAGCTTGAGCGTAACAAAGGAGCGATATTCCGGTGCCCGGAAAGCGATCTTGTTCTGCTCGTAATAGGCGTCAAGCGCATCCTGAGCAGGATCCTCGATCTCGCCGAGATCGGCTTCCTTGAGGGCGACATAATCGACATCGCGCTTCTCGAAGCTGAAATCGCTGAAAACCTTCAGGGTGGCCATCGGGAGCGTGGAATTGCCGGTGAGACCCTGCGCCAGCTGACGGCGAATCTCCAGCTTCTCGCGGTTCATCACATAACGGTCTTCATTGGTGCCCGCATTGCGCAAAACCAGTGTCATCTGATTGCGATTGAACTTGCCTGCCGTCTGGAAGGCTGGTTCCAGAGCAATGCCCTTGGCCAGTTCCGCATCCGACAGGCCCATATTGAAGTTGCTGGCCAGATCATTCAGCGTTGCTTCATTGATCATGCGTCCGAGCACCTGATTGGGCAGGCCGAAAGCCTGGGTCTGGGCCGCCGTCAGCCGCTGGCCAAGGCGGCTCGAAAGGCTGTTCACTTCGAGTAGCAATTCGCTCTGGAAGTCGCGGGCGTCAATCTCGGTGTCGCCTACGGTGGCAACGGTGCTTTGGCCGAAGCGTCCGAACACGTCGGCAATGCCCCAGATCGCGAAACTCAAAACCAAAAGAAGCATCAGGAGCTTTGCAACAATTCCCGATGCCATCGAACGCATAAATTCCATCATGGGATGGTGTGTCCTTCTTTCACACAGATCGGAAGAGCTGGCGGAGCGCCGTAGAACCGCCCGGACCATTCCGGTCTGCCTTTTCAAAATGTTTGCCGGATCATAGAAAGCTCGATCCTCTGCTGCAACCCAGTCAATTCAGAAAAGGGGGCTGAAATGGGGATGGTTGGGTATTTGTTCGCAAAAAGATTGCGCTTTGACCGGATGGCCTTTGCCCTTTTGTCAAAAAGGGGCGCTATAGTCCGGTGAAATTGGGAGGAGAATTTGGAATGTTAGCCTGACATCTCGGGATTACAGGGGGCGCAAGCCTGAATAATAGGGGGGCATATTTGAATAACAGGGGGTAAGTGACAAGCGATTGTCTCGGTGTCGTGCATTTTGAGGCCGGGCAGGCTATGACATATAATGCTAAAGTTGAATATGGTCTTTGGCGAACTTGTCTTCGGTCATTGACATATTCTATCTGACACATTCTATTGCCGATATCTGAAATATTGGAAGGAGCAGATTCATGAGTATCAAACCGCTTGTAGCCGGTAACTGGAAGATGAATGGGCTGAAAGCCTCCGTTGCAGAACTGGAAGCGCTGATCGCAGGCTTCGATGCCGATCTGGCCGCCGTGGCGGATACGATGATCTGCCCTCCGTTCACGCTCGTCGCTTCCTTTGCCGAAAAAGCTGCTGACAGCGCTGTTGCCATCGGGGCTCAGGACTGCCATTTCAACGTTTCCGGCGCTCACACCGGTGATACCTCTGCCGAAATGCTCAAGGATGCCGGTGCTTCAGCCGTTATCGTTGGCCATTCGGAGCGTCGTGCCGACCATGGCGAATCCAACGAGATCGTCAAGGCCAAGGCCAAGGCAACCTGGGATCAGGGGCTTGTCGCCATCATCTGCGTTGGCGAAACCGAAGCCGAGCGCAAATCCGGCGAAACCCTCAATGTTGTCGGCTTCCAGCTGGAAGGTTCCATCCCTGAAGCCGCAACCGCTGCCAATACTGTCATCGCCTATGAGCCCGTTTGGGCGATCGGCACAGGCCTGACGCCGACGGCTGATGACGTTGCCGAAGTGCATAAATTCATGCGCGACGAACTGGTCAAGGCCTTTGGCGCAGAAGGCGCCAACATGCGTCTGCTCTATGGTGGCTCTGTGAAACCGGGCAATGCCAAGGAACTGATGGCTGTGGCCAATGTCGATGGTGCTCTGGTTGGCGGTGCCAGCCTGAAGGCTGCCGACTTCCTGGGCATTCTGGCAGCCTACAAATAGGCGGCTCACTCCGGCTTGACGATCAAACCGGCCCCGAAGACGCTCTCATTTGGCGCTTTGGGGCTTGTTCTTTGGGCTTCTTGTTACCAAATGTCAGCAAGAGCCAAGGAAAAAGTCTCCTTGGTACTGGAATTGCGTCAAGTCTTGTTGTAGAAGACCACCCAGATTATGTGAACCTTATGCGTCGGGCCGCTATCGTTGTGGGCCCGATTGACTGTTTTAGAGACGGCCCAGACGATGGAATCAGTATTAATTGTCATTCACCTGCTGCTAGTTGGCGCGCTTGTTGTCGTGGTGCTGTTGCAGCGCTCTGAAGGCGGCGCACTCGGAATCGGCGGGGGAGGCGGCGGTTTTATGTCCGGTCGCAGCGCTGCAAACCTGCTGACCAGAACGACTGCCATTCTGGCCACCGGTTTCTTTCTCACCTCTCTGGGGCTCACCATTCTGGCTGGCATGAAAAGCAGACCGTCTGACGTGCTTGATCAGGTGCCTGTCGTTGAGCAGAATCAGACTGCTCCGACCTCTGGCGATGGCGCGACCGAAACCAAGGGCGGCGTGTTGGACGAGTTGAACAAGATTCAGCAGAGCACCACCGGTAGCCAGCCTTCTGGCCCGCAGGTGCCGACCTCTCAGTAAGGGTGCGGCTGGTTAGCCGACATGCTGGCATATCAGTTCAGATTCAACCGGCCCTTGCCGATTATGCGAGGGCCGGTTTCTTTTATGTATGGCGTAATTGCGTCAATCATGAAATATTAGGGGCGGAAACCTAAACCAAGGGAATATCTCAGCAAATTGTCCAGTTTATTGGACAGGGATGTTCTAAAAAACGAGAAGCGGTGCCTGCTTCGGCTCACCGGCAGGCGGCGCTTTAGTTGTTGGAACCGAGACGATTTGCTTGGCGAATCGGTGCAAAGGGAAGTAACTTAAAGTTCCATGGCGCGATATATTTTCATTACTGGCGGTGTGGTGTCCTCGCTCGGCAAAGGGCTTGCGTCTGCGGCTCTTGGGGCGGCTCTACAAGCGCGTGGCTATTCAGTTCGGCTACGCAAACTCGATCCCTATCTCAATGTCGATCCCGGTACGATGTCTCCCTATCAGCATGGGGAATGCTTCGTCACCGACGATGGTGCGGAAACGGACCTGGATCTGGGACATTATGAACGATTTACCGGTCGTCCTTCCAACAAGAAGGACAATATCACCACCGGGCAGATCTATCAGAATATCATTACAAAAGAACGTCGTGGTGACTATCTCGGCGGTACGGTGCAGGTCATTCCTCATGTGACCGATGAGATCAAGGCCTTCATTCTGGATGGAAACGAGGATTATGATTTCGTCCTGTGCGAAATCGGCGGCACGGTGGGTGACATCGAGGCGACGCCTTTCTTCGAAGCCATTCGCCAGCTTGGCAATGAATTGCCGCGCGGGCAGGCGATCTATATCCATCTTACCCTTCTTCCCTATATTCCGAGCGCTGGCGAGCTGAAGACCAAGCCGACGCAGCATTCGGTGAAGGAATTGCGGTCCATCGGCATTCAGCCGAATATCCTGATGGTGCGTTGCGATCGGCCGGTTCCCGAATCCGAGCGTCGCAAGCTGTCGCTGTTCTGTAACGTGCGGCCCGAAGCGGTCATTCAGGCGCTTGACGTTAAGAATATCTATGAAGTGCCTCTGTCCTATCATGAGCAGGGGCTGGATCGTGAAGTTCTGGCGGCCTTCGGCATTGATGGGGCTCCGAAACCGAATTTCGAGGTCTGGAAGAATATTCTTGACCGCATCCATAATCCTGAAGGCGAAGTCACGATTGCGGTCGTGGGCAAATATACCTCGCTGCTGGATGCCTATAAGTCGCTGATGGAAGCCCTGACCCATGGTGGCATTGCCAACAAGGTGAAGGTCAAGATCGACTGGATCGAATCCGACATCTTCGAGGAAGGCGGCAATCCGACTGCGCGGCTTGAAGGCGTGCATGGCATTCTGGTGCCGGGTGGCTTTGGTGAACGCGGCTCGGAAGGCAAGATCGCCGCTGTCAAATATGCCCGCGAAAACAAGATCCCGTATTTCGGCATCTGTTTCGGCATGCAAATGGCGGTTATCGAGGCTGCCCGCAATCTGGCAGGCATCAAGGATGCGACCTCTTCGGAATTTACCCAAGAGGGGCATCATGTTGTTGGCCTGATGACCGAATGGAGCAAGGGCAACGCCAAGGAAGTGCGCTCGGAAGATGGCGATCTTGGCGGCACGATGCGTCTTGGCTCCTATGAGGCTCATCTGACCGAAGGCTCAAAGATTGCGGAAATTTATGGTGATCGCATCATCCATGAACGGCACCGTCATCGCTATGAGGTCAATATCGACTTCAAGGAACCGCTTGAGAAATGCGGCCTGATCTTTGCCGGCCTGTCTCCTGACGGGGTTCTGCCCGAGACTGTCGAGATTGCGGATCATCCATGGTTCGTTGGCGTTCAGTATCATCCCGAGCTGAAATCGCGACCATTCGCACCGCATCCGCTCTTCAAGTCCTTCATAGCGGCGGCTGTCGAGCAAAGCCGACTGGTTTAAGTGACGATTAAGGGAGGCGTGATTGCATGCGATCACGCCTCCTTTCGTTTGGATCAATATCAGAAGTCAATTCTGGAGGACTGGCCATGGTGCGCGGCGTGGATCATATCGTGCTGGCAGTCAGGGACCTTGATGCTGCGCGGGCGCTTTACAGCGCACTTGGGTTTACGGTGACCCCGACCGCTTTTCATCCCTTTGGTACCAAGAATGCGCTGGTGCAGCTGGAAGGCTCTTATCTTGAGCTGCTGGCGGTGGAGGATGAAACCCTGATGCCGCCACAGACCGAGGGCAGCTTTTCCTTTGCCCGCTTCAATCTTGCCTTTCTTGAGCGCAGACAGGGAGCATCAATGCTTGTTTTGCGCTCAGAAGATGCGGGGGGCGACTTGCGCGATTTCGCTGCGCTGGGGCTGGAGACCTATCCGCAGTTCGATTTTGAACGAGAAGCGGAGCAGCCGGATGGTTCGAAAAAAAAACTCAGCTTTGCCAACGGGTTTCTCAGAAATCCACTGATGGTGGATACGGGTTTCTTCGTTTGCCAGCATAAGCATAGCCGGGATGTCTTCTGGAAGAAGGACTATCAGAGCCACAAGAATGGTGCGCGCAATTTGGCGTCCGTCCTTTTCGTTGATCACAATCCGTCCGATCATCATGAATTTCTCGGTGGTTTTCTCGGCCAGCGTGTCATGCGTTCGACGAGCATCGGTGTTACGATGGAATTTGACGGTGGGGATTTGCAAGTGCTCACCCCGTCGGCCCACAAGGCCTTGTATGATCTGGAGGTGCCTCATGATCTGCCCGAAGAAGGTGGCATTGTGGGGCTGCGCATTGGTGTTGATCTGGAACGCGCCAAGGCGGCTCTGGATAAGAATGACATCCCATATTCTGTCCATAATGGTCAGTTTATCGTGCAGGCAGATATAATGGCAGGCGTTGGTCTGGTTCTGTGCGAAGCATCCGGCTGATCGCCATATCAAGAGTGAGTTTATCGATGACTGAACCCAATAAAGTTGTTTCGGCGGGATCTGTCCGCTTTGGCAATCATCTGCCTCTGGCTGTCATGGCCGGGCCCTGCCAGATGGAAAGCCGCGATCATGCGCTTGAAATGGCCGCAGCGCTCAAGGAAATTTCGGACAAGCTCAATATCGGCATTGTCTATAAATCGTCCTTTGACAAAGCCAACCGCACGAGCCTGAAATCGCAGCGCGGCATCGGCATCGACAAGGCGCTGCCGGTATTCGCCGAGATCAAGGAAAAATTCGGTATGCCGGTTGTGACCGATATTCACGAGCCGGGGCAATGCGCTGCTGTTGCCGAAGTCGTCGATATTCTGCAGATTCCGGCCTTTCTTTGCCGCCAGACCGATCTGCTGGTCGCCGCTGCCAAGACCGGTGCCGTGATCAATGTCAAGAAAGGCCAGTTTCTGGCGCCTTGGGACATGAGAAATGTTGCGGCAAAAATCGTCGATAGCGGCAATGGCAATGTCATGCTGACGGACCGTGGCACATCATTCGGCTATAACACGCTTGTAACCGACATGCGCGGTCTGCCTATCATGGCCCAGACCGGTGCGCCGGTCATTTTCGATGCCACGCATTCGGTGCAGCAGCCGGGCGGGCAGGGCGAAACATCTGGTGGACAGCGCGAGTTTGTTCCGGTTCTGGCCAGAGCCGCCGTCGCCGTCGGGGTTGCCGGTGTCTTTATCGAAACCCACGAGGATCCGGACAAGGCGCCGAGTGATGGGCCGAATATGGTGCCGATCAGGGAACTTGAAAGCCTGTTGGCCAAGTTGCAGAAATTTGACGCTATTGCAAAGGCCTGAAGCGGGCGCAATGGCCTGAAGCTGGGCGTTATTTCGCTCATCAGAATAGCAGATCAGAATAGCAGAGCCGGGGCCAAGCCCCGGTTTTTTATTGGCCGCAAGAAGGCAATTGCTGCTTTCGGGAAGCGCTTCCGGATTTGCTTCAAATTTGATCTGCGTCAAATTGCCTCACGTCTTTTGCGTATCTGGACGTGTACGTACTAATTCATATATTACCCGGCAGGAGATTATGAGACAGCGCCAGAAAAGGCGCGGCAATGAAGCGGAGACATCATATGAGCGAAGTGAAATCGTCGGAAACCAGACTGAGCAACATCCTGCTGGTTGGCATTATCCTGTTGCTGGGCGTCTGGGGGTATTCGATCGCGACTTGGGGCTATGCTGCGATCATCGCTCCGGCGTTGTTCATGACTTTTGCCTCGCTGGTAAGTCTGGTGTTTGTTACCCGCGGATGATTGGGGCCGCGAGCGGCAAAATCGAAATAAATGGTGGTGAGAATGGGTGTCGGGAGGATTTTCCGGCACCCTTTTTCTTGTCACGCTTTCAGCCCTCAGGCTGCCCGGTGATGGCTGAGCATTTCGCCTTCATCCTGCCAGCGCCAATGATTGGCCGTGGTCAGTTCGGTTCCTCCCCACCAGCGGTGTAGGCCATTTTCTGCTATATGGTCGGTCTGATGATCGAGCAGGCTTTTGCCAAAATCGGTGATATTCAGGCGCGAGGTGATGAATTCCTTGCGCTGTTTGTCATCGGAGAAAATGCGCGGCTGGAATTCCTGCGGTAGTCCGCTCAGAGCTGGTCGCGTGCAGAATTGCAGGCCGGAGAGAATACGGAAGAAGCTCCAGTCGCCGAGAAAAGCGGCTTCTTCCATATTCAGGACCTGAGCGAACAGCATGCCGGGGCGATTGACGCCGCGATTGAGGCGATAGAGGATCTGCCTTTCTGTGCGCGAGAGACCGTCTGCGCCGGGCAGTTCCTGCAAGAGGCGCAAGAGGGCCTGTCCCATGAAGGGGAAGCCGGGGATCGGGTCAAGGCGGATTGCGTTGATGGCTTCCGGCCCGTCGCCGATATAGGCCTTCCATGTGCGGGAGGCAAAGGCGAACATCCTGTCCAGAACCGGCAAGGACAATTCTCGCAATTTGCCGATCCTGTCTACGGACTGCATGCTCAGATAAGCCGGAGATTGCACGATGGTGACATTGTTGATGCGCCCGAAGCGGCTGAGCATGTCCAGAATTTGCAGGATTTGCAGTTGGTCATAGAGATCATGTTCAAACCACAGCTCGATCTTTTCAAACTGCTGATGATTGCTCAGAAGCTCCAGCCGTCTTTTGAAATCCTTTTGTACCATCTCTGCAGTGACAACATGACCATCGGCCAGAGTGCGGGCGCGCAGGGTTGCAAATAAGGTGTCATCCGCATCAGGCACCGGACCTTCATGCAGAATGTCCCGCCAAGGCAGGATCTCATCGCCGATACCGGCTTTTGCGAGAAGGTCGGCGGCCTGATCGCCGTTGGTGATAATCAATTGGGGCAAAGGGGGACACCTCATTTGATGGCTAGTTGTCTTGCAAATCTGTTCTGCGCTTCATGCAGGCTTTTGCAAGGCCTGACTCGCAGCGCATGGCCTCTATTCTTTTCATTATGTTCTATGATGGGAAGTATCTTGCAGGAATTGTCCATAAAAAACGCCTCATCCCTTCGTCAGGCTTTGCAGATTTAGGGAAGGCGAGGGACATTCGGGTCCATTTTGGCCCGTTTTATCGCAGTTTGCTGTCTGATCATCGTTACGTAACTGATAAAATGCACAGCGGCGATTCGTCATTGGCAGAATTTGCGCAATTTCGCTTAATACTAAAGCCTAATTTTACACAGATCAAAGCGCGCAATCGCAAATGATTGTAATCGGACTGACAAAATGGTCCCCTAGGGTTCATTTGTGCATAAAAACTGTTTCTTGCTCTATGATTCTTACGCGAACTTCGCTAGATAATCGGGCATCTGACTTTAACCAATCCATGCAAATTGAGGTACGATCATGACCGCAATTATTGACATCGTGGGTCGCGAGATCCTTGACAGCCGCGGTAACCCTACCGTCGAAGTCGACGTCGTTCTTGAAGACGGCTCCATGGGCCGCGCAGCCGTCCCATCAGGCGCTTCTACGGGCGTTCACGAAGCGCACGAACTGCGCGATGGCGAAGAACGTTACGGCGGTAAAGGTGTCTCCAAAGCTGTCGAAGCCGTCAATGATGAAATCTTTGACGCTCTGGTAGGTCTGGACGCAGAAAACCAGATCCAGCTTGACCAGGTTATGATCGAGCTTGACGGCACCGAAAACAAGGGCCGCATCGGCGCAAACGCCATTCTGGGCACCTCCATGGCTGTTGCCAAGGCTGCTGCCGCTGCCGCTGGCCTGCCGCTCTACCGCTATGTTGGCGGCATGAATGCCTGCACCCTGCCTGTTCCGATGATGAACATCATCAATGGTGGTGAGCATGCTGACAACCCGATCGACGTTCAGGAATTCATGATCATGCCAGTTGGTGCAGACAGCATCAAGGAAGCTGTTCGCATGGGTGCTGAAGTCTTCCACGCTCTGAAAAAGGGTCTCTCCAAAGCCGGTCACAACACCGCTGTTGGCGACGAAGGTGGCTTTGCTCCGAACCTTGCTTCCACCGAAGCTGCTCTGGACTTCATCATGCAGTCCATCAAGGATGCCGGTTTCAAGCCGGGCGAAGACATCTATCTCGCTCTGGATTGCGCTTCCTCCGAATTCTACAAGGATGGCAAGTATAACCTGAAGGGCGAAGGCAAGGTTCTTGATGCAGCTGGCATGGCTGACTATCTGGAAGCTCTCGTTGACAAATATCCGATCATCTCGATCGAAGACGGCATGGCTGAAGATGACTGGGAAGGCTGGAAACTGCTGACCGAAAAAATCGGCGGCAAATGCCAGCTGGTTGGCGACGACCTGTTCGTAACCAACTCCAAGCGTCTGGCTGATGGCATCAAGATGGGCGTTGGCAACTCCATCCTCGTCAAGGTAAACCAGATCGGTTCCCTGACCGAGACTCTGGAAGCTGTCGAGATGGCTCACAAGGCCTCTTACACCGCTGTCATGTCTCACCGTTCCGGTGAAACCGAAGACGCAACCATTGCTGACCTCGCTGTTGCCACCAACTGCGGCCAGATCAAGACCGGTTCGCTGTCTCGTTCCGACCGTCTGGCAAAATACAACCAGCTGATCCGCATCGAAGAAGAACTCGGCCCGATGGCCAAGTTTGCTGGCCGTTCTATCCTGAAGGGCTAAGAACGGGCTGGTTGAACCCTTTGGGTTCAGGCTTTGAAAATTTCGACCGGCGCACCCATAGGATGCGCCGGTTTTTTCTTTGTGGTTATTTGTATCAAATGCCCACTTCGGCAAGGAAGCGACCAGTCTCGTTGCGGACCGTCTGCAAATGGGTGAACAGGGCAACATGCTCGGCATCTTGCAGCGGCACAAGTTTGGCCTTTTGAATTGATCGGGCGGCGTTGTTGGCGTGGGCGAATGGAACGACGGGATCCTTCTCGCCGTGAATTATCAGCGTCGGACAGCGGATCGCAGCAAAGGGCAGCGCCATCGGCTGGTTGAATTGTTCTGTGTCATTGATGGTTCCGGGTAATCTTTGTGCCATCCTGTCCATGACGCTTTCTTGCAGGGCCTGCATCAATGGCCAGGCCTTCTCATTGGCGATGGTTCTCTCCAGAAGGTCAGGGTCGGAGATGGACCGGCTTGCCGCCTTGCGCGGATCTGCTTTGGCCTTTGCTTGCAGCCAGCGGGTTGCTCTGGCGGATCGTGTCAGGATGTTCATCAGCATTAGCCGCATGCTGATGGCGCGCCTGATGGGCAGGTGACCTGCGCAGCAGGAGACAAGAATGAGTGCTGAACATCGCTCGCCATGACGGGCGGCAAATTCGATGGCAGAGGGGCCTCCGGCTGAAATGGCAATGACGGCTGCGCGCTCGATTTGCAGGTGATCAAGAAGGCTGGCGAAAAGATCGGCCTGTTCTGCCGGTGTCTTGGCGCTGGCCAATGGTGAATTCAAATATCCCGGCCTCGATATGGCGAGCGGTGCTGGCTCCAGATCGGGATCGATGGCCGCTTTGGCAAGCAGGATACCCTGATCATAGCCGCCCATACCACCATGAATGGTCAGGATGGGCTGGGTGCGGACTGGATCTGTTGTTGCATATTCGATGAGGCCTTTGGCGGTTGGCGCGGTCTGGCTGGCCGGGTATGAAACCTGATGAAGATTTGACATGGGACTATTTCTCAAAAAGGCGCATATGCTCAAACGCGCGAAGCGTCATTGACCCTTTGGTTGAGCACGGTTGCGGCAAAAGCGAATTTGCAAATACGGTGGTCTGATACTGGCTGTCGGCAAGGTTGCCGGGGTTATGGCCCGAATGGGTCAGTCCGAGGCTTCTTTTTCACGCATTCTGATGATCTGGATGAACCGTCTGGCAGTGGCCTCGGGTGGCATTTCCCTGCGCTGATAGCGGGAGCCGTCCGGCGAGCGCGTAACAAATTGCTCATCCACCAGTGCGCGGCGCAGAATGGCATGATCGCCAAAGCTGTTGCGTGCTTTGAGAAGCGTGTTGACCTGTTTTTCGGTCAGGGAAATGTGAGCCGGGAAAAGTGACCAGAGCCACCAGAGGACAAGGCTTCTGTGAGACGCGCGACCGGGCCAGCGCAGAAGTTTGATGTCATCGCCGATATGGCGCAGGGCCTTTTCGATCAGGGCGTGATCGGCCTGCTCAGCCGGTTGTGGCTGGGCCGAGAGGCGCTGCTCCGCATTGTGATCGGCCTTGTAATGCTGAAAATTCTTGTATCCCGCAGCGCGCGCCAAAATGTTGAGCCATTCGACATGGCTCGGCGGCAGTTCGGATTTTTCCCAAGCTTTCTTGAGAGATTTGGCAAGGGCAGAGATATCTCCGACCTCAAAGGGAAGGGTGGTTCTGGACATGACTTATCCTCGACTTGTGCCGATCATTGTCAGTCGTGGTCACTCTTGCGACGCGGCACGGGATAAGTGTCGGTCTGAAACTTGCGGCAGGTTTAGCGCTTCAAAGAAGCAGTGACGCCTTGGTGAACTGCCGACCAAGGCGGTGTTTAGCGCAATGACGTTTATTTGGCAAGCACAATCCTGAGCTGCTAATGCGACAATATGTTTCGTTTGATATGTAATCAATTCTTTTCTTTGAATATGAAATGAAGCTGTCAAGATGGCGGGGTGTTGGGGCTTTGCCGGGCGCTGATGATGGCCAGATGATAGCGTAGATGGTGCGCGGGGATGCCGAGAGGGGATATCGCGCCGGAATATCGGGAAGGGGAGCCGGGAGAAGGCACTGGGAAGAGGCTCTGGGAAGAGGCTCTGGGAAGAGGTGTTTCGCGCTTCTATCGGGTTGCCTTGCGATAGAGAAAGAGCCAGATGCTTTCCAGCAGCATCCATGCCAGACGTCCGAACAGCACATAGAGCGCGAAAGAGAGCTTGTCGTCGATCTTCAGAAGCTCGAACCATTTGGCATAGGCGAGAATATAGGGCTGGTGGTCCAGCCAATCGATGGCGTTGCGCGAGAAGGCATGCACATTGGTGTAGATCTGCTCCTGATAGAGAAAGCAGTAGATATAGAGGATGGTTCCCAGAATGATGCCGATGATGAGCCGCCAGAAGCCAACCAGCGTTATTCCGAATAGACGTAAAAGCATCATGCCATTCCCCCAGCCAAGTGCCTGCCTTATGGCAGCTTAGCCAATGGGCCGGGCAATGTCAGGCCCCGGAGGGATTTTGTACCAAGATAATCGCGCCGGTGGGTTCGTTATCGTTGCAGAGCTTTGGAGCGTTTGCCAAGGCTCGCGAGGGTAAAGCGCTGGCCCATAGGCTTGCCAATTGGCGGGGTGGGCGATTTGTCAATGCCCGTCCTTGCCCCAGCGTTGCATGATGGGGCTGACATCCAGATCAAAATGGGAAAGCAATCGCGCCGCTGCTTGCTGGATCATTTCCTCAATGCTTTCGGGCTTGAGATAGAATGCAGGAACCGGTGGAGCGATGATGCCGCCCATGAGAGTTACCTGTTCCATGGCCTTGATATGGCCCAGATGAAGCGGCGTTTCGCGCAGGGCGAGCACCAGTTTACGGCGCTCTTTCAGTATGACGTCGGCGGCGCGGATCGACAGCCTGTCCGTCTGGCAATAGGCTATGGCGGCCATGCTGCGAATGGAGCAGGGCGCAAAGAGTAGGCCGTCAAGGGGATTGGAACCTGAAGCGATGGAGGCCGCGAGATCATGATCATCATGGCGATGATCGGCCAGACCATCAAGCTCTGCGATCTGTTGCTGGCTGAGTTCCAGCGCGGCGGTGGTCAAGCCGCCTGCGGTGATGAGAAGGTGGATCTCCAGCGACTGGCCGGCTTCTTTCAGGCAGTGCAGCTGCTGCATGGCACCAAGTCCCAGAAGCGAGCCGGATGCGCCGGTTATAACGATGCCGATTTTTCTTGTCTTCTGCATGGTCGCTCTTTTTCCTGATGGTGCGGCTAGAGGCCGAGTTTCTCGATCAGTGCGTCGACATCCTGATGGGTCTGGGGATCCATTTTCAGCTCCCGTCCCCATTCACGGGCGGTTTCCGAGCCAATCTTGTCAGTCGCGTCAATGCCCAGTTTACCGCCAAGGCCTTCCAGAGGCGAGGCGAAATCGAGATAGTCGATCGGGGTATTATCCACTTGCAGAAGATCGCGGCCGGGGTCTGTCTTGGTGGCGACGGCCCACATGACATCTTCCCAGCTGCGGGCATTGATATGGGAATCCACCACGATGATCAGCTTGGTCATGTTGAATTGGGGCAGCATCGACCACATGCCCATCATGACCCGCCGGGCCTGACCGGCATAGCGCTTGTTGATGGAAATAACCGCAACGCGATAGGAAGCTGTTTCCGGTGGCAGCCAGCAGTCGACGACTTCGGGAAAGGCCTGCCTGACAAGGGGCATGAAGACATCGTTGAGCGCTTCGGAAATGACCGAGGGCTCGTCTGGTGCGCGTCCGGTATAGGTGGAGAGATAAATCGGATCCTTGCGGTGGGTGATGGCAGTCACTGTCACCTTCGGGAAGTGCTCCACGGCATTATAATAGCCGGTATGGTCACCATAGGGGCCTTCGGGCAGGGTCTCTGTTGCTGATACCGTGCCTTCAATGACGATTTCCGCGTTGGCGGGTACGAGAATGGGTTGGGTTCTGGCTTTCACCAGTTGCGTTGGTTTGCCGCGGAACAGGCCGGAGAATTGGGCTTCGCTCAATGTTTCAGGAATGGGGGTGACGGCCCCCATGATGGTGGCCGGGTCGCTGCCAATGGCGATGGCAATGGGCATATCTTCACCCTTGGCCTTCCATTGGCGGAAATGGGCCGCGCCACCGCGATTTTCCAGCCAGCGCATGATCAGGCTGTTTTTGCTGGCCTGCTGAATGCGATAGACGCCCCAGTTATAGCCCTTGATCTCGTCGCTGTCGGCCGGTTTGGTGATGACAATCGGCCAAGTGATGAGCGGGGCGGGCTCTTCGGGCCAGCAGGTCTGGATCGGCAGGCTATCAAGGTCGATTGCCTCTTCAATATGAGTGACTTCCTGACAGGGGGCCTTGCTCTGGATCTTGCCGCGCAGGCTCGTTGCGGCCTTGAGCAGAGGGCCGATGGCAGGAAGGATCTCGGACCGCTCCGGTGGCTGGGGCTGGCGCAGATAGGCGAGGAACTCGCCAAAGGAGATGAGTTCATCCTCTTGGCAGCCAAGCGACCAGGCAACGCGCCTAACAGTTCCGAACAGGTTGATGAGCGCTGGCATGCTGCTCGGGGTGCCGTCTGAACGGATCGGCTTTTCAAGCAACAGGGCGGGGCCATTCTTCATCATGACGCGCCTTTGCAATTCCGTTGCCTGCAACTTCATGCTGACAGGTTCTGAAATGCGGATCAGTTCGCCATGGTCTTCGCAATATTTGATGAAGTCGCGCAGATCGGTGAAAATTGGCAGGCGTCTGCTGTGAATATGCATCTGGTGGCCCCGATAATATGCTTGGCTGTCTTCAGATGAGAGACGAAAACCGATATGGCTTCGGCCTCATGCATCTGCTGCATTTGCTGTTTCTACTTTTGGGCTGAAGCCGCTGTGGGATCAAGGTCAAAAGCCGGTAGTCCAGTCTTAAAATGGATGGGGCTCCCTGTTGCCTGTTGTTGTTGGACTATCGGGTAATGACTTGAAGGAAATGTTTCTGCTTTTGTAAATTTTTCATTAACTTATTGAATTGATTAACGTTTCATATACCAAAAAAATGCGCGAAAAATCGATATGACCGGTTTTTGGAAAGCGTTTGTTAACGCTAAGGGGGCTAAATAGTACACGTGTCAGGCAGAAAGGGTTTTGCGTACTGCCTGATAACCGAATGTGTAGGGTGTACGGTATGGCAACTCGCCAAAGAAAAAATTCTGTATTGCGCCAGCTGGTGCTCCCTTTCTTTTTCCTGTTAATTCTCGCCTATTTTGTGTACCATACGCTGCATGGCAGCTTTGGTGTCTATGCCCTTGCCGACATGAAGGTGAGGGCCGATGCGCTGGAGGCAGATCTGCTCTCCTTGCGCTATATACGTGAAGCCGAGGAGCATCGCATTGCCCTGTTTCGCAAGGAAACTCTCGATCCTGACATGATGGACGAGCGGGCGCGTGCCTATCTCGATGTTGCTGATCCTAACGAAATCGTGATTTTCAATAATTAACCTGAATCTGGGTGACGGATTTTTTTTAACTGAAATCAAGTTAAATTGGTTTTGTGTCGTTAAATCAATCTGTTAAGCGCTATTTTTCGGTGGATTACGCGCGCGATCTTCAATTGCAGATTAGAACTCCCTAAATTATTCTACATGCATGGAAACGCTTTAGGGAGCAGCAAAATGGCAGCATCCGCGTCTGGCACCGCCAAGAAGGCGGCGAAGGGGTCATCCCGTACCCCGGTAAATCGCACAATCGTTGAATTTGATAAGGATCAGGAACTTCACGCCTATCGTGAAATGTTGCTGATCCGCCGTTTCGAGGAAAAAGCTGGTCAGCTCTATGGTATGGGCATGATCGGCGGTTTCTGTCACCTGTATATCGGGCAGGAAGCGGTCGTTGTCGGCATGCAGATGGCTGCCAAGGAAGGCGATCAGGTCGTCACCTCCTATCGCGATCACGGTCACATGCTGGCCTGTGACATGGATCCCAAAGGGGTCATGGCCGAGCTGACCGGTCGCAAGGACGGCTATTCCAAAGGCAAGGGCGGCTCGATGCACATGTTCAGCCGCGAGAAGAATTTCTTTGGCGGTCACGGCATCGTTGGCGCTCAGGTGTCCATCGGCACCGGTCTTGCTTTTGCCAACAAATATCGTGGCAATGACAATGTCTCCTTCATTTATATGGGCGACGGCGCATCCAACCAGGGTCAGGTCTATGAAAGCTTCAACATGGCCAAGCTCTGGAACCTGCCTGCGATCTATGTGATCGAGAATAATAAATATGGCATGGGAACCTCGATCGAGCGTTCTTCTTCCAACACCGATCTGTCCCAGCGCGGTATCTCCTTCGGTATTCCGGGCGAGCAGGTCGACGGTATGGATGTGCGTGCCGTCATGGCCGCTGCCGAACGTGCCATCGAATGGGCGCGCGAAGGCAAGGGGCCTTACATCCTCGAAATGATCACCTATCGCTATCGCGGGCATTCCATGTCCGACCCGGCGAAATATCGTTCCAAGGAAGAAGTGCAGAAAATGCGCAATGAGCATGATCCGATCGAGCAGGTGCGTCAGCGTCTGATTGATGGCGGTCTTGCCAGCGAAGATGAGCTGAAAGCCATCGACAAGGATATTCGCGCAATCGTCTCCGATTCTGCTGACTTCGCCCAGACCAATCCCGAGCCGGATGAATCCGAGCTCTGGACCGATATTTACATGCCTCTGTAAGGTGAAGGGATAGAATTATGCCAATTAAAGTTCTTATGCCGGCCCTCTCCCCAACCATGGAAGAAGGCAATCTGGCCAAATGGGTCAAGCAGGAAGGTGACAAGGTCGAGATCGGTGACGTGATTGCCGAGATCGAAACCGACAAGGCCACCATGGAAGTGGAATCGGTCGAAGAGGGCACTCTGGGCAAGATCGTCGTTGCCGAAGGCACTCAGGGTGTCAAGGTCAATGAGCTGATCGCCCTGATCCTGGAAGAAGGCGAAGACGCTTCTGCTCTGGATAATGTGTCTGCTGATGCGGCTCCTGCTGCTGAAGCGCCAGCTGCTCCGGCCTCCGTGCCTGCCGAGCCAAAGTCTGCGGCTCCGGTCACGGTTCCCGACGTTGAGGACGAGCCGGAAATTCCGGCCGGTACCCCGATGAAAACCCAGACTGTTCGCGAAGCCTTGCGCGATGGCATGGCCGAAGAAATGCGTCGCGATGACAATGTCTTCCTGATGGGTGAAGAAGTCGCTCAATATCAGGGTGCCTACAAGATTTCGCAAGGCATGCTGGACGAGTTCGGCGAACGCCGGGTGATCGATACCCCGATTACCGAGCACGGCTTTACCGGTCTTGCTGCCGGTGCGGCGATGGCCGGTCTGCGCCCGATTGTCGAGTTCATGACCTTCAACTTCGCCATGCAGGCGATTGACCATATCATCAACTCTTCGGCCAAGACGCTCTATATGTCCGGTGGCCAGATCACCAACCCGATCGTGTTCCGCGGTCCGAACGGTGCTGCTGCCCGCGTGGCTGCCCAGCATTCGCAGGATTATACCGCATGGTACAGCCAGATTCCGGGGCTTATCGTTGTGCATCCATACACGGCTGCCGACTATAAGGGTCTGATCAAGTCTGCCATCCGGACCGACAACCCTGTCGTGTTCCTTGAGAATGAGATCCTCTATGGCCACAGCTTCGATGTGCCGGATGTGGATGATTTCACTGTGCCACTCGGCAAGGCCAAGGTTGCCCGCAAGGGTAATGATGTCACCATCGTCTCCTTCGGTATGGGCATGCAGCATTCCCTGCACGCAGCCGAAGAGCTGGCCAAGGAAGGCATCGAAGCTGAAGTCATCGACCTTCGCACCATCCGTCCGCTTGACACCGAGACCATCATTCGTTCGGTTATCAAGACTGGCCGCTGTGTGGTTGTCGAGGAAGGCTGGCCGCAGGCCTCCACCGCTTCGGAAGTTGCTTTCCGTGTCATGGATCAGGCTTTTGACTATCTGGATGCTCCTGTTGCCCGCGTCTGCGGCAAGGATGTGCCGATGCCATATGCCCAGAATCTTGAAAAGCTGGCGTTGCCAACTGTTGCCGAGGTGATCGCAGCTGTCAAAGCTGTCACCTACACCGCCTAAAGGAGAGAGAGAATGCCTGTAACAATTACGATGCCGGCCCTATCTCCAACCATGGAGAGCGGCACGCTCGCCAAATGGCTGGTCAAGGAAGGGGATGCTATCTCCGCCGGTGATGTGATCGCCGAAATCGAGACCGACAAGGCAACCATGGAAGTAGAAGCGGTTGACGAAGGCACCATCGGCAAGATTCTTGTCGAATCCGGTACTGCCGACGTCGCTGTCAATGCTCCGATTGCGCTGCTGCTGGAAGAAGGCGAAGACGCTTCCGCTCTGGAAGGGTTTGCGGCTGGTGCTCCGGCACCTGCGCCCGCTGCTGCGGCTGAGACCAAGGAAGAGGCTGCTCCTACAGCTGCCGCTGCGCCTCAGGCCAATGTTGCCGCCGGTCCTGCGCCGACGGCTGCCGATGGCAATCGCATCTTCTCTTCGCCGCTCGCCCGTCGTCTGGCCAAGATGAATGATCTCGATCTTGCCAAGATTTCTGGCACCGGCCCGCGCGGTCGTGTCGTCAAGCGCGACGTGGATGCCGCTCTTGAAGCCGGTACGGCAAAAGCGGGTGCGCCTGCTGCTGCCGAAGCACCGAAGGCTGCTGCTGCTCCGGCTGCCGCTGCTGCGGCTCCTGCGGGGCCGTCTGATGAACAGGTTCTCAAGAACTTTGCTGAAGGCTCTTACGAACTTGTGCCTCATGATGGCATGCGCAAGACCATTGCAAAACGTCTCACCGAAGCCAAGCAGACCATTCCACACTTCTATGTGTCGGTTGACTGCGCGCTTGATGATCTGCTCGCCTTGCGCGGCCAGCTCAACAGTTCCGCTCCGCGCAAGGACGACAAGCCGGTCTACAAACTGTCTGTCAACGACATGGTGATCAAGGCTCTGGCCCTTGCCCTGCGCGATGTGCCTGATGCCAACGTCTCCTGGACTTCGGACAATATGGTCAAGCACAAGCATGTTGATGTCGGTGTTGCGGTTTCCATCGAAGGTGGTCTGATTACGCCGATCATTCGCAAGGCCGAAGAGAAGGCTCTTTCCACCATCTCCAACGAGATGAAGGATCTGGGCAAGCGGGCCAAGGAACGCAAGCTCAAGCCTGAGGAATATCAGGGTGGTACGACTGCCGTGTCGAATATGGGCATGATGGGCGTCAAGAGCTTCTCGGCCGTTGTGAACCCGCCGCATTCGACCATTCTGGCCGTTGGTGCCGGTGAAAAGCGTCCTGTCATCGTTGGTGACGAAATCAAGGTGGCCACCATGATGACGGTCACCCTGTCGACCGATCACCGCACCGTTGATGGCGCTCTGGGTGCCGAACTGCTCAAGGCGTTCAAGGGTTATATCGAAAACCCGATGAGCATGCTGGTCTAATCCCGACGGCTTCTTGACCCCTCCGGTCGCGCCACCATGCGCGATCGGCCCTTGAAGGCAAAATGGGTTCGTTGAGCTTTCGCCAAATGGCGGGAGCATTCGCGTCTTCCTTGCCGCAAGATCGGTCAAGAGGAGATTTAGAGGAAATTTCAAAATGGCACAGACTGAATTTGACGTAATCGTAGTCGGTTCTGGACCTGGTGGTTATGTGACTGCCATTCGCTCCTCCCAGCTTGGTCTCAAGACGGCGATTGTCGAGAAGAATGAGCTGGGCGGGATCTGCCTCAACTGGGGCTGTATTCCGACCAAGGCACTGCTTCGCTCTGCCGAAATCTACCACTTCATGAAGAATGCCAAGGACTATGGTCTTTCGGCAGACAATGTCAGCTTTGATCTGCAGAAGGTTGTCGAGCGCTCTCGCGGTGTCTCCAAGCAGCTCAATACCGGCGTTGGCTTCCTGATGAAAAAGAACAAGGTCACCGTGATCAAGGGTGAGGCTGTTCTGGAAGGCAAGGGATCGCTGACGGTTGCCGGTGCTGATGCGGGTACCTACAAGGCCAAGCATATCATTCTGGCGACCGGTGCCCGCCCGCGCGTTCTGCCCGGACTTGAGCCGGACGGCAAGCTGATCTGGACCTATTTCAATGCGTTGAAGCCGGATATCATGCCCAAGAGCCTGCTGGTGGTTGGTTCCGGCGCGATCGGTATCGAGTTTGCCAGCTTCTTCAACACCATGGGGGCAGATGTCACCGTTGTTGAAATGATGCCGAAGATCCTGCCGGTGGAAGATGACGAAATCTCCGCCATGGCGCGCAAGTCTCTTGAGAAGCAGGGTATCAAGATCCTGACCGAAGCCAAGGTGACGAGCGTCAAGAAGGGCGGCAACAATGTCGAGGCCACCGTCGAGAAGAAGGGTGGTAAGACCGAGGTCATCAAGGCCGACCGCATCATCTCCGCCGTTGGTGTTCAGGGTAATATCGAAAATCTCGGCCTTGAGAAGCTTGGCATCAAGACGGATCGTGGCTGCATCGTGATTGACGACTATGGCCGCACCAATGTGGAAGGCATCTATGCCATTGGCGACGTTGCCGGTCCTCCGATGCTGGCACACAAGGCCGAGCATGAAGGCACGATCTGCGTTGAAAAGATCGCCGGTCTGCATCCCCATCCGATGGACAAGAGCAAGATTCCGGGTTGTACCTATTGTCATCCGCAGGTTTCCTCCGTCGGTCTTACCGAACAGGCTTGCAAGGCCAAGGGGCTTGACGTCCGCGTTGGTCGCTTCCCGTTCATTGCCAACGGCAAGGCCATTGCCCTTGGTGAGCCGGAGGGCATGATCAAGACGATTTTTGACAAGAAGACCGGCCAGCTGCTTGGTGCGCATATGATCGGTGCCGAAGTGACCGAACTCATTCAGGGCTTCTGTGTCGCGATGGGGCTGGAAACCACCGAAGAAGAGCTGATGGAAACGATCTTCCCGCACCCGACCCTGTCGGAAATGATGCCGGAATCGGTTCGTGACGCTTATGGTCGTGTGATCCAGACATGATGCTTTGACGTATCAACCGATATTCCTGTTTGATGGCTTCAAGGTGAGCTTGGCGGGGCTGGCTATAAGGTCCGCCCCGTTTTTTCTAACTTGAATGGCCATTTTTCGTCGCTATTTATGGTTAAGGCCATATCGGTCTTAATAATTGCTATGAAGAGAGGATAAAAATGGGGATCATTGGTTGGATCATTGTCGGAATTATTGCCGGTTTCATTGCCGAAAAGGTCACGAATTCTAATCATGGCTTGTTTACAAACCTGATTGTAGGGTTGATCGGTGCTTTCGTTGGCGGGTTTCTTGCAAACCGCCTCGGCATTCATCTCGTGCACCGCGGCAGTTTTATCGACACGACGATTATCGCGACGCTGGGGGCAATCCTGGTGTTGTTTGTCTATCAAAAAGTTCTAAGGTGATTGGCTTGACCACCCGTTATGGGTTGGATATTGCTGATCGCTCAGAGTTGAAGGGATGACGAGGAACCTGAATGGTCACCATCATTGATACCGTTTCTACCCGGGCAGAGGCTGCAAGCAAGCCTGCGCTCAAACCCCGTCATCCGGAAAAGGCCCACCGGCCAGACAATCCCATTCAGAGAAAGCCGGACTGGATCCGCGTCAAGGCGCCCGGCTCCAAGACCTACAAGGAAACCCTCGATATCGTGCGGGGCAACAAGCTTGTGACTGTCTGTGAGGAAGCCGGATGCCCGAATATGGGCGAATGCTGGTCGCACAAGCATGCCAGCTTCATGATCATGGGCGGCATCTGCACCCGAGCTTGCGCTTTCTGCAATGTTGCTACCGGTATCCCCGGTGCGCTCGATCCGGACGAGCCGGAAAATACCGGGCGGGCTGTGGCCCAGATGGGCCTCAAGCATGTGGTGATCACCTCGGTTGACCGCGATGATCTGGCCGATGGCGGAGCACAGCATTTTGCCGATGTCATCCATGCCATCCGTGCCGCTTCGCCGGAAACCACCATCGAGGTGCTGACGCCGGACTTTTTGCGCAAGGAAGGGGCTCTGGAGATTGTGGTGGCGGCAAAGCCGGATGTGTTCAATCACAATCTGGAAACGGTGCCTTCCAATTATCTCAAGGTACGGCCCGGTGCCCGTTATTTCCATTCCATCCGTTTGCTGCAAAAGGTCAAGGAGCTGGATCCGACCATGTTCACCAAATCTGGCATCATGGTGGGGCTTGGCGAGGAGCGTAACGAGGTTTTGCAGCTGATGGATGACCTGCGGGTCGCCGATGTCGATTTCCTGACCATCGGTCAGTATTTGCAGCCCAGCCGCAAGCATCATCCGGTGATCAAGTTTGTGACGCCGCAGGAATTCAAGGGCTATGAAACCATCGCCTATACCAAGGGCTTCCTGATGGTGTCTGCCAATCCGCTGACGCGCTCTTCCCATCATGCCGGGGAGGATTTCGAAAAGCTCAAGGCCGCACGCCGCGCCAAGCTTGGACAGTAAGCGGAGAATAAACAAGGCATGCCCAAATTCCAGAGCCGACATAAAGTCAAGCATTCCGCTGAAGACATGTTCAAGCTGGTGGCCGATGTGGAGCGCTATCCGGAATTTGTGCCCCTTTGCAAGGCTCTTCATATCAGGGGCAGCAAGGAAACCGAAGTTGGCAGCATTCTGGTCGCCGATATGGTGGTGGCCTACAAGATGATCAGCGAAAGCTTCACCTCCAAGGTGACGCTTTTGCCCCTCCAGCATCAGATCGTCGCCGAATATCTCGACGGACCTTTCAGATATATGGAAAACCGCTGGAATTTCGAGCCGATTGAAGGTGAACCCGACGCCTGCCACGTGGTTTTTTATATCGATTATGAATTCCGCAACCGGATGCTTTCCGGTCTGATGGGGGCGATGTTTGACAAGGCTTTCAAGAAATTCTCGGCTGCCTTCGAGCAGCGGGCCGATCTCATCTATGGATAGTGCTGCTCCGGGGCATTCTCTGCCTTCTATTCAATCATTTAAATTCTTGGTTGTATTGACATTGTTTGCACTGACAATAGTACGGTGGATATTTGGCGCGAATGTAACCGAATGTCGTCGTGCGCACATTTTTGACATGATTTAAAAATAGTTGATCTGTGTGCTTTAGAGAGCGGACCAAGGTTCTCTATTGTAACAACCTTTCCTATAAGGCGACTTTTGCCGCCGCATATAGACTAGCTTTCAATAATAATTTTATAACTCCGTAGATTTATGGTCTACTGGAGGCTGTCTACTTGCGCCTATAGGTTATGGTTGCGAATTGGTTGAGCCTATTCGCGTTTTTACTTCGATATCTCAATATAGGAGACCATTGTGACCAAAAATATTTCTCTAATGGTTGCTGCTGCTTGCCTGTTTTCCCTTTCTGGAGCTGCTTGGGCTGGCGATCAATCCTTCAAGGCCGTTTCGGATGACTTGATCAACGCACAGCGCGCTGCGCTGGCTGAAAGCGCCAAGGATGCCGGCTATGGCCCTCAGGCCCCGCGTGATCTCGATGCTCTGGATGGCACCAATATGCGCCTTTTCAGCCGGGCTCCGAGCTACAAGCAGATGAATCTGTGCAACATTCACTTTCACAAGAATGCTGAACATAAGGGCGGTGATTTCACCACTTATGCCGGTAACGGTGATGGTGAGGGCTATGGTTCAGGCTGGAAATATAACGATGCGGACAAGCTGAGCAAGGATGAGCTGGCTGCCTTTGATCACGGCGTTGGCAAAACCGAACATAGCCCGCTGGCTACGCTCTATCCCGGTGACACGATCGAAGTGCATTATGTTTATTCCACCGCACAGGTCAAACCCGGCCCAACCCTGAATTCCTGCTTCAATGACACGATCAAGAATCCGCAATTGCGCGTGGAAGGTCAGGTCTTTGTGCTGGTTAATGACAGCGAAGCTGCCGATTTCCTTGATCTCGTAGAGGTGGAAAAGGAAAATGGGCTCTATCAGGCTCCGGGTCTGCCAACCAATTCCGGTGAGCCGATCCAGTATGAAGGGTCAACCACTGGTCCGGGCTATAACGAAGTGCCATCGCCATTTCAGGTCAGCTGGGGCGTTCGTCCTCGCGTGCTGAAGGTCAATATTGCTTCGGTCGAAAAATGGCTGGAAGGCAATGTCTTCGAGGAAGACCATGCTCACGGCGTGCGCAATCTGGTCATCAATCCAGAGCTGTTGTCCCAGATGCAGTAAGCCTGCTGCCTGAGACTTGTGTGGCTTTGAAGTGCGTTTATTTTGCGATCGCTTCTGGCGCAAGGAAAGGGGGAAGTGACATTTGTCACTTCCCCCTTTTGATTTCTGGCGTCTTAATATTGGCCCTTTGACCTTTTGGGCGCGACTAATCGTTCGGGCTCAGGCTCTTGCCCAGAATGTGGGCGTCGTTGCCGATGACCTGTCCGGAGCTGCCGACAATCAGCGGATCGGGACCATGGACGATGTGGCGATCCTTGTTGGGGTAGGGCAGGCTGGCCAGAAAATGCTGCATGCAGTTTAGTCGCGCCCGTTTCTTGTCATTGGATTTGATAATGGTCCATGGGGCATCGGCGGTGTCGGTGTAGAAGAACATGGCTTCCTTGGCCTCGGTATAGTCGTCCCACTTATCAAGCGATGCCTTGTCGACCGGTGACAGCTTCCATTGTTTGAGCGGATCGGTTTCTCTGGAGGAGAAACGGCGGCGCTGCTCTTCCTGCGTGACCGAGAACCAGTATTTGAACAGACGGATGCCGGAGCGGCAGATCATGCGCTCAAATTCCGGTGTCTGGCGCATGAATTCAAGATATTCGCTGGGGGAGCAGAAACCCATGACCCTTTCAACGCCAGCGCGGTTATACCAGGAGCGGTCAAACAGCACCATTTCTCCGGCGCCGGGCAGATGAGCCACATAGCGCTGATAATACCATTGGGTGCGCTCGCGGTCGGTCGGCTTGTTGAGCGCTATAACGCTGGCCGTGCGGGGATTGAGATGTTCCATGAAGCGCTTGATGGTGCCGCCTTTGCCTGCCGCATCGCGACCCTCAAACAGCACAACGATCTTTTCGCCTGATTCTTCGACCCATTTCTGCGCCTTGAGCAGCTCAACCTGCAAAAGGCTTTTCTGCTTTTCATAGGTCTGACGCTTCATTTTGGTCTTGTAGGGATAAACGCCACGCTCGAAGACACGTCTGATCTCGCTGGGATCGTGGCGCATCTCATAGATGGATGGGGATGAGTGAGGCGTTTCCTCAGCCGCGCCCGCAGGGGCATTTGCCTCTTCTTCGGATTTCGCGAGCCCTTCATCAGGCTTGCTCTGTTGCAAAATCCTTTCCAGATTCGTCAATTCATGCGGCTTGTCGGTCGTTTCATCAAGAGAGCTGATCGTGTTGTCATCGGCTGGCTTTGGCATGGTTCCCTCCCGTGAATCGTTCCAGTTGCCGCTTTGAAACAGACTATCTGGAATAGCTTAACCTTAAGTGAGGTGTGAGAACAGAAATTTCAGGCATGGTTAAAATTACCTATGTTTATTTAATGGTGACTTTTGGGTGAAGCGTTGCAGAAAAGACACGGCCGGTTGAAAAATACTTCGTTAACCATTCTGCTTAACCCCTTCTGCCTGTGTTCAGCCACATTATGCGGTCAGCTTGAGCGCTGTTGAAGAAAGAGTCGTCAAAAGTTAATGAGGGCCGTCATAGAAGTGACATTTTTAGGGTCTTGGTAACAGGCAGAACATTTCTTCAAGCAGAGAGTTTCAGGGCAGAAGAAAATATTGAACCCGGTCTTGGGAGCGATGCTGCCGGGTGAACAGGAGACGGGCCTGCAGGGCGTCGAACAGCGATGTTCTTGATGCCGGGCAGGCGAGTGGTGTGACATGAAGCGTCAAACGAGTTTTGCGGTAAAGCTATTGCAGACTTTGGCTCTTGTCGGTTTGTTTGGAGCCGCAGGGAGTATGCCTTCCTATGCCTTCGATCCGCGGACGATCGAAGAGGGGCAGGCCAGTCCCGATGAAGCCTTTCGGTTCGGTGCGCAGGCCTACAAGTTCGGCAACAAATCGACTGCCGTACAGGCGCTGACCTATGCTGCCCATAACGGGCATATGGCATCGCAATGGAAGCTGGGGCGCATGTATGAAGAAGGCGACGGCGTGGTCAAGGACCCCGGTCAGGCCTTCGATCTGTTCAATGGCATCGTCAAGCAATATGGCGATGCCCAGCCCGGCTCAGTTGAGGCTCGCTATGTCTCCAATGCCATCGTCAAATTGAGCAGTTTTGTCCGCACCGGTATCGTGGGCAAGCTTACTCCGGATCCGGGCAAGGCGCGGGACTTTTTGCAATATGCTGCCTCCTATTTCCGCGATCCTGATGCCCAATATCATCTGGCCATGTCCTATCTGGACCAGTCGGACGGCAAGATCGAGCCGAAAATGGCGGCGCGCTGGCTAAGTAAAGCGGCTCGCAAGGGGCACGTCCCGGCGCAATTGGAGCTTGGTGAGATGCTGCTTGAGGGCAATATTCTGCCACGGCAGCCGGTCAATGGCCTCAAGTGGCTGACGATTGCCCGAACGCTGGATTCGACCAATCCCGAGGTTCTGGATCGGCAGGAAGCGGCTTTTGCTCTGGCTGATGAGGCAACGCGCAAGAAGGCCGTTGCCCTTGCCAGCGAATGGTTGGAGAAAGGCGGCGATTGATCACTCGCCGCGCTTTCCTTTTTACTCACAAAATGGCTTTATAGCTTCTGGCTATTGGATCACGGCTTCGACAGGTCCGGGGGCTCGCTTGGTGATGCGCGCTCAGGCCTGTTTGCAATTGAGGGTCAACATTACCGGCACATGGTCGGACGGCTTTTCCCAGTCGCGTGTGGCCTTCTGGATTTCGCAGCTCTTGAGCATGTCTGCCGCTTCGGGCGAGAGCAGATGATGGTCGATGCGAATGCCATTGTTGCGCGGCCAGGCACCGGCCTGATAATCCCAGAATGAATATTGATGCGGGGTCCCATTGCAGGCGCGGAAAGCCTCGGTCAGGCCAAGCGCCTTGAGCTCTCGGAAAAGCTCCAGCGTTTCCTCGCGATAAAGCGCATCTCCCCACCATGCGTCATGATCATGAACATCTTCTGCGGTTGGAATGACATTATAGTCACCTGAAAGCATGAAGGCTTCCTCCAGCAGCAGGCGCTCTCTGGTCCAGCTTATCAGGCGCCGCATCCAGCCCAGCTTGTAGGGATATTTGTCGCTGTCGACCGGGTTGCCATTTGGCAGATAGAGACTGATGACCCGCAACGGACCCTTGTTGGTTGCGAACAGGCCTTCGATGAAACGGGCCTGCTCGTCGCTGTCATCGCCGGGCAGGCCGCGATTGACCTCTTCGAAGGGCAGGCGCGAGAGGATAGCCACGCCATTGAAGCTCTTCTGGCCGTGGGTTTCGACATTATAGCCCAGCGCTTCGATGTCGGCGCGTGGGAAGGCCTCATCCACCGACTTGATTTCCTGCAGGCAGGCAATGTCGGGCTTTTCCTCTTCCAGCCAGCGCAGCAGATTGGGGTGACGGGCCTTGATGCCGTTGATGTTCCAGGTGGCTATGCGCATGGGAGCCTCTTTGCTGTGTGGCGTGGATATTGAGCTTTGTCGCTTGGATGTTGGCCGGTTTCGTAGCAGCGGGCCGAGGGGCAATCAGATCGAAAAGCTGGTGCCGCATCCGCAGGAGGCGGTGGCAACAGGGTTCTTGATCTGGAATGACTGTCCCATCAGATCGCTGACAAAATCAACTTCCGAGCCTTCCATATATTGCAAAGAGAGCGGATCGAAAAGGATGGTGGCGCCGTCCTTGTTGATGACCAGATCGTCGTCTTCGCGGCTGGTCACGATGTCGTAATTATATTGAAAACCGGAGCAGCCGCCGCCGCTGACGGAAATGCGCAGCATGGCCCCTTCCTTCTCTTTGGAAAGGATGGTGGCGATTCGTTTGATGGCGCGATCGGTGACTGTGATCGGGTTTGACATTTGGAAATTCCTGTTCCAACTTTCATCCGTGCTTCTACAGAGCCCGTATTTTGGGATTCTGTGCGCAATACTGGATGTTTTTGACCTGACAATAGAGAAACGGCTCTGTATATGAGCTTTCACAAAGTCTACTCTTTCTTTTGATAGTTAAGATCGAAAAGCTGCAAGTCAACCATTTTGACGGTGCTTTGCAAGACTCTTGAATTTGGAATGGATGAATAATGATTCCCGAGATTGGATTTGGTGCGCAGCCGCGTGCCCGTTATGCCGTTTTGCCCGGGCAGAGCAGGGGGCGTCTGTTTGATGAACCGGCCAGCCCGACCCGGACACCCTTTCAGCGAGACCGCGACCGCATCATCCATTCCGCAGCTTTCAGGCGCTTGCAGGCCAAGACACAGGTATTCCTCTATCATGAGGGGGACATGTTTCGTACACGGCTTACCCACACGCTGGAAGTCTCCCAGATTGCCCGCTCCATTGCCCGCGCCCTTTCTGTCGATGAAGATCTGGCCGAGGCGTTGGCGCTTTCCCATGATCTGGGCCACACGCCCTTTGGTCATGCGGGTGAACGTGCGCTTGATTTTGTGATGGCACCTTATGGTGGCTTTGATCACAATGCCCAGTCGCTGCGCGCGGTGACGGCACTGGAGCAATGCTATGCCGAGCATGACGGGCTCAATCTGAGCTGGGAAACGCTGGAAGGGCTGGTCAAGCATAACGGGCCGCTTACCGACAGGCAGGGCAAGGGAATTGGGCATTATGAAAAGGGGCTGCCCTATGCCATCCGCGTTTATGCCGAGCAACAGGATTTAATGCTGTGGTCCTATGCCAGCATCGAGGCGCAGGCGGCGGCGATTGCCGATGATATCGCCTATAATTCCCATGATATTGATGATGGTCTGAGAGCGATGCTGATATCGCTCGACCAGCTGCGCGATGTGCCGATGCTGTCCGATCTTCTTGGCGAGGTGGAGGATATATATCCGGGATTGAGCGAGGAGCGGACCGCGCATGAACTGGTTCGCCGTCTCATTACGCGCATGGTCGAGGATGTCATCAATACATCGATGGACAATCTGTCGCGCCTCAAGCCGCAATCGGTCGATGATGTGCGGGAGGCCTCCCAGACCATCGTTGGCTTTTCCGCTGAAATGACAGAGGCTGTCACCGCTATTCGGCGGTTCCTGTTTGAAAAAGTCTATCGCGAAGACAATGTCATGCGCATCATGCGCAATGCCGAGCAGGTGCTCAAGGATCTTTTCCTGTATCATTTTAAGGCACCCGACATGATGCCGTTTAACTGGCAGTTCGATCTGGATGGGGCTCCCGACAAGATCGTGGCCCGTCGCGTCGCCGACTATGTGGCTGGTATGACAGACCGTTTTGCTATTCAGGAGCATAAACGTCTGTTTGACGTCACACCATATTTGGGTTAGAGCGTATCCCCGAACATTTGAATTTTTGCGGGACAGGGGTCCCATGTGGCGATATTTTGTGTCAGGATTTGACCAAATGCGCGCGCCCGTATGTACAGATTCTGTACAGAGCCTCTTCTTGCGACCAGCAATATGTGCCAGTTGTGCGCTTCTCGTGGCGAGAAATTTAAGGACCGCCCGCCACTGGCCGACGATCAGACAGGATTGAAGATGAACGTCTTTACTATTTTTACCGACCGGGTCAAGGAAGCAATCAGCACAATCGGACTGACCGCGCGAGATGGCACCGATCTCGATCTGGCACGGGTGATTGTCGAGCCTCCACGCGATGCTGCCCATGGGGATCTGGCCACGAATGCCGCGATGGTGCTTTCCAAGCAAGTCGGCATGAAGCCGCGCGATGTTGCCGAAAAGATAGCCGAAGCTCTTGCCAAGGATAGCGATGTTGCCAAGGTGGACGTCGCCGGGCCGGGCTTTATCAACATGACGCTGTCCGATGACTTCTGGCGCGGGCTGGTTTCAAGGATTGTTGAAACCGGGGCTGCCTTTGGTCGGTGCAATCTTGGCGCTGGCGAAAAGATCAATGTTGAATATGTTTCGGCCAACCCGACAGGGCCTATGCATGTGGGCCATACGCGCGGTGCCGTGCTGGGCGATTGCATTGCCAATCTGCTTGATTTTGCCGGTTATGACGTGTGCCGCGAATATTATATCAATGATGCGGGCGCTCAGGTCGATGTTTTGGCGCGCTCTGCCTTCCTGCGCTATTGTCAGGCGCTGGGCGATGATATCGGCACCATCCCTGACGGGCTTTATCCGGGCGATTATCTCGTTCCTGTCGGCGAAGCGCTGGCAAAGGAGCATGGCGACAAGCTCAAGCGGGCGAGCGAAGAGGAATGGCTGCCTCTGGTGCGCAGCTTTGCTGTCGATGCCATGATGGATATGATCCGGGGCGACCTTGCTGCCCTGAATGTGAAGCATGATGTTTTCTTCTCCGAGCGCAGCCTGATCGTTGGAGCCAAAGACCGGGTCAAGGAAGCCATCGAATGGCTGACTGAAAAGGGGCATGTTTATGTCGGAACCCTGCCGCCGCCCAAGGGCCAGCTGCCCGATGATTGGGAAGATCGCGAGCAAACCCTCTTTCGGTCCACAGAATTCGGTGACGATATCGACCGTCCGCTGAAGAAATCGGATGGTAGCAATACCTATTTTGCCAATGATATCGCCTATCATTTCGACAAGTTCAAACGGGGCTTCTCGCAACAGGTCGATATTCTGGGGGCAGAC
This sequence comes from uncultured Cohaesibacter sp., assembly GCF_963676275.1. NCBI lineage: Bacteria > Pseudomonadati > Pseudomonadota > Alphaproteobacteria > Hyphomicrobiales > Cohaesibacteraceae > Cohaesibacter > uncultured Cohaesibacter sp. Next base: position 2,640,030 of record NZ_OY781091.1, on the reverse strand, counting down.
CATGGCGGTTATGTCAAAAGACTTAAATCTGCTGTGGCGGCGATTACCCAAGGTAAAGGCGGGCTTGAGGTCAAGATTTGCCAGCTGGTTAATCTTATGCGCAACGGCGAACAACTGAAAATGTCGAAGCGGGCCGGTAACTTCATTACGCTGCGTGACGTGGTCGAAGAAGTCGGTGTTGATGCCGTGCGTTTCATGATGATGTATCGCAAGTCTGAAGTGACGATTGACTTCGATTTTGCGAAGGTCACCGAGCAGAGCAAAGATAATCCGGTTTTCTATGTGCAATATGCCCATGCGCGCACCGCTTCCATTTTCCGTCAGGCAGCAAATGAGGTGCCTCATCTGTCCGTAGAGAAGGAAGAACTGGCAAAAGCTGATCTTAGTGCTATAAATGATGAGCTAGAACTGGCGTTGATCAGGAAGTTGTCTGAATATCCGCGTATAGTCGAGGGTGCAGCTGAAACACAAGAGCCCCATAGGGTTGCGTTTTACCTTTATGATCTTGCCGGATATTTTCATGCTGTGTGGAACAAAGGCAAGGAAATGCCGCAATTACGCTTTATTAACGCTAAAGATGACAAAATGACACTGGCGCGCTTGGCTCTTGTTCAGGCCGTGGCAACGGTAATTGGTTCCGGTCTCGGTCTGCTCGGTGTGTCTGCACCCGAAGAAATGCGATAATTCGTTACCGATCATTTCCGAAGACAATGTTTTGCCAGGCAATACGAGTTAAGTGTATGAATGAAAAGGCAAATCGTCATGTCCGAACCCAATGACAAGAAGCCGCAAATGCCTGCATCAAACTGGTCCGACTTCGAACGTAAGGCTCGTGAAGACAAGGATGCGGGGCCGGTTATGGAAGATCCCTTGGCCGAACTGGATCGAATCGTCTCAAGTGGCGATTTCGCAAAAGCATATGGTCAGCGCGGGGGAAGTTCCGTTTCTGATGATGATTTGCGGATTCTTGAGCAGGAATTGATAAGAGAATTGCGAGGGCAGCATGATGATGTCGGTGCAAGGCCGCAAGCCTCTTCTCCGAAACAATCGGCTCCCCGCGTAGATCTGGCTATGGATGCGTCAAAGGAAGATCCTATGATGCGTCCACATCCGTTGTCGCAGAACCGGCCGCAACCGGCAAGATCAGCGCCTCAGGCGGAAGCGCCATCGCTGGCGCCGAAGGTGGAAGCAACCGCTTCCTCTTCCGAGCCTGCTCCGGGGCGTGGTTCCGGACTTGATGACTGGAGTTCGCTGTTTGATGAAATAGCGCCGGCTTCAGGTTCGTCTGCTTCTGCAAGGCGGGATGTTGATTATGGCCGTCAGGCAGAGCCTGAGGTCGAGGATGAATCCCCTGTTGCGACCAGCGGCAGTTATGGTCAGCTGAGCCGGCCTTCTGCGCAGAAGGATGATGCCTTCTTTGCTGGTCAGCGTGAAAATCCTGTCTATGAAGAGGCTGAAGAAGAGGAGAGCGTTGACGTTGCTCCGCATGCGCCTGATGTTTCCATCTCGCAGCCCCGGCAGAGCTATCCTCAAAATCCGCGTTCCTATGACGCAGGCGCTACCGGGCCGCAATATGGCCGTCAGCCTGAGCCGCCGGTTCAGCCGTCAGCGGTCGAATATCCGTTTGGCAGCTATCGTCCGGGTGGTGAGCTTTCCGAGCCGGAAGCTCCGCATGAAGCCGTCATGCCTTCCAGCTGGAGCGCCAGTCGACAGACCGCTCCCGCCGTCGATCCCATGCAGAATTATGGGGTGGAGGATGAAAGCGATGACGGGGCCGATGTCGTTTATGGCCATCATGCCGAACCTTCGCGATATGCTCCGGAAGTTTCTTCTCGTTCTTCTGCCGGTTCTCGTTCCTATGGTGGCGGTTATTCCGATGCGCCTCAGAAGCAGGATGAGGGTTATGACTATCCGCGCGCTTCGGAGCCGTCGGGTGGTCGATCCGCTCCGCAGGAGACACGTCAGGATCCTTTTGCCATATTCAATGATCCGGCCGCACAGCGCAATTCGGAGCCATTCACCCGCTATGGTGAACCGGCCCAGAGCCGTCATGCGGCTCCCGATGTAAATGTCGCCGGTCGGTCTGATGAATATGCCAATTATGGTCGCGAGCCATCCTACAGGGAACCTGCCTCCAGAGGATATGGCCAGAATCCCAATTACGGCCAGAACCCCAATTACGGGCAGAGTTACGGTCAGGATTACGGCTCCGCCTCGTCTGTCTATGGCGACAATGGCGGTGATGACTATGGCAGTGACTATAGTGATGACGGAACGCCAGATTACGGAACCTATGCGGATCCAAAGATCGCTCAGGCCGCAGCCGAAAGCCTTCCCAATTATCAGGACGAAGAATATACGACCCTTGAGACTGCTGCTGCCATGGCAGCGCCGCAGCCAAAGCGTAAATCCCGCAAGGGAATGTATATGGCGGCAGCCGCCGCTGGCGTCATCGTTGTTGGTGGGTTGTTGGCATGGGGCTTTGGTCAGAGCGGCAGTGGCGACACTGAAACCCCGATCATTGAAGCCAATAATGACCCTGTGAAGGAAACCCCTGAAGATCCGGGCGGGCGCGTTGTTCCGCATCAGGATCAGACGGTTTATGATCGTATTGATGGAACCGAAAGTGACGAAGGGCCGACAACGCTGATGCCGGGCACCGAGGCTCCGCTTGACATCAATGCCAACGGTCAGTCACCACGCGAAATTCCGCTTTCCGGCGGGCAGGAGAGCGTTGCGCAGTCCGACTTGAACGGTGACAGTGTCAACGGTGCCGTTGCTCCCAAAAAGGTGCGGACCGTGGTCGTGCGTCCTGATGGAACTTTCGTTACATCCGAGGCTCCTGCCGAGGATGCTGCTACTCAGCCGGAAGTGTCCGGTCTGGATCAGCAGATGCTCAATGCAACGCCATCCGAGCAGGCGATGTCTCAGACTAACAATCGCGACATCAATGGCAATCTGATCAGTGGCGGAGCGGCCAGCCAGCCGTTCCTGCAGCAGAATGTTCCTTTGCCGAAGGCAAAACCTGCCGAACTGGAAGCGCTTCAGGCCGCCGAACAGAGCAACAGCAGCCCTGCGCAATTCGGAAATGCTGTGCCTCAGCAGACCCAACAGACCCAGCAGGCTCCGATGGTTCTGACGCCGACAGCTCCAGCCCAGGCTTCCAATACTGTTTCGCAACAGAATTTTGCGACTTCAAGTGGCGATGGTGGCTTTACGGTACAGATTACCTCTCAGCGGACGCCTGAGCAGGCCAGAGCCAGCTATGCCAATATTCAGGCCCAGTTGAGCAGCGTGCTTGCCGGATATCAGCCTGATATCAAGGAGGCGGATCTGGGCGCGCGAGGCACCTATTATCGCGTACGCGTTGGTTCCTTTGCCGATCAGGCCGGTGCGATCAACTTCTGTAACCAGATCAAATCTGCCGGTGGTGACTGTCTGGTCGCCCGCAAATAGGCTCAACAACACAATTCGCTATAGATTATCCGGCTTAACGGCCGGATTTTCTTTATGTGTACTTGGTTTGTCTTTCAAAGAGCGATAGTCTTTGCCCGTTATGGTAAATTGAGCGGGTCAATCGCCGATCCATTCAAAGAGCGAGATCCATAGGGCATGGCAGCTAAAAAGGGGCGTCAGGAAACCGGGCCGTCCGGAGGCAGCACTGGAAAGGCTGGTGACGGGATTGCTGCGTCTTCCGCTTCTGATCAGGCGACGCTCAATCTCGATGGTAAAACGGCGTCTCCTTCGGGCTCTTCTTCAGCAGCAGAGGCTGCTTCTCAGGCTGTTTCTGACGCTCAGAATGGAGAGCGGAATGCTGAAATGGCAGCTGGGCAGGGCGAGTGGAGCGCGTTCAACGATCTTAATCTCGTTCCCAAGGCAGGGGTGGGCGAACCCTCGCTAATCGTGGATGTCGAAGGATTTGAAGGGCCTCTTGATTTTCTCCTTGCCTTGGCAAGGAAGCAGAAGCTGGATCTGACGAAGATTTCCATTCTGGCGCTGGCCGAGCAATATTTGCAATTCATCGAGCGCGCCCGCAAATTGCGTCTCGAACTGGCCGCTGATTATCTCGTCATGGCAGCCTGGCTGGCCTATCTGAAGTCACGGCTGCTGATTCCGGAAATGCCCGATGAGGATGAGCCCAGTGGTGAAGAACTGGCTGCCATGTTGGCTTTTCGTCTGCGCAAGCTGGAAGCGATGCGGGAGGCTGCCGGGAAATTGATGCAACGTCAGTCTCTGGGGCAGGATTTCTTTTTGCGAGGGCATCCCGAGGACATGTCACTTATTCGCAAGCCGCAATTTTCGGCCTCGCTGTATGATCTTCTGACGGGCTATGCTTCCTTGCGCCAGAGACAATCGGTCTCGCTGGTGCATGTGCGCAAGCGTGAGGTATGGTCCTTGCCAGAAGCACGAGACGTCCTCATGCGGCTGGTCGGCGGGATACATGACTGGACGCCCGTTGAAACGATCCTGAAGAATTATCTCAAGCTGACGGACATTCGAACCACTGCCCTTGCCAGCTCCTTTGCTGCGTCTCTGGAGCTGGTTCGCGAAGGCCATCTGGAAGTCAGGCAGACGGAGGCCTTCGGAACGATCTATATACGCAGCAAGCAAGGACAGACTGGATGATTGAAGAAGCGGGAAAAGTCTCGGAGCAGAAGAAGAGCGAACATGATGAGTTCGAGGCTCTGGCAAAAGAGGCGCGTCTTCAGCTCAAACGCATGGTCGAAGCCTTGCTGTTTGCCAGTGCCGAGCCGCTCAGCGTTGTCGATATCGCCTCGCGGTTGCCTGATCGGGTTGATGTGCCTGCCATTCTGGCGCAATTGAAAAAGGACTATGAGCCGCGCGGTGTCAATCTGATCGTGGTCAATGACAAGTGGCTGTTTCGCACCGCTAAGGATCTTTCCTTCATGATGCAGGCCGAAGCGGTCGAGCCCAGAAAGCTGTCGCGTGCGGCGCTGGAGACACTGGCGATTATTGCCTATCATCAGCCTGTCACGCGAGCGGATATCGAGCAGATTCGCGGCGTTTCGGTTGCGCGTGGAACGCTGGATGTGCTGTTGCAGACCGAATGGGTGCGGGTGCGCGGCCGCAGACGGGTGCCCGGACGTCCCGTGACTTACGGTACGAGCGAGAAATTCCTCATTCATTTTGACCTTTCCTCGATACAGGATCTTCCCGGACTTGAAGAACTCAAGGGAACGGGCATGCTGGATTCCGCCTTGCCTCCCGCTTTCTCCATGCCATCGCCCGATGACAATGAAGATCTGGCCGAAGATGAAGAGCCGCTGGAGGAGAATTACGAGCTCGAATTGGTGGCTTTGGAGGAAGATGGTGATGATTTGGATGAGGAAGAGGGAGAGGCGCGTCCTTGACCTCCCACCTTTGAGTTAGCCTCATTGCGATCTGTTTTTCTTGCGCGCTGTACCAAAGTTTTCTGTCCCATCGCTGTAAATATGAGTATTGAAGTTGTGTTTTAATGGCCGCTGAGGCTATATGGCTCAATGAAAAGCCTGCGGAGTGGTTGGATGAACATACAGGAAGGGCACAGTCGTTGGGGAAGTCGGGGGACGGCGCGCGCTTCCATCGCGGCCGGACTTGATTTCAAGGCGATTGCCTGTGCGTTTGACGGGCAGGCGATCCTCAATGACATTTCCTTTTCCATCGAGCCAGGCGAAATCGTCTCGCTGCTCGGGGCATCCGGCGCAGGCAAGACGACGCTGTTGCGCATCGCCGCCGGAATTGAAGTGCCGACATCTGGCAGCCTGTATCTCAATGGCAAGATCGTTGCCGGGGAGGGTGTTTTCATTCCTCCCGAGGCGCGCAATGTCGGGCTCATGTTTCAGGATTATGCCCTTTTTCCGCATCTTTCCATTCTCGGGAATGTCAAATTTGGCCTGAGAGATCTGCCCCAGAAGGCCGCCGATATCGAGGCGCGTGCGGCGCTGGATCGCGTTGGCCTGTCCGATTATGCCGATCATTTTCCCCATATGCTGTCCGGTGGTCAGCAGCAGCGCGTGGCGCTGGCGCGTGCGATTGCTCCGCGCCCCAGTATCCTGTTGATGGATGAACCCTTCTCGGGGCTGGATAATCGCTTGCGCGACCGGGTGCGTGATGAAACCATTGCGGTTTTGCGAGAGATTGGGGCCACTTGCGTCATCGTCACTCACGATCCGGAAGAAGCCCTCAGGGTGAGTGATCGCATACTGCTTTTGAAGGGGGGGCATATCGTGCAATATGCCGAGCCGGAAGAGCTGTATTATAATCCCGTCGATCATTGGGCCGCCCGGTTCTTTTCCGATCTCAATGAAGTGGATGGAGTGGTCAGGGGTGGCCTTGTTCATACTCCGATTGGTAGATTTGACGCAGAAGGGTTTGAGGACGGGCAGGAGGCTCTTGTCTGTATCAGACAGCAAGGGGTTCGGCTGCATAAGGCGATCAACAAGGAATATGTTTCGGCGCTGCCGGCGCGCATAAAGCGGCGCATGTTTCTGGGGGAAATCGACCTTTACGAGATTTCCCTTAAGGATTGCAACGAGCCCTTTTTCGTCCGATCAAGTTCTGGACATAATTTCATGAAAGGAGAGAATATCGGTGTATCTTTTCGCAAAAAAGATGTGCTGATATTTGCCAAATGATCCTAGATTGCTTATGTCTTTGACAAAGTAAGTCCAAAACTGGCAAAAGGCTTTCTTGTGCTCGCGCGTGCGCGACAAGGCTCTTAAGTAGCGCAAAAGTAGCGCAAAGCAGAAAATAAAGGGATTTCAGTATGCAGATTGGTATCTGGCAGGTCGCAATCATCGCTGTCGTTGTTGTTCTTCTTTTCGGTCGTGGCAAGATTTCCGATCTGATGGGCGACGTCGCCAAAGGCATCAATAGCTTCAAGAAGGGCCTGAAAGACGAAGACAAGGACGAGCCGCAGGCCCTTGAAAACAAGCCGTCCGAACAGGTTGCTGCCAATAGCGAAGAGAAGGACAAGGCAAACTAGTTCTATCTGTTTGCTTGTCTTGTCTGTTGCTTTTTCCTGTAATCTAGTGGGGCCGGTGCATTTCGATGTTTGATGTCGGTTGGAGCGAAATCCTCGTGGTGGTCATCATCACGATTCTAGTGGTGGGACCCAAGGAACTGCCCGGATTGCTCAGAACTGTTGGCAAAACCGTCGGAAATGTTCGACGCATGGCCAGCGATTTCCAAAATCAGTTCAATCAGGCGCTGCGTGAAGCCGAGCTTGATGGGGTCGCTGACACGCTCAATGATGTTCGTAATCTCAATCCTCGCAATGCGGTCAAGAATGCCGTGACCAAGCAGTTGGGCGATCTGAGTGAAGTCACTGATGATGTTGACAAGAGCATCAGGGAAACGACGGATCACATCCATACATCGCTGAGTGAAAAAGCTGCCGACGCTGCCGAAGTTGCCGAAATAGCAGCCAAAGAGGCGGATGGAGAAGGATTAGGCGAAAGCGACAAGACAGCCGCGCCCGCATCGGGCGAGGGCAGCCTTGATGCCATATCCAAGCCCGGTGACGGAGCTAAGAGCGCCGCTCCGAAGACTGTTGCGCCAGAGATTGCATCTGATGATTCCGCCGAAAAAGCGCCTGAGAAAGCCGATAAATGAGTGACCGTGAAAGAGACGAGATCGAGGAAAGCAAGGCTCCCCTGATCGAGCATTTGGTTGAATTGCGCAGTCGTCTGCTCAAGACCGTGATCGCCATCGGGATCGCATTTCTGTTCTGCTTCTATTTTGCCAGTGATATTTTCAATATTCTCGTCATCCCCTATGAGCGCGCCGTTGGCGGCGCCCATGAAGTGGAAATGATTTTCACGGCGCCGCAGGAATATTTCTTCACGCAGCTCAAGATCGCGCTGTTTGGTGCGCTGTTCATTGCCTTTCCGGTGATCGCAAGCCAGATCTACATGTTCATGGCTCCGGGCCTTTATAAGCATGAAAGGCAGGCTTTCCGTCCCTTTCTGATCGCAACGCCCATTCTGTTTGCCCTTGGTGCCTGCCTTGTCTTCTTCGTTGTCATGCCGTTGGCCATGCAGTTCTTCCTTTCCATGGAACAGGTTGGCGAAGGGGCGGTGGAGATCCGGCATCTGCCTAAGGTGAGCGAGTATCTCGGTCTGATCATGACCCTGATTTTCGCATTCGGCCTTGTGTTCCAGTTGCCGGTCGTGTTGACGCTGCTGGCGCGGGCCGGGCTGATCGATTCCGTCTTTCTCAAGACCAAGCGCAAATATGCGATTGTCGTTGCCTTCATCATGGCGGCTATTCTGACGCCGCCCGATCCGATCAGCCAGATGGGATTGGCGCTGCCGACGCTGCTGCTCTATGAATTGTCCATTCTTTCCGTCCGCTCGGTCGAGAAGAAGCGGGCAGAGCGCGAGGCCGAGCAGGAGTCCTAGCCTTTTATTCAAATCCGACGACTGGCCCGAAAGGTTTTTTACCTTTTTCGGGCCATTGTTTGTGGGTTTTGAGTATTCTTTGCGGTGACTAAGTGGCATTGTACTTGCTTCAAGCCATGGGCTTGCCTATTTTTCGCCCGTCTCAATTTTCAACCCTCCCACCAAAGCTAGATTCGGGAATACTGACATGTTTGATATCAAATGGATTCGCGAGAATGCCCAGGCATTCGACAAGGCTCAAATCGCACGCGGAGCCGAAGCATCGTCATCCCGGCTGATCGCACTGGATGAGGAGCGCGTTGTTGAGGTGCAGAAGCTTCAGGACGCCCAGCAGCGTCGCAATGCCGCTTCCAAGGAAATCGGCAAGGCCAAAGGGTCGGGCGATGAGGAAAAGGCGCAGGCGCTGATGGCAGAAGTCGGTCAGCTGAAAAGCGCCATTCAGGAAGGCGAGGCCAAGACCCGCGAGCTTCAGGATGCGCTCAATGAGGCTCTCTCGAGCCTGCCGAACATTCCCCTTGATGATGTACCTCCCGGCAAGGATGAGGATGATAATGTTCTGCATCACAGCTGGGGTGACAAGCCCGACATGGGCTTTGAGCCAAAGGAACATTATGAGCTGGGCGAAGCGCTCGGCCAGATGGACTTTGAAACGGCTGCCAAATTGTCCGGTTCGCGCTTTGTTGTGCTGAAGGGAAAGCTGGCCCGCCTTGAGCGCGCCATTGGCCAGTTTATGATCGACATGCATGTCAATGAGCATGGCTATGAGGAAGTGTCGGTGCCGACACTGGTGCGCTCTGAAGTGATGTATGGCACCGGTCAGTTGCCGAAATTTGCCGAAGATGCATTCCATACCGATGATGATCGCTGGCTGATCCCGACATCGGAAGTGCCGCTGACCAATATGGTGCGCGAAAGCATCATGGATGGCGAAAAGCTGCCTATGCGCGTTACGGCTCTGTCTCACTGCTATCGCTCGGAGGCTGGTTCTGCCGGACGCGATACACGCGGCATGTTGCGCCAGCATCAGTTTACCAAGGTGGAAATGGTTTCCATTACCGATGCGGAAAGCTCTGTTGCCGAACAGGAGCGGATGCTGGGCTGCGCCGAGGCCATTTTGCAGAAGCTCGGCATTCCCTATCGCGTGGTCACACTTTGCGTTGGCGATATGGGTTTCTCTGCGCGCCGCACCTTCGATATCGAAGCATGGCTGCCGGGGCAGAATAGCTATCGCGAGATTTCATCGGTTTCCACCTGTGGCGATTTTCAGGCGCGGCGGATGAATGCCCGCTATCGTGATGCATCTGACAAGACGGTCAAATATGTGCATACTCTCAACGGATCCGGTGTTGCTGTTGGCCGTTGTCTGATTGCTGTCATGGAAAATTATCAGACTGCCGACGGATCGATCGTGATTCCGGAAGTCCTGCGTCCTTATATGGGCGGTTTGGAGAAGATTTCCGCCTAGCAACTGAATGTCTTCAGTGGTTCAATTGCTTGTTCTGGCCGCTATGTTCTGGCGACATTCTTTATATGCCGCGCACGAAGGGTCGTGCGCGGATTTTCAAACTTTGAATGATGAGGGAATAAAATGCGAATTCTTCTGACCAATGACGATGGTATCAACGCGCCCGGTCTGGTGGTGCTCGAGAAGATTGCGCGTGCTCTCTCTGACGATGTCTGGATTGTTGCGCCGGAAACCGAACAGTCCGGCATGGCCCATTCGCTGACGCTGCATGACCCTTTGCGTCTGCGCAAGCTTGGCGAAAAGAAATATGCCGTTCATGGCACGCCGACCGATTGCGTTATCATGGGGGTCGATCACATTCTGGATCGTCGTCCCGATCTGGTGCTGTCCGGGGTCAACCGGGGCCAGAATATGGCCGAGGATGTGACCTATTCGGGCACCGTTGCCGGAGCGATGGAAGGGGTGCTGCTCGGTATTCGTTCCATTGCGCTCAGCCAGTCCTATAGCTGGGAAAGCTGCGAGCCGTTCGACTGGAGTGCTTCTGAAGAGCATGGCGCCCGGGTGGTCAAGGATCTTCTTGATTACAAGCTGCCAAGACAAACCCTGTTGAATGTCAACTTTCCGGCCTGTCCGGCAAGTGAGGTCGAGGAAGTGGTTTATACCCGTCAGGGCAAGCGCGATCAGGCCCATCTGAATGTGGTGCCGCGGGTCGATACGCGCGGTCTGTCCTATTTCTGGCTGGGCTTTGAAGATCGCAAATCCAACCCTGAGGAAGGGACGGACCTTTATGCCGTCATGCATAAGAAAATCTCCGTAACCCCGCTTCACCTGGACATGACCGACAATCGGACGCTGGAAAAGCTGAAAAAGGGCTGAGGATGATTTTTGCCGTTATCTCCTCTTGTTTCTGCTGATTGGGGGGGGGGGGAGGAAACGGGCGAGAGAAAATTTGGATCAAAGAGCCGCTACGCCTGCGTGTAGCGGCTTTTTTTGTTCTATTTTGGGTAAAAGGCAAAGGTAAACACAAGCTGGCGCTATAAGTCCTTAATTTAATCGCTGTTTTAAAGGTTTGGAAAGGATAGCGGGATTAAATTGGTATCAACTTCTGAGGTGTTGTGCGTAAAACCGGTGTTGGTATGGACTATTTAGTATTGCGTAAGCTTCTGTCGACGACCTCACTGCTGGCGCTGGCTGCAACGCTTGCGGCTTGCAGTAGCGAGGTTGAGCGGTTTGGGGAGCCCGGATCTGGGTTCACTTCCAATCAAAACGAGATTTTTACCAGTTCGGTACGGACACCGGCCGGGGCTTCTTCCTATGATCAGCCAATGCCGGCCGCTGTTTCTCCTGTTGCGAGCGGGAATGGCGGGCAACAGCCGGTTTATCGGGATCCTGGCTATCAGTCAGCTTCGGTTCAGGCACCTGTTTACAAGCAGCCAAGCTATAATCAGCCGGTTTATTCTGTGCCTGTGGCTGAACCTGTATCTACGCAGGTTTCCTCGGTTCAGGACGATTCCGTTTCTTTGACGACCGGTTCGATCAATCGGAACAGCGTGCCGAGCTATGCTGCGCAGCCGATGCCGCCATTGCCTTCAGAGAGCTATCAGTCCTCTTCTGCTCCGGCTTATGTTGATGTGGCGCAGCGGAGTTCTGTGCGTGATTATTCAAGCCGTTCTTCTGCCAATCAGGCCGCGTTGAATGGCCCTCCGGTGGTGGTTTCTCGCTTTGATTCTCTGCCGCAATCAGGTCCGCGCGAGAAGAATCAATATGCCTATGCCACGCAGTCATCGAGTGCGCGCGTGCCAGTGACCGTGCCTGTTTCTGCATATTCGGGTGGTCAGCAACCTGTCACGCAGCAGCCTGCGGTGCAGCAGCCGGTGGCGCAGCCTTCGCGCTTCAGTCTGGCTCGTATCTTCTCCTTGCCCAAGACTGCGCCGCGCTCAAAGGCGGTTGACTATACATCCACGGCATCTATTACGCCGCCTCAGCCGATCCCGGTTTCGAACCAGTCCGGCTATGGTTACGGCAATGGCTATTCCTCATCTAGCGCGCCGGTTTCGTCTCAAATGCCGACTGTTCACAATGCTGCCCGCACCAGCGGTCAGTGGACCAGTGTCGGCGGGACGATGGTTAATGTCGAGCAGGGCGAGGATTTGCAATCGCTCTCGCGCCGCTATGGTGTTCCTGTTGAGGCTCTTTCCGAGATCAATGACATGAATGGCCAGACCTATGTTGCTCCGGGGCGGCGGATACTCATTCCTGTGTTCCAGCAGCATGGTTATCAGAGTTATGCTTCCAGCCGTCGGGCTTTGCCGCAGGGCAATGCGCCGATGCAGGTTGCTTCTCTCGGTGCGGATGCGGTTCAGCTTCCCTATGTCATGCGCGTGCCCAAGGGCAATCCGATGCGCATGCGTGGTCAGTCTGCCTATGGTCAGCAGATCGTGAAGTTGCAGCAGAATGCCAATGCGGAAAATCGCCACATGGTCAATCCGGGTGAAACCCTGAGCGGTATCGCAAGCCGCTATCAGGTTTCCACGCAGGCATTGGCTCAGGCCAATGGCATGAGTGTCGATTCTCCTCTGCGCATGGGGCAGCGTCTGCATATTCCTTCAAGAGGTCAGCAGTCATCTGTTGATTATACGACGACGGCGTCCATTGGCAGAAATGTTGGCAATGATTTCGCTTCGCGCGCCAGTGTCGATGTTAGCGCACCTGTGGTTGCTGCTGTTCCGAAGGTCAAGCCGCGTTGGGTGCAGGAAATGGCACAATCTTCGGTTCGGTCTTCAAGCGGTCGTTTGCCGGTGCAGAAAAGTCAGGATGTTGCTTCGCTGAATGAGGCAATCGGATTGCCGGTTGAGAATAGTGTTCAGGCCGTTTCCAGCTCGGCACCGGTCGCGGTTCAGTCCGATCCGGTTTCCGACGAAGCAAAATTCCGCTGGCCCGTGCGCGGACGCATCATTGCCGGTTTCGGGGCCGGGGATAGCGGTGTTCGCAATGAAGGCATCAACCTTTCTGTTCCGGCTGGAACATCGGTGCGCGCTGCCGAGAATGGGACCGTCATATATGCCGGTGATGAGCTGAAAATGTATGGCAATTTTATTCTGGTGCGCCATACCAATGGCTGGGTAACGGCCTATGCGCATAATGAGAAATTGCTGGTACAGAAGGGGCAGGTCGTCCGGCGCGGCCAGATCATTGCGCAGGCGGGCATGTCGGGTAATGTCAAGGCACCGCAGTTGCATTTCGAGCTGCGCATCAAGGGCGATCCGGTCGATCCGGTGCCTTACCTGATCTGATCAGGCGCAAGAGTGTTAAATTATTCAAGAGGTTGCCAACATTTTGGCAGCCTCTTTTTGTTTTGGCATGGAGCAGGGCTGAGGGAGCAGGACGGGCTGCTTTCATTCCATGGCGACATAGTGTTTGCGGGTGATGGCTTCGATCAGCATGATGATGGCATGCTCGACTGTTGCGGCGCGCACATTCTCCCGATCCATGGCTGCGAATATCTTCCTGCTGTGGGACTGCGGATAGTGTTTGGAGGATACGGCGAAATGGACGAGACCGACCGGTTTGTCTTCCGTGCCGCCTCCCGGACCGGCAATGCCGGTAACTGAAACGGCGAAATCGGCGCGTGAATGCTTGAGAGCGCCTTCGGCCATGGCTCTTGCGACTTCTTCGCTGACCGCTCCAAACTGCTCGATCATTTCGGCGGGAACCTCAAGGATTTCGGTTTTTGCCTCATTGGAATAGGTGGTAAATCCGCGATCGAAGGAGGCTGATGCGCCCGGAATTTCGGTCAATGTTGCGCTGATCAGTCCCGCTGTGCAGGATTCAGCCGTTGCAATTTTGTAATCATGGTCGCGCGCCAGTTCCAGAAGCTGGTTGGCCAATTCAATGGTTTCGATGGTCACATGCATGATTGCGGATGTCCTTCGGGAGCAATGTCTTGAAAATATTTCGATCAATCAGTCGGGCAATTCCGGCAGGCGAACCGTCGCCGTTGCCAGTGCGGCAATGCCCTCCTTGCGTCCGGTGAAGCCGAGCTTTTCAGAAGTGGTTGCCTTGACGGAAATGCGGTCGATCGACATGTCGCAAATATCGGCGATGGCGGCACGCATCTCTGGTCTGTGCGGACCGATCTTGGGAGCTTCACAAATGATCGTCAGATCAATGTTAGAGATTTTGCCGCCGCGATCTTTTACCCGGCGCACGGCATCTTTCAGGAAAAGATCGGATGCTGCACCTTTCCATTGAGGATCGGAAGGGGGGAAATGGGTGCCGATGTCACCGTCCGCGATCGCGCCGAGAATGGCGTCGGTGATGGCGTGCAGACCGACGTCTGCGTCAGAATGGCCCTTGAGCTTGTGGCTGTGGGGGATGGAGATGCCGCCAATGATGACCGCGCTTCCTTCGTCAAAGGCGTGGACGTCATAGCCTGTTCCAACGCGGATATCGGTTAGCGGCTGGGGTGCGGATGCGGCGATCATGGTTTCAGCCATCGTGAGGTCATCCTGACTGGTCAGTTTGCGGTTTGCCGGGCTGCCTTGCACGATATGGACTGTTTCTCCCATCCATTCGGCCACAGCTGCGTCGTCGGTGAAAGTGTGAATGCCCTGATCGCTGGCGCGTTTGTGCGCATGGCGAATGAAGCTGTAATCGAAGGCTTGCGGGGTCTGGGCAGACCAGAGTGTGCTGCGGTCAATTGTCTCGATGATCGCGCCCTGATCATCCACTTTCTTGATGGTGTCGGTCACCGGCGTTGCAACAAGGCAGGCCTTGTGAGTTTGCAGGGCAAGAAAGCAGCGTGACAAAATGTCGTCCGTGACGAAAGGGCGGGCTGCATCATGGATGAGCACATGCTGCGGCTTTTTACCGCTGATTGCTTCAAGGCCGTTGAGAACAGAAATCTGTCGGGTTTCGCCGCCGGTGGCAGGAGGTTGCAGTTTGGTCTTGGCAAGGTCGGCCAAAGGGCCGCTCGTCAACGGGGCGATGGCTGCTTCATAGAGCTGGTCATCCTGAGGGCCGATCACCACCTGAATGCAGTCAACCTTCTCATTTTTCAGGAATGTTTCCAGCGTTCGGCTCAGAACGGGTTTCCCTCCAAGCGCTACATATTGCTTGGCAACCTTGTCCGAGCTGCGTCTGGCGCGGCTGCCTGACCCGGCTGCAACGATGATGACGGCGCATGTCATTGGATCCTGTATCCCTGATCAATTCGAGTTCGCATCTGAGCGATTCGGCATATGCGGTAATTTGCGCGCCTTGATGGGCGCGAATTTCCATTTCTTTTTGCAATAGAAGATGCTTTGTTGCAATAATGGGCGTGCGTTCATTTGCTTCTAGGCATTTCATGAAAAAGAACCCGTGGTCAAGCCATCTTTGGGACGCTTGTTCACTTAGGGTGTTAATGATCAAAAATTGATCAGCGAATTTGCTTGCACATTTATTAGGCACAGATATACTGTGTACTATTGTAAGTTTCGAAAGCTGATCTCCTTATGTCATCGCTTCCAATTCATAGGGCTGGGAAAAGCCTCTCTGTCGGACCTCTGTCATTGCCAAATGGTGTGTTTCTTGCGCCCATGTCCGGCATTACGGATCTGCCCTTTCGCTCGCTTGCGAAACGATTTGGTGCGGGGCTGGTCGTGTCCGAGATGGTGGCCAGCAAGGCATTTGCCGTGGGGAAGGAAGAGATGCGCCTGAGGGCCGAAGGGCAGGGCGTTGATGTGCATGCGGTACAGCTGGCAGGCAATCAGCCTGAATGGATGGCGGAAGCAGCGCGGCTTTCAGAGGGGGCCGGAGCCGCTCTCATCGATATCAATATGGGCTGTCCCGCCAAGAAGGTCATTTCCGGTTACTCGGGGTCTGCATTGATGCGGGATCTCGATCAGGCGCTCAGTCTGATTGATGCTGTGGTGGAAGCCGTTTCGGTGCCGGTTACAGTGAAAATGCGCCTTGGATGGGATGTCGACTGTCACAATGCCGCTGAGCTGGCCTTGCGCGCTGAGCAGAGTGGCGTCGCCATGGTGACGGTTCATGGGCGCACCCGCAATCAGTTTTACAAGGGCAATGCCGACTGGAGCGCCATTCGCGAGGTCAGCGACGTGGTGTCCATTCCCGTTATCGCCAATGGCGATATTCTGAGCGAAGAGGATGCGGTTTCCTGTCTGGAGCAATCGGGGGCTGATGGTGTGATGATCGGGCGTGGGGCCTATGGCCGACCATGGCTGCCCGGCCATATCGCCCATTATCTGGCAACTGGCAGCTGTCTTGATGAGCCAACCGGTTCTGATCTGCTGGAGCTGGTGCTGGAGCATTATGATGCCATGCTGGATTATTATCCCGATCCGGTTGGCGTGCGTTGTGCGCGCAAGCATCTTGGCTGGTATATGGAGGGCCTTCTTGGCCCTGCCGGCTCCCTTACATCCGAGCTGTCAAATCTTAGAAAAATAATCGTTACCGCAGAAAAGCCCGAAGCGGTGCGCATTGCGGTGCGCGCATTTTTCGGTGTGGCTGCGGAGAGGCACGTAGCATGAGTGAACGCAAAAAAGGTGGTGGTTTGGCGAGTAACCCCTATCAGGCAATGATGAGTTCATTGCCCCATCCGGTCGTCATGGTCGATCAGGAAGGGTATGTCGCGGCGGCAAATGATATGGCGCAGTTCTTTTTTCAGTCCAGTGCCTCGCATTTGCGCAAGCAGAAGCTCGCTGAATTGTTGCCTTTCGGCAGTCCCGTTCTGGCTCTGGTTGATCAGGCGAGAGACAGGCTGGCGCCGGTGAATGAATATCGCGTTGATATTTCCAATCCGCGGATCGGCGTTGAAAAGGTCGTTGATGTTTATGCCGCGCCCGTGCCCGACATGACCGGCTCCGTGACCGTGATGTTGCAGGAGCGCTCCATTGCCGACAAGATGGACCGGCAATTGACCCATCGGGATGCCGCCCGCTCCGTGACGGGGCTTGCCTCGATGCTGGGGCATGAGGTCAAGAATCCTCTTTCCGGCATCAGGGGAGCGGCGCAGTTGCTGGAAAGCTCAGTCTCGGATGAAGATCGCGCACTCACTCAACTGATAACGCAGGAAACCGACCGGATCGTGCGGCTGATTGATCGCATGGAGGTCTTTTCCGATCAACGCCCGGTGGAGCGTGAAGCGGTCAATATTCATATTGTGCTGGATCGGGTCAAGCAGCTTGCCAAGGCCGAGTTTGGCGAGAGAATTCGCATCATAGAAGAATATGATCCCTCCCTGCCGCATGTTCTGGCCAATCAGGACCAGCTTGTTCAGGTTTTTCTCAATCTGGTCAAGAATGCGTCCGAGGCTGTGATTGAGGTTCCCGATCCGGAAATTGTGCTGACGACAGCTTTCCGGCCGGGCATTCGCATTCAGGTTCCAGGTTCGAGCGAGAAAACCTCTCTGCCACTGGAAATCTGTGTGAAGGATAACGGACCGGGCATTCCCAAGGAGCTGGAGGATTGCCTGTTTGATCCGTTCGTGACGTCGAAAACCAACGGGTCGGGCCTCGGGCTGGCGCTGGTCGCCAAGCTGATCGGGGATCATGGCGGCGTCATTGAGTTTGACGGTTCTGGTCGACAGACCATATTCCGGGTGATGCTGCCGACCAGCAGCCTGGATCAGATATAGGAGTTTGGACCACCATGCCAAAAGGGACAATCCTGCTTGCAGATGATGATACCGCCATTCGTACGGTGCTGAATCAGGCGCTGTCTCGTGCCGGATACACCGTGCGTCTGACTTCGAATGCCACCACATTGTGGAGTTGGATTTCGCAAGGTGAGGGCGATCTGGTGATTACCGACGTCGTGATGCCGGACGAGAATATTTTCGATGTTCTGCCCCGGATCAAGAAGGCGCGACCGCATCTGCCTGTCATTGTGATGAGCGCGCAGAATACCTTCATGACGGCGATCAAGGCTTCCGAGCGTGGGGCCTATGAATATTTGCCCAAGCCGTTCGACCTCAAGGAACTGATCAACATCGCCGGGCGCGCCCTTTCGGAGCCTCGGCCGAGCCTGCAGAAATCCGATGATGACGGCACGGACATTCCGCTGATCGGGCGCTCTGCCGCGATGCAGGATATCTACCGCATGCTGGCCCGCCTGATGCAGAATGACCTGACGGTCATGATCACCGGCGAGAGCGGTACCGGCAAGGAGCTGGTCGCTCGCGCGCTGCATGATTATGGCAAGCGCCGCAAAGGCCCGTTCGTTGCGATCAACATGGCTGCTATCCCCAAGGATCTGATCGAGTCCGAGCTGTTCGGACATGAGAAGGGCTCGTTCACCGGGGCGCACGGACGTTCGGCGGGCAAGTTCGAGATGGCCGAGGGGGGCACACTGTTCCTTGACGAGATCGGCGACATGCCGATGGAAGCCCAGACCCGTCTGCTGCGCGTGCTTCAGCAGGGGGAATATACCACCGTTGGCGGGCGCACCCCGATCAAGACCAATGTCCGCATCGTGGCGGCCACCAACAAGGATCTGCAATCGCTGATCCATCAGGGCCTGTTCCGCGAAGACCTGTTTTTCCGCCTCAATGTGGTGCCGATGCGCCTGCCGCCACTGCGCGAACGCGCCGAGGATATCAAGGATCTGGTACGCCATTTCTTTGCGCTTGGCGAGCGCGAGGGGTTGCCGGTCAAGCAGATCCAGCCCGATGCGCTGGACGTGATGCTGCGCTATCGCTGGCCGGGCAACGTGCGTGAGCTGGAAAATCTGGTGCGCCGTCTGGCTGCGCTCTATCCGCAGGATACGATCACGGCAAACCAGATCGAGAATGAGCTTAACCAGATCAGCCTGACCACCGACGTTCAGCCCGAGCAGAAGGTGCAGAATCTGGCCGGGGCGATGGAATCTTATCTGGAACAGCTGTTCAAGGAATTTGGCGACGGCCTGCCGCCTCCGGGGCTCTATCACCGACTGCTGCGCGAGATTGAATATCCCCTGATTTGCGCGTCTCTGGCTGCCACCAAGGGCAATCAGATCAAGACCGCCGAATTGCTGGGGCTCAACCGCAATACCTTGCGCAAAAAGATCAAGGATCTCGATATTCAGGTCGTCAGGGGAGCCTGACGCATCGTTTATTGGCCAACTGTGTGTGCCTGTGTCTTTTTTGACACAGGCCGGTTGTTTGGCATAGACAGTTTCTGCAATAGCTGTCACATTTAGGCAACAATTTCGTTGGATAGAAGGGGCGATTCCCTCTATTGGGATAGCCTTTTGCAAGGATTTGTTGCGCGTGTCTTATCTTTCCAATTCTGAATATTCTACAAAAAGGGTGAGTGGCCTCGATCCGGTTGCCGGTGTGGACAATAGCGGCCTGCAAGGGGGCGAGAAGCCGGAGAAAAGAAGCCGACTGCGCAATCTTGGCCTGATTTGCGTGGTGCTTTCCGTCGTTTCCGGCGTGACGAGCTTTGTCATTCTGCTGGGGCTGACGCCGATTGATCCGACCGACTATGTGATCCGCATAGCCATGATCGTCAATGGCATTTTGCTGTTGATTCTTGCTCTTGTCATTTTTCTGGAAGCCTGCGCTGTTTTGCGGGCGCGTCAAAGAGGGCGGGCAGGGGCGCGGCTGCATATTCGCGTCATGGGGCTGTTTGCGCTGGTGGCAACCGTGCCGACCATCCTTGTGGCGATCTTTGCCTCGATCACGCTCGACCGGGGGCTCGATCGCTGGTTTTCCTCGCGCACCCAGGCGATCATCAACAGCTCCCAGACGGTTGCCAGCGCCTATACCAAGGAGCATGCGCGGGTGCTGCGCAATGAATTGCTTGGCATTGCCAAGGCGCTCAATGATGCCGAACCCTATTTCCTGCTCGATTCTGATCGCTTTCGTGCCATCTTCTCCGAGCAGACGCGGATTCGCGGCATTCCGGCAGCTTTTGTGGTCAATAGTGCCGGTGAGCAGCTGATGGCGTCGCCAAGTCGGCTGGATCAGCCTGTGCCGAAGATGCCCGGTGCCGACCTTTTGGAACAGGCGCATAGTCAGCCGGTCTTCATTGCGCTGGGGGATTCCAACCTTGTCGCCGGTATCATGCGGCTGGAAGAATTCAACGATGCCTATCTCTTCCTGCTGCGTGTGATTGACCCGGTGGTTTCCAATTTCTTGCGCATGACTTCGGAAAATGCGCAGGAATATCGTGCCTTCTTTGATAGTCGTTCCAATATTCAGGCCGCTTTCGCGATGCTCTATATTGGTGCGGGGCTTATCATTCTGCTTTCCACCACATGGTTTGCCATTGGCTTTTCCAATCGGCTGGTTGCGCCGATCCGTCGGTTGATCGGGGCTGCCGAACGTGTCCGACATGGAGATCTGTATGTGCGCTTGCCGATAGACAAGGGGTCGACAGATTTTGGCAATCTCAATGAAACCTTCAATACGATGACAACCGAGTTGCGATCCCAGCGCGATGAGCTGATTTTGGCACGCGATGCCATTGACGCCCGCAGGCGTTTTACCGAAGCCATGCTTCAGGGGGTCAGCGCCGGGGTTATCGGGGTTGATGAAACCGGCGAGATTACTCTGGCCAACCCGTCTGTGCTGAAGATCCTCGGGCTCAAGGAGCGGGATCTGCTGGGCGAGGATCTGGACCGGGTGCTGCCAGAGATTGCCTCTCTGGTGGAAGAAGCCGACAGATTGCCCGAAGCGCATAAGGAAGGCCAGATCACGCTGGCGCGCAACGGAATTGAATATTCCCTGCGGGTGCGCGTAACCCTTGAGCGCAGCGATGAGGATGAAAGCCATTCTTATGTGGTTACGCTGGATGATATCACCGAGCTGGTCAGTGCGCAGCGTTCTGCTGCCTGGGCCGATGTGGCACGCCGCATTGCCCATGAGATCAAGAATCCGCTGACGCCGATCCAGCTTTCCGCTGAACGGTTGCGCCGACGCTATGGCAAGAAAATTGCCGAGGATGATCAGAAGGTATTCGAGCAATGTGTCAATACCATCGTGCGGCAGGTGGGTGATATCGGGCGCATGGTGGATGAATTTTCCTCCTTTGCCCGCATGCCGAAACCCGTTTTCGAGCGCGGCGATCTTTCCGAGATCATCAAGGAATCGGTCTTCCTAATTGAGGTGGCCAACCATGACATCGAGTTCATTACGGAAATTCCCGAAGAAATGCCGGTGTCCTTTGACCATCGGTTGATTTCTCAGGCGATGTCAAATCTTATCAAGAATGCTACCGAAGCCATTGCCGGGCGTGAAGACCGGCAGGATATAGCGGCCAAGGTGATGGTCCGGGCCGAGGATGAAGGCGTCAATTATTGTGTTCGTGTCATCGACAATGGCATCGGGTTCCCGGTCAATAACAGGCAACGGCTGCTTGAACCCTATATGACGACCCGTGAAAAAGGCACCGGCCTGGGGTTGGCGATCGTGCGCAAGATCTTGCGAGAACATGGTGGTGGTATTCAGCTCAAGGATGCTAATGAAGTCTCCGATTTTGAGCAGGGGGCCTGCATCGAAATACGCCTGCCCAAGGAAGGGGCCGGAGATATCGGGGCCGACAGCGATGAAGATGACAAGGAAACGGATCACAATTCCGGTCTGGCGCTGCCCAAAATAATTAATGCTGAAACGGAGGTCTGAGAATGGCTGCTGATATTCTCGTGGTCGATGACGAAGTCGACATTCGTGAGCTGGTTGCAGGGCTTCTGGAAGATGAAGGCTATGATACGCGCATGGCTTCCCACAGCGATGAGGCGCTGGAGCTGATCGAACAGCGCCGGCCCTCGCTGATATTCCTCGATATCTGGCTACAGGGCTCGCGCCTTGATGGCTTGGCGTTGCTGGCGGTCATCAAGCAGAAGCATCCTGAATTGCCTGTCGTGATGATATCCGGTCACGGCGGGGTGGAAACGGCCGTCGCGGCGATCAAGCGCGGTGCTTATGATTTCATCGAGAAGCCCTTCAAGGCGGACCGGCTCATTCTGGTTGCAGAGCGTGCGCTAGAGGCTTCCACGCTGAAGCGTCAGGTCAAGGACCTGCAGTCGCGTAGCGGCGGGGATTCCAAACTGGTTGGATCTTCAAGCGCCATGAACAATTTGCGCCAGATGATCCAGCGGGTCGGGCCGACCAATAGCCGGGTGCTGATATCCGGCCAATCCGGCTCGGGCAAGGAACTGGTCGCCCGCTGCATCCATCAGGCATCGCCACGCGGGGAAGCGCCTTTTGTCATCTTTTCCTCGATCCAGTTTGCCATGGATGATCTGGAAATCCAGCTTTTCGGAACCGAGGCCGATGGCGCTACCCAGCGCAAGGTCGGGGTTTTGGAAGAGGCCCATGGCGGTACGCTCTATCTGGAAGAAATTTCCGATCTGCCCTCCGAGTTGCAAAGCAAGCTGACGCGGGTTCTGACCACGGGAAAGTTCATCCGCGTGGGTGGCAGCAAGCCGGTGCAGGTGGATGTGCGCGTGATTTCATCCACTTCGCGCAATATGGAAGGGTTGATTGCGGAAGGTATTTTCCGCGAAGATCTGTTCCATCGCCTCAGCGTAGTGCCTTTGGCCGTGCCACCGCTGGCAGATCGGCGTGAGGATATTCCCGAACTCGTCCTGCATTTCATGGAACAGCTTTCGGCGACGTCCGGGTTGCCGGGGCGCAAGATTGGCGAAGACGCCATGGCCATCCTGCAGGCCCATAACTGGCCGGGCAATATCCGGCAGTTGCGAAACAATATCGAGCGTTTGCTGATTCTCACCAAAGGGGATGAAAATGCCGTGATAACGGCTGATTTGTTGCCCAGCGAAGTGGGGGAGACTGTGCCCAGCATACCTGGTGGAGGTGAGGCAGGCGAACAGATCATGTCCTTGCCGCTCAAGAAGGCGAGAGAGGTTTTCGAGCGGGAATATCTCAAGGCCCAGATTGCGCGATTTGGCGGCAATGTTTCCCGTACTGCCGAGTTTGTCGGCATGGAACGTTCGGCGCTGCATCGCAAGCTGAAAAGTCTTGGTGTTGTTTAGCCCGCTATGGCGAGGCTACCGGATGAAAACGGGTCACTTGCCTTCTCCTCAGAAGGGGGCTATGCGTTTCTGTCATTGGGATCCTGATTGGAATATGCAATAAAGGCCGGATATGTTTCTGGCTGGCGGCATCTGCCGGTTCGGTTCAAATGCAGGTTCTCGGCTTCAATGCGCAAGGTTTTTGCGCATACTGCAAGGCCAAAGATGAAAGCGGTTGGTTATGAAAGTGGTGATTTGTGGCGCAGGGCAGGTGGGCTATGGCATCGCCAAACATCTGTCATCCGAACAGAATGATGTTACCGTCATTGACAGTTCTCCGCAGCTGGTGGCCGCCATTCGCGATACGCTTGATGTTCGGGGCTATGTGGGGCATGGCGCCCATCCCGATATTCTGGCGCGGGCTGGCGCCAAGGAAGCCGACATGATCATCGCGGTGACGCTGTATGATGAGGTCAATATGGTGGCCTGTCAGGTTGCCCATTCCATTTTCAATGTCCCCACCAAGGTCGCGCGCGTTCGCGCCCAGTCCTATCTTGAAAAGCATTATGCCGATCTTTTCTCGCGTGAGCATTTGCCCATCGATGTGATCATTTCTCCTGAAGTGGAAGTCGGTGAAATGGTGTTGTCACGCATGGCGATGCCCGGGGCGGAAGATACGGTGCGCTTTGCTGATGGCGAAGTGCTGATGATTGCGATCTCCTGTGAGGAAGAATGCCCGGTGGTTGATACGCCGCTGCGCCAGTTGACCGAGCTGTTTCCTGATCTCAAAGCGGTGGTTGTCGGTATCCGGCGCGATGGCCAGCTCTATGTGCCTCATGCCGAGGATCACCTGCAGGCCGGGGATCTGGCCTATGTGGTGGTGGCTCGCGAACAGGTCTGGCGTACATTGAGCATTTTCGGTCATGATGAAGATCAGGCCAACAAGGTTGTCATTGCCGGTGGTGGCAATATCGGGCGCTATGTTGCTCTGGCGATCGAGGAGCGCCGAAAGCGCACGAGGGCAAAGGTTATCGAGCTTGATCGTGATCGCGCCATCAAAATCGCCAATGATTTCGACGATACGATCGTATTGCAGGGCAGCGCGCTTGATCAGGATATCCTGAAGGAAGCCGATGTTCGCGAAGCTGATACGATGATTGCCCTGACCAACAATGATCAGGTGAATATTCTCAGTTGTGCCATGGCCAAGCGCCTTGGCTGCGCGCGCACCATGGCACTGCTCAACGACTCCCACTATTCCGATCTGGTGCATGATCTGGGGATCGATTCCAACGTCAATCCGCGTTCTGTTACCATTTCCAAGATTTTGCAGCATGTGCGCCGAGGGCGCATTCGCGGCGTTCATGCGGTTGAAGATGGGGCGGCCGAGGGGATCGAGGCGGAAGCGCTGGAAACGTCGCCGTTGGTTGGGCGGCCCTTGCGGAGTGTCGAGTTTCCCGAAGGGGTTCGTGTCGGCGCGATTTTCCGGCGCAATGCGGTTTTGATGCCAGATGGCAACACCACCATTCAGGCGGGTGACCGGGTCATTCTCTTCGCTCTTGCCGATCGCGTGAAACAGGTGGAATTGCTGTTCCGCGTCAGCTTTGAATTTTTCTGATCCGGATTGAGGCCGCGCGCTGATGACCGCTATTCTCTATTATCTATCCATTTTGCTGGGGGCACTCGGGGGGCTTATGCTGCCCACCGCGCTGGTTGCGCTCAGCTCTGGTGATACGGGGTTGGCGGAAGGATTTCTATTGACGTCCGGTCTGACCGGTTTTCTCTCCGGCGGGGTTTATTTTGCCTTGCGCGGGCAGGAAAAGGAGATGGTCAATCAGCAAACCTTTCTGCTGTGCGTGCTGGCATGGCTGGTCTTGCCAGTCGCAGGAGCCTTTCCCTTCGTGCTTTCTGGGCAGATGGATCGGGTCGATGCCTTTTTCGAAGCGGCTTCCGGGATCAGTACAACAGGGGCCACGATCCTTTCGACGTTGGAGAATGTGCCCAAGGCGATCATTTTCTGGCGGGCGATCCTGCAATGGTTTGGCGGTTTTCTGACGCTGTTGAGTTTTCTTCTGGTGTTGGCACCCAGTGGTGTTGGCGTTATTCGCGACACTTACAGCAAGTTCAAGGAGCAGAGTCTGGGTGAGGAAATCGGTTGGACTTTCAACGTTCTGCGCCAGATCGGAACAGCCTACGGGCTGGTCACGCTGACCCTTGCCATTCTGCTGGTGCTGGTTGGCATTCCTGCCTTTGATGCCACATGCCTTGCCTTCTCGACCATTTCGACCGGCGGCTTCATGCCCGTGGATGGTTCGATCGGCGAGCATTACAACAATCATCGGGCCGAGCTGATCATCGCGATGGGGATGGTTGCCGGCTCCTCCAGCATCGTCTGGCACCGCATGGCGGTGCGCAACAAATTGCGTTTCCTTGTTGAGCATAGAGAGAGCTACATACTCTTCATTCTGATGCTGATTGCGGGGTTATTCTATTCCATTACGCTGTTTCAACTGGCCGGTGGGGCCAGCGTGCTTGCGCCGGGGGCGGCGTTGCGGCAGGGATTTTTTGCCGCTGTTTCGCTGATTTCAACGACTGGTTTCGAGTTGCGCCATGCCGATGTGACGGTCTTTCCCGGTCTGCTGGTCATCTCCATCGCGATGGTCGGGGCGACGTCCTTTTCCACTTCTGGCGGATTGAAGATCTATCGCATGGTGGCTCTGTTCATGCAGCTCATCAGCGAGGTGAGCCGTCTGGTTCATCCCAACAAGATTCGCAAGGGCTGGATTGGCCAGACCAAGCCGACCATCCAGTTCATGGTTGGCGTCTGGACGTCGCTGTTGCTGTCGATCATTCTGATCGCGGTGGTGACGGGAATGGTCACCATCAATACCGGCTATCTGGAAGCCGGGCTTATTGCCACCATTTCCAGCTTTGCCAATATCGGGCCTCTTTACAGCACCAGCTGGGTGCCGACGGCTGACTGGCCGAGCTATTTCGAAATGGAACCGATCGTGAAATATGCGCTCGCAGGCACGATGTTGATCGGTCGAGTCGAGATCGTTGTGTTGCTTGGTGCATTAAATTTCAAATTTTGGTACAGATAGTACTTTATTTTATAACACAATGGTTGGTTTTTGGTATGATTGCAGGAATTGGTTGCGATTGCGTCTTGGCAACTGGGCGGTTTTGGTTAAACTGTAAGCCTGAGAATCGTTATCACTGATACTCTTGTGTTTGATCGTGAGATTGCATAGGCGGTTTGTGGGGGGCAGCCGAGCAATCATACATCCTTTTCCCCCAAGATATGTGGACAATGCCAGCTTCATGGCTATGCTTTTGTAAAAGAGTGACGCTTAGGCTGGTTTAATCTTTCGGACTACGTCATACTGATGGTTCAGACTAGGTTTAAACAGGACCGAGTGTTGAATTAAAAGAAAATAAGGCAGGACACATGGCAGAACGAGCCCAGAACCTCCAAGATACCTTTCTCAATCATGTCAGAAAAACAAAGACCCCTTTGACCATTTTTCTGGTCAATGGCGTTAAGTTGCAGGGTGTTGTCACCTGGTTTGACAATTTCTGCGTGCTTCTGCGTCGTGATGGTCACTCGCAGCTGGTTTACAAGCATGCAATCTCGACCATCATGCCAAACGGTCCTTTGACACTGTTTGAAGGTGGCGAAACTGGCGAAAAGGCTGAAGGCTGATTGTCAGATTCAGACGAATTTGAAGAGCTGGAACAGAAGAAACGTGCGCACAAAATGATTGAGCGCGGGGCTGTGGCTACGCGTGCGCTCGTTCTCGTTCCAATTCTTTCCCAGCATTTGCAGAATAAGGCCGCTACGGATGGCCGTGTCATCCGGCGCACCGATGAAGCGCGGCTTGAAGAAGCCGCCGGTCTTGCTGCGGCCATTGAGCTGGATGTGGTTGATGTTTTGCGCGTTCCGCTGAACGCCATTCGGCCTTCAACCCTGATCGGCAAGGGCAAGCTGGAAGATATCTGGGAGATCATCGACCGGGAAAAGGTCGATCTGATCATTATCGATCATCCGCTTTCACCGATCCAGCAGCGCAATCTGGAGAAGGAATGGGATAGCAAGGTTCTTGACAGAACCGGGCTCATTCTCGAGATTTTCGGACGCCGCGCGCAGACCAAGGAAGGTCGTCTGCAGGTTGAGCTGGCGCATCTGAACTATCAGAAGGGCCGGCTGGTGCGCAGCTGGACGCATCTGGAAAGGCAGCGCGGTGGTATCGGCTTCATGGGTGGCCCCGGTGAAACCCAGATCGAAGCTGACCGCAGAGCGCTTCAGGAAAAGATCAACCGGCTCGAGAAGGATCTCGAACAGGTACGGCGCACGCGCGGCCTGCATCGCTCCAACCGGCAGAAGGTTCCCCATCCCATCGTTGCGCTCGTAGGCTATACCAACGCGGGCAAATCAACCCTGTTCAACAAGTTGACCGGAGCCGGGATCTTCGCAAAGGATCTTTTGTTTGCGACCCTTGATCCGACATTGAGAACGATGGTGCTGCCGCATGGACGTCCGGTTATCCTGTCGGATACGGTGGGCTTCATTTCCGATCTGCCAACCCATCTGATCGCTGCTTTCCGGGCGACGCTTGAGGAAGTGCTGGAAGCGGATGTGATCTTGCATGTGCGTGATATCGTGCATGAGGATACCAATGCCCAGGCGGAAGATGTGGCCAATGTGCTGCATGATCTCGGTATCGAGATCGACGAAGACCCTCGGGTGATCGAGGTCTGGAACAAGATTGACCTGCTGCCCGAGGAGGAAAGGCAGACGGTGCTTGAACGCGCGGCCACGCAGCAGCCTTCGCTTGCCACGGGTCAGCTGCAGCCAGTCGCTGTTTCTGCCGTTTCAGGGCAGGGGACGGACCTGCTTCTTGCCGAGATCGAGGAAAAGATCGCCGAGGGTGATAATGTCCTGACCTTGCATCTCGGTTTCTCCGATGGGGAGGGGCTGGCCTGGCTCTATCGCCATTGTGACGTTCTGGACAGAACCGACGGGGAAGAAGGTATCGAGCTGCATGTGCGCGCGCAGGACAAGCTTCAGGCGGAATTGCGCAACCGCTTTGATGTAGACTAAGCGCCTGGCAAAGCCATTGCCATCTCTTTATTGATTTTATTTGCCGGTGTCTTCGCCCGCAGGGCCCATATGCGCTACGGCTTGGAGCTGGTGGGCGACGTGGCTGGCGGCGATCAATCGCGTTCGTTCTTGGCTTCCTGCCAGAGTTCTTCCATTTGATCGAGCGTAGCCTGTTCGAGGCTTTCGCCGCGCTCCGTGAGTTCGCTTTCAATATGACCGAAGCGATCACGGAATTTCTGGTTGGTATAGGCCAGAGCCTCGTCCGGATCGACATTGAGATGACGGGCCAGATTGGCTACCGCAAAGAGCAGGTCGCCGATTTCGTTGCGAATTGCCTTTTCATCCAGCTCATGGTCTATGAGTTCGGCGCGGACTTCCTCGACTTCTTCAGCAATCTTGTCGAGCACGAGAAGCGGATCATTCCAGTCAAAGCCGACCTTGCTGGCTTGCTTTTGCAGTTTGACGGCGGCCTTCATTGCGGGCATGCCGCGGGGGACGGAATCCAGAAAGGTCTTGTCCTTTTCAACGAGCCCAAGCGCTTCTCTTTCTTTTGCGCGTTCGGCTTTTTCCTCCGATTTGATGGCTTCCCATGCCTGACGCACCATGCCTTTTGTGCGGGCTTCCTTGTCGCCAAAGACATGAGGGTGCCTGCGTAGCATTTTCTTGGTCACTGCCATGACAACGTCGCCAAAGTCGAAGCTGGCAGGATGATCGTCCATCTCTCTTGCCATCTGGGCATGAAAAACCACCTGAAGAAGAAGGTCGCCCAATTCGTCCCGCATGTCATAGAGATCATTCCGCTCGATGGCATCCTGCACTTCATAGGCTTCCTCGATGGTGTAGGGAATGATCGAGGCAAAATCCTGCTCAATGTCCCATGGGCAACCGGTCTCCTTGTCGCGAAGGCGGGTCATGATTTCAAGGAGTGTTGCGATGTCGCGAGAAGGTTGAAGGGTCATATTGGAAACTCGGGAATTATTTGAGGTCGGGTGCTTTTGGGGGCTGGTCGAGGACTCACCTTGTGCCGGTGATCATGTCCCGTTTATGCCCAAAGCCTTTGCGCTTGGCAATGGAGAAACCTGCTGATTGCAGATTGCGACGTACCCATCCTGCGGCGGTGTAGCTGGCCAATGTGGCATGGGGGCTTGAGGCCTGATGAAGGGCTTGCATCAGCGGTTCAGACCAGAGATCTGGGTTGGTTTTGGGATTGAAGCCATCAAGGAACCATGCGTCGACAGGCAAAGGAATGGTCTTGATGCCGTCAATCGCATCGCCGATATAGAGCTGTAACGTAACGGCTCCGAAATGAAACTCTTGCCAGCCGTCCGATGCAGGCTGCCATAGCTCAAGCAGTCTTTCTGAAAGGTTCTTCAGTTCCGGCCATGGAGAAAGAGCCTTGGCGAGATCCTGCTTGTCCAATGGGTATTTCTCAAAAGAGATGAATGTGAGCGTGGGGCTGGCGAGAGGATGCGCACTTGTGTTGTTCGCTTCCGGTTGGTGATCGAGCCAGCTCTGCCAGGTCGCCAGAAAATTGAGGCCGGTGCCGAAACCCAGTTCTCCGATTGCGGTTTGCTCACCCTGTAGCCAGCGCTGAGGCAAGCGATTGCCATCAATGAAGACATAGCGGGTTTCTTCCAGCCCATTGTCCCGCGTGTAATAGGTGTCGTCGAAGCGTGTGGATTTTGGGGTCAAATTGTCCAGCCAGACAAGTTCGGGAGCCTTCTCCATATCAATTTTCCATTTGATCGATTAGGGTACGGCAACCGTAACTATGGGAGCCGGTTTGATGGCATTGGCCATCCTGTCGCTTCCTTTCTAAGAAGAAAAATGAGCTATGCCAAGTCCTCTCAATACCCAAACGTCAACTCATTATGACTGCCTCGTTGTTGGAGGTGGCGTGTTTGGTCTTTCCATTGCCAGAGCCTGTCTGGGGCAAGGTATGAGCGTTTTGCTCATCGACAAGCAAGAGATCGGGCAGGGTGCCAGCTATGGTCTTTTAGGGGCGCTTCTGCCGCATATGTCGGAAAGATGGAATGAGAAAAAAGAATTTCAATTCAATGCTTTGAAAGAGCTTTCTGAAGTTAAGAATCTACTTGAGGAAGAGACGGGTTTGTCGATTGGATATGACCGCTGCGGGCGCGTTGTACCGCTCGGTACAGAAAATCTCAAAGAGCGTCATGAAGTGCGCTCCAAGGAAGCGGAAATTCTCTGGCATGGTAGCGAGACCGGCTATTATCACAGGGTCTTCGAGAAAGATGATATGGGCGGCTGGTTGAATGCCGATCTCTGCAGCTTCGGTTATGCATTTGACAATTTTTCCGCAAGGGCCAATCCGAGGGCCTATTGTGAGGCGGCTAAGGCGTCGGTCATCAAACGTGGAGGCAAGCTGATCGAGAATGCCGAGGTCGTTGCGACACAAGATCTTGGCGAAGGCGCCGAGGTGACGTTGGCGAGCGGCGAAAAGATTTCTGCCGGTGTGGTCGTGCTGGCTGCCGGATACAAGAGCTTTCCGATGATCGAGCAGTTGACTGGCATGGAAGAGCTGGGATCTGGCGTGAAAGGTCAGGCACTGATTGCCAAGGTGGGCCAGAAAGCCGGACTGCCAGTGCTTTATGATCGCACGGTCTATGTGGTGCCGCATGACGATGGTGTGTGCGCTATCGGCAGCACGACTGAAGAAGAGTGGGACGACGAACACAGCACGGATGCGCGTTGCGATGAAATATGGGCCAAGGCACTCAATCTTTGCCCGATGCTGGAGGGTGCCGAGATCATGCAGCGATGGGCCGGTATTCGTCCCAAGGCGACCAAGCGCGATCCGATGATTGGTTTTCTGCCGGGCTCGAAAAGTATCTTCGCAGCCACCGGAGGGTTCAAGATCGGCTTCGGACTGGCTCACGCATTGGCGCAGGTTTCAATGGAGCGGATCGCCAATTTGCAGCCGACATTGAAACTGCCGGCTTCCTTTGAGACATCCAGCCATCTGAATGGCAAGGCCTGGGGGCAGCGATAGAGCTTCAGTTCGGTCTGCTGTTGGCAAACTTTATCAGGACGAAAGCCGCCGGAGCGATCTGGCGGTTTTTTTGTGCGCGTATAAAAGCGGGGGTGTTGATGGGGCATTTCAAAGCCAGAAATTCGCATCGGGCAAGCGAAAATGGGGCGCCGGTTTGAGTGTCAATCGCAACATAGAAAAGTCGCATAATCTATATTATGGAACTAAAATTTGTAGGAAGAATATCGGGAAAGAGTGGCTGTAAAGAGATTCAAGCCTTTATAACAAAAGGATAAAAGGCCTTGATGATAATTTGAATCATGTTGGATCTGGCTGATCCGTTTACGCCCTCTGAGAATTGGCTTCACTCTAGTGGGATTATTATGAATGAATTCATAACGAGTGGCGTTTTTCCCTCATTGATATGCAGCGGTATCGTTCCTTTGCCCAGATCAGCCTTCTTAGCGAGAAATAGTGCTTTGGGTAAGATGGAGGTTATTGGAAGGCACTAATGGCCACAGTGGCCGCTCGCATGGGCATGAAAGCCGCATGCTTCTATTGGGCGTAAAGCCTGATCAGGCCCCTCTGATGGTGCCTCTAGGCTCTCTGGCGCTTTGCGGTCCAGATCAGACAGACTGAGCAGATCAGAGAATGGGCAAGATCATGCTGGGAAAGATCAGAATGGGATTGTCAGGCCGTCATGGGCCGGAATGACGCCCTCTGGCAAGGTGCGCCGCAGAGTATCATAATCCATGTCGATATGCATGTGCGTCAGGATGGTCTTTTTCGGCTTAAGGCGCTCGACCCATTCGAGAACCTCATCAAGACTGAAATGGCTTGGATGCGGCGCATAACGCAAGGCATCGACAATCCAGACATCGAGATCCTGCAACATGGCAACTGTTTCGCTTTCCAGATCGCTGACATCGGACGAATAAGCCAGATTGCCGATGCGGAAGCCAAGTGAATGAATGTCGCCGTGCACCTGATTGTAAGGCATCGCTTCGATGCTGCCGCCCGGGCCATCTATGGTGACCAGATCGCCATGGTCGATATATTCAGATTCCAGAATGGGAGGATATTTGCTCCCTTCCGGTGTTTCGAAACAATAGCCAAAGCCTTCATGCAGGCGTTTGAGGGTCATCTTGTTGGCGTAGATTTTTACCCGCTCACGGCGGTTGAAAACGAAGGCGCGCAGGTCATCGATGCCATGGGTGTGATCGGCGTGGGAATGGGTATAGAGCACCCCGTCGACCCAGTCGATATTCATCGCTAGCATCTGTTCGCGGAAGTCCGGTCCGGTGTCTATCAGCGCGCGGGTAACGTTGCCGTCCTGCCAGCGCTCGACAAGAGCAGAACAACGGGTGCGGCGATTTCTCGGATTGGCGGGATCGCATTTGCCCCAGTCATTGCCAACGCGTGGCACGCCGGGCGATGATCCGCAGCCAAGAATATGCAGCCTATATCCGTTGTCCTTCGTCATGTTCCATTGTTCCCGTTACCGGCAGCGTTCTACTTTGTTGCCTTGCTGAACAGGCGGAAGAAATTGTCCGTCGTGATTTGAGAGATTTCCTCCAGAGATACGCCCTTTACCTCGGCCAGCACTTGTGCGGTATTGACCACATAGGATGGCTCATTGCGCTTGCCGCGATATGGCATCGGCGCCAGATAAGGTGCATCGGTTTCCACCAGCAATCTGTCCAGTGGTACGTCCTTGATGGTGTCGCGGATTTCCTGACTGCGCTTGAAAGTCAAAATGCCGGAGAGGGAGACATAAAGCCCCATTTCCAGCCCCCGCATGGCCAGTTCGCGATTGGAGGAATAGCAATGCAGCAGGGCCGGGAAGGCCCCCTCCTCCATGCCTTCCTTCAGGATCGCGATGGTGTCGTCTTCGGCGTCGCGTGTGTGAATGCACAGGGGCAAGCCGGTCATGCGGGCGGCCTTGATATGGCGGCGAAATCCTTCGGCCTGCGCTTCCCTTGGTGCATTGTCGTAGAAATAGTCGAGACCGACTTCGCCAATGGCCACGCATTTGGGATGCTCGGCCAGTTTGGCGATGTCTTCGGCGCTATAGTCAAGCTCCTCATCGGCATTGTGCGGATGGGTGCCGACCGAGCAGAAGATATTGTCATAACGCTCGGCGATAGCCTTGATTTCATCGAATTTTCTGATGCGCGTGCATATGGTGACCATATGGCTCACGCCAGCCAGGTTGGCGCGGCGTACGACATCGTCCAGTTCTTCCTGAAAATCAGGAAAATCCAGATGACAATGGCTATCAACCAGCATTGTGCAGTCTATGCCTCGTTTTCTTCGGTTTTTTCGACATAGCGCGGAAAGACCGGGCTTGGTTTGTCAATCGGCGTGCCAGCGGCCAGACGGCCGACCGGCCCCAGAGAGGCAAAATCGCGCTTGTCGGCAGGAAGGGCGAAGAGATCAAGCAGTTTCTCAGCCGATTGCGGAATGAAGGGCTGCGAAAGAATGCCGACCTGACGGATGATTTCTGCCGTTACGTAAAGAACGGTGTTCATTCGCTCGGGATCGGTTTTGCGCAGGGCCCATGGTTCCTGACTGGCGAAATAGCGGTTGGCTTCGCCCACCACATCCCAGATGGTCTCAAGTGCCTTGTGAATCAACTGTTTGTCCATGAATTCACGGCATTTTTCGAGCATTGCGTCGGCCTGATCAAGCATCGCCTGATCTTCGGGGCTGAATGCGCCCGGTTGCGGCAGTGCGTTGTCGCAATTCTTGGCGATCATGGAGAGCGACCGGCTGGCAAGGTTGCCAAGGTCGTTGGCAAGGTCGGCGTTGGTTCGGTTGACGATCGCTTCATGGCTATAGTTGCCATCCTGTCCGAAAGGCACTTCGCGCAGGAAGAAGAAGCGGGTCTGGTCAAGGCCATATTCGTCGATCAATCCGAATGGATCGATGACGTTGCCGACCGATTTCGACATTTTCTCACCGCGGTTGAACAGGAAGCCATGGGCGAAGACGCGGCCCGGTACATCGATGCCAGCGGACATCAGGAAGGCTGGCCAGTAAACCGCATGGAAGCGGATAATGTCCTTGCCAATGATGTGAGTGGCATTGCCCCAGAAGGCCTTGAATTTGTCGGCATCGATATTGGGATAGCCCAGCGCGGTGATATAGTTGGTCAACGCATCGACCCAGACATACATGACATGCTTGTCATTGCCCGGAACCGGGATGCCCCAGTCGAAGGTGGTGCGCGAAATGGACAGATCGCGCAGACCGCTCTTCACGAAGCTGACCACTTCATTGCGGCGCTCGGATGGGCCCATGAAATCGGGATTGGCTTCATAAAGTGCAAGCAGCTTGTCTTCATAGGCGGACAGGCGGAAGAAATAGCTTTCCTCTTCGGTCCATTCCACCGGCGAGCCTTGCGGACCATAGCGGACGCCATCTTCGCGCAGTTCGGTTTCGCCTTCGGCATAAAAGGCTTCATCGCGGACGGAATACCAGCCGGCATAACTATCCAGATAGATGTCGCCATTGGCTTCCATCGCCTTCCAGATGGCCTTGGAGGCTTCATAATGGCGTGGCTGTGTGGTGCGGATGAAATCGTCGTTGGACAGATTGAGCGCCTTGGCCATTCTCTCAAATACCGGGGCATTCTGGTCGGCCAGTTGTGCGGCTGTCATGCCGAATTTTTCGGCCGTCTGCTGCATTTTCTGGCCGTGCTCGTCGGTGCCGGTGAGGAAGAATACGGGATATCCGTCCAGTCGCTTGAAGCGTGCCATCGAGTCCGTTGCCATCATTTCATAGGCATGTCCGATATGGGGCGCGCCGTTTGGATAAGAGATAGCTGTGGAGATGAAAAACGGAGATTTGTCAGTCATGCCGATGGTCGTCTTCTATCATTGAGTGGATTTTCTTCTGCCATGCGTCGCATTGGGCGATTTTTCCCAAGGGATAATGCAGACAGAGTATGGAATTCTTTCAAGAGGTTTGTGGGCGAAGGGGCGCTGATCGTCAAGGATTTTTGTGCAATGTCGGTGGACAGAGCCTTAAGAAGCACCGAAATTTACTCTCCGCGTGACGCTTTGGCCAACATGCGCATGACTTCAATGACGGTTTGCTTCTTGTCGAGATTGAAAATGCGCGTTTGCTGGATCTGCTCGCGGGCCTCGTCCCATACGCGGGCGAGCGGATAAAGATCTTCGCCTCTTACATCCTCACTCTTGCTTTTCTGGTGCAATTGCCGGGTCAGATAGCGGTGGACGAGATCGGAGAAACCATCGAAGCGTTCGTCCTTGCCGCGCTGGCTGACGGTCTCGGCGAAGGCATTGAGGGTTTCATAGTCGGGATTATAGGGTGGCGCCAGCAGGCGTTCGAAGGCGTGAATGACCACCAGCCCTTCATCGGATTGCAATTCAGCCGCCTTGCGGATTGAGCCATCGCAGCTCTTGCAGAGCTGGTCGATGGTATCCTTGCCCTCAGCGATCTCCAATTGCGAAATGGCCTCGCCAAGGACCGGATTTTCAAGCGGTGAAAAATTCAGACGACGGCAGCGCGAACGGATGGTCGGCAACAGACGCCCCGGCGCATGGGAAACTAGAAAGAAGATCGTGCGGGCCGGTGGTTCTTCGAGAATTTTCAAAAGCGCGTTGGCGGCGTTGTTGTTGAGATCGTCTGCCGGGTCAACGATGCATACGCGCCAGGTCTTCTCGCCTGCGGTTGAACCAAAGAAGCGAACCGTGCGACGGACTTCATCGACGGTGATTTCGGTTTTGAATTTCTTGCCCTTCTGGTCATATGGGCGGTCGATGACGAGCAGATTGGGATGGGCCAGATTGCTGACAAGACGGACGGCGTTGCAGTCTTCGGGGCAATTGAGACTGGTCGGGGCGGCCATGTCGCCCAACAGGCCTCCTCCCTGCGCATGGAGGCCTTCATTGAATATGAAACGGGCGGCGCGGAAAGCAAAAGTAGCCTTGCCGATCCCTTTCGGCCCTGTCAGCAACCAGGCATGATGCATTTTGCCAGACTGCCAGGAAGACAGAAACCGCTGCTCCTCCTTGTTATGGCCAAAGAAGAGATGTTGCCGGTGCGGAGGTTCCAACTCGGCAAGCGTGTCATAAATCGGAAAGTCCTGTTCTGCTTCCGCCATTTATTGCTCTTCTTCTTTTGCTTGTTCGGGGGCTGCGTCATGCTGATCAGGGTTATTATGCTGAATGGGGCCACTGCCCCCCTGCTCTGTTTGCAGCAATTCGCGCTCCACGATTTCCCAGATATCTTGCGCAATTTCCTCTATGGATTGGAAGGCGTCAATCACCTTGCATCTTTTGGGGTCTTTGTAAGCAAGGGACAGGAAGGCATTGCGGCGATTTTCATGCACGGTCAGGGCTTCGCGCTCGAAGCGGTCGGCCGCTTCCCCTTCGGCGCGTCTCTTGTTGGCGCGGGCCATGCCGATTTCGGCGCGCAAATCCAGAATGAAGGTTACGTCCGGGCGAACCCCGTCAATCGCCAGCCTTTCC
Organism: uncultured Cohaesibacter sp.; assembly: GCF_963676275.1. Lineage (NCBI taxonomy): Bacteria > Pseudomonadati > Pseudomonadota > Alphaproteobacteria > Hyphomicrobiales > Cohaesibacteraceae > Cohaesibacter > uncultured Cohaesibacter sp. The sequence continues at coordinate 2,603,606 of NZ_OY781091.1, read as the reverse complement.
AGAACATTGACCAGTTCGGGTGAAACCTCTTTGCTCTCTCCTTGATAGATGCGGGTGGAGTCCATGAAGCGATCACACAGAACCCATTGGCCCTGCTCAAGCGCGGGTCGGATTTTCGTGTCAACATGATCGGCGCGTGCGGCAGCAAAGAGAACGGCCTCACCGCTTGGCGGGATGCCCATATCGGCGATGGTGCCGGAGAGAAGGAGTTCGCGCACGGCTTCGGCCTTGCTGGAACCGCCCGGCTCTCGGGTCTGGATGCAATCTATCCCCTGTTGCTGGAGCCGTTCGGCAAGAAGACGGATCTGAGTCGATTTGCCGACCCCTTCCCCGCCTTCAAAGGTGATGAATTTTCCAAGCGCCATCGCTTCGCCCGCTCCCGGTCGGCACATGCCTTGCGATTCATACCGTCAAGGCAGATTGAGGGAATCGCTTCCCTCATGCTGGTTGTGAGCATAGCTTGTAGCAGGAAGCGCGCTCAGAACCAACCAAGCAGTAGCTCTTTCAACGCTCCCAGCGCGCGTTGCGTTGTGGTGCCCTTGCCGATGCTTTCACCTGTGATCAGAGGTGCTTCATAAATCAGTTTGTCATCATTCCAGACCTTGAGCGTTGCTACCTCGACGCCTTCTTCCAGCGGCGCTTTCAGCGGGCCATCATATTGAACCCGCGCCTTGAGGCGTCCCTGTTGTGCGCGTGGCATGAACAGGCTGACCGGACGCTCGCTGACCAGCATGACTTCTGATTTGTCGCCACCAAACACGCTGGCATAGGCAATCTCTTCATCGGGTTCGAAAATCCGCTTCGAGGTGAAGGCCCTGAAGCCCCAATTCATGATCTTGCGGGCCTCTTCGCTGCGTTCCTTCTTGGAATTCATCCCCGTCAGCACAGCAATCAGACGTTCATCGCCGCGCTTGGCTGATGCCACCAGACAATAGCCCGCAGCCTCGGTATGGCCGGTCTTGAGGCCATCGGCCCCTTCGGTGAAGCCCAGAATCGGATTGCGGTTATGCTGCGTGATGCCGTTCCAGGTATATTCGGGAATGGCGAAATAGTGATAATATTCAGGATATTCGCTGATGAGATGACGCGCCAGAACGGCCAGATCCCGCGCCGTGACCACTTGACCATCGGCAGGAAGGCCGGTGGAATTGACGAAATGGGAGTGGGTCAGGCCGATTTCCTCGGCGCGTTTGTTCATCAACTGGGCGAAGGTGGCTTCATTGCCGGCCATTCCTTCGGCAACCGCGATGCAGGCATCATTGCCCGATTGTACGATGATGCCATGCAAAAGCGCATCAAGCGGCACCATGGAGCCCAGTTTCGCAAACATGGTCGAGCCGCCGGAATTGGCCCCACCTTCGCGCCAGGCGTGTTCAGAAATGTAGAATTCCTCATCCAGCGTCAATTCGCCGGTTTTCAGCGCATGAAAAACAACCTCAAGCGTCATCAGCTTGGCAAGGGATGCTGGCGGGACCGGTTCGTCCTCCTCCTTCGAAAAGAGCACGGAGCCGGAATTCCAGTCAATCAGATAGGCATGCTTGGCGGCCGTTTGATAGACCTGCGCCATCGCGCCACCCGGCATGGTCAGACCGGCGGTCAGAAGAAGAAGCAATAGACAGAAAATTTTTTTAAACATGTCGTTGAGCATCCTTGCCTTCTTGGCATTTCATATACAAGGTCAGTGCAGATCAGCGCTGGCGGTCATGTTCTGATAGAACACGGGGAATGGGCAAATTGCCTTTGTCCATTGTTGTTCGGTGTCATTCAGTTGGCCGAAGTGTAGCTTAAGTGAGCGTAAAGAAAAAGGAGAGCATCGCTACTCTCCTTGAAAAATCTCGATTTTATTAAAATTCGAAGTCTTTCTTTTTCAACTGAGCCCCAATTTATGCCTAAGAGCGGCGATGTCGTTCCATGTGACGCCGGGCTTGAGCTTGGCGATGTAAAGGGAGATCGCCCCGTCTGGCTCATCATTGATATCAACCGCGGCAAGCAGAGCGAATTCTTCGGCGACTCGCATGCCATAACCGGATCTGAATTTGCCGATTTGTTGCAGCTTGTTTCTGGTCTCTGCATTTGGCACGGAGGCAATGGCCTCGGCCTTTTTCTGCAGTGCTGCCGTCAGATCTGCCTGATGATCATCCTTGATGAGGGTGTTGATGGCTGTGTAGCCCGCTTCAACACGCAAGGTGCTGGTGGGGGCGTAATTGAGCTGTACCGGCGCCATGCTTGCCAATTCCAGCGGAGCACCAACGCTGCCCATGCTTTCTGGTGGGAAATAGCCGTCGCCTACCAGATCAACCGGAGCCCAGCCGGATGTTGGTGCCTGTGCCAGATCAACCGGACTTGGGCTGGGGGCAAAGGCGGTTGCGTTTGGCGCGCCCAATTGAGGCACCTGCCCCATCAGGTAATTGGAACTGCCCGCTTCAGGCTTGGATCTGGGCATCGACGTCGAGGCCAGCATGATCGGTGCGTCGGAATAAGACGGCGCGCCATTGGTCGGAAGATTCTGAAGGTCATCGCCGATTGGCTGGCCATTGTCGCGGAAGGAATTTTCCAGAAATGCCGTGTCCTGACCATCCATACGCGCCCGGCCAACATATTGGACGCGCACATTGGTGATGCCGTCATTTAGGAAACCGAGCTTTTGGGCGACTCGTCTGGACAGATCGATGATGCGGTTATGCGCATAAGGCCCGCGATCATTGACGCGAACAAGTGTCGATTTGCCATTTTCGAGATTCGTGACGCGGACATAGGATGGAAGTGGCAGGGTCGGGTGTGCTCCCGTCAGGGAGTTCATGTCGAAGATTTCGCCATTCGCAGTCAAGCGACCGTGGAAATCGTCGCCATACCAGGACGCCTTGCCGGTCTTGTTATAGGATGGCTGATGCTTTGGGACATAGGTCCGCCCGGCCACCTTGTAGGGCTTGCCAACCTTGTAGGTGCCGCCGCCCTTTTTGAAATCGCCTTTTTTGGTCGCAACACGGGCACTTGCCGAAACGCCGTATTTTGGATCAACCTTGCTTCTTTTGCCCTCTCCGGAGCAGCCGGACAGAACAATACCCGTTACGCTCATCAGCGTTAGAAGCATTCCTGTTCGGAAGTTTTTTCGATTAGAAAACAACGGTTCAAACCCCATGGATGGCTTCCTAGAAAGCGGGATCCTGTTTTTTGTATCTTGCATGCCGACAGCACTCATCACTCTGGAGCCGACTTTAATCCGCTACGCTGTTAATCTCAATAGTCAAGGTTAATAGCACAAGCCGTGCCCTTTCGTTGCAAGGATAGTCCGCAAAGGTTCAATATTTCCCAACTTGGCAATTTTTGCCAGAGAAATAAGACTATTCCGTCTATCGTGGTAAAGGGAATGTAAAGCGATGGTGGCAAAATTGTGGTGTCCGTTAATGAATCCAGCTCCGATGATGAAAATTGCCTGCAAGTTGGAGCAATTTTAAGGCAGAGCATCGAGCTTTCTACGCCTTGTCACCTGATTTTTCAACAGCATCGCGACTCTGGTGTGCATGAAGGCTTGCAATTGTTCAAGAATAGCGGCAAAAGGGCCATCAACCACATGACGCCGGAGGGGTGGCAGAGTGGTCGATTGCGGCGGTCTTGAAAACCGTTGGGCTTCACGGTCCCGGGGGTTCGAATCCCTCCCCCTCCGCCAGTTAGTTTGTAACTGGCAGAATTCTGGTATCTCCATACATTTCAATGCACTAGCTGGATGTAGCCTGTCGCGCGGTTTTGCCAATTTTATCACGCGGTTTTGCCATTTTCATTTTTTCAAGTTGGGCTTCTAGTGCTTTGTGAGTGGTGTTTGAAAGGCTCTCACCACCTAATAAAAAGCCATCTGAGAGTTCCCAGACGGCGTATGATTGGTTCGGCGTCTCATCAGCCTAAAGCGATCTTGGATCGATCTTCAATTGTCAAAGATCGGGTGGCGAGAAAAAGAGCTTACCACCAAAGAGAGAATCACTGCATGGTATGGCCATTGCCAAGCAAGGAAATGATGCCATGAAAATTGTCAGACCAGTTGTCGTTGTCATTTTGCTTTTCTTCCTTGCCTCATGCGTGACATCGACTGAAAAGCTCGAAAAATCGTCAAGCACGATCACAGCCGAACGAATCTATTCTGAGAATTATCAGGAGATCTACCGCCGCGTCTCCGGCGAAGCGAAACGTTGTATGGCAGTCAATATGCTTTTGTATTCCTCTATGGAGGTTGACGCAGAGCTCTATACGGAATTGGGATTTGGTGAAGTCACCTGGTCCCTCATCAACATTGGTGTTCGGAACTATTTCATGAAGGTGAAAATCGAGAAGCTGGAGACTGGTTCCAAGCTTACGATTGCATCTGGAAACACGCTAAACAAACAGGGCGTTATTAAGCGGGTTCTGCTTTGGGCGGATGGTGGCAAAGACTGTTAGGAGCCATCCAAAACCAGCTTCTAGCGTACCTGGTTCTTATCGATTTTATTGCTGATCGCGATTTCGGCTCGATGATCTCAGATTGTCAGGACGGTGGCTATTTAACCGAAGCTGAAAAGCTCGTGTTTGACGTCCCGCCCAGAACGTTAACGACCCCCGGAGCCCTTACATACACTTCGTAATAGTCCGTTCCGTTAGCTCGGTCCTCTACGCAGAAATCAACTGTTTGCGACCCGGCAGCAGCAGCTCGTTCTGTTTTGCTATCGCATATCACACCGTTTTTATACAAATGCAATTCGAGAGCATCACCGACCGCAATAGTCCCGCTCAACATAACGCGAAGCTTAAAGTCATATTCAGCCGGGGGCGGGGTAAAGCGGCTCGTCGCTGCGTTGTAGCATCCGCCTCTATCGTAAAGCTCATTCGCAAACGTTACTTTTGTGTATGTGTTTGCAGGCGTTATTTCTTGCAATACCCCATTCTTGTTTGCCTTGAATGTTACCGGGAAATGCCCGCCTTGACTGCTTGGCAAGTAGAGCGGAGAAGTCCCGAAGGTGGCCGTCATTGTGACGACTTCCATATTATTTTTTCCGTAGCCAACCCGTATGCCGGTTTGATATTTTCCGGGCAGATGCGTTGCATCATAGTTGATTGTGATCCCTGCGTGCGCCTGCTGACTGAGAGCCGCCAGATAGAAACGCTTTGCCCGGACGCCGACAATCGTAAGTGTCACAGAATTTGAGCCAGAGATAAAATACAGCACATCTTCGCAAGGCTCGAAGGCAGAGGCATCAATGTCACCATCCGCAATTGCTGTGATTAGGTTGATTTGCTCGACCAGCTTTCCGTCAGACACCGAGCCCCGCAACATACGAGCCTCGCTGATCCATCGCTCGACCAACTCACGTTTTTTAGAGCCGCGCAGATTGATCAACCCGCCATGACGGATCATATAAGGGCAGCGCACAATTTCGGGCGTGGACCATGTGACAAAGTCCTCGCTGTCTGTGTACATATATGCCCCGTCGGCATATGCGTCTACGAACATCCTGTAGATGGGTTGATTACCTGCGTTGTGGACTTTGATAATGCATGGAGCCTCAACATCAAGCCCCCAGCCGGTCACAGTGGTTTCGAGTGTAAACGTGCCCGCGAGAGTAGGTGCCGTCCAAATCTCGATATCTTTGCTGTACTGGTCTTTGGTGACCAGTTTAACAGCGCCGCCCACCTCGTGAATGCGAGCGTCAATTTTGCCGACCGTGATAGGGACCCCACCATCCTGCAAATCAAATGCTACCGGCGCATCAAATTCGAGCTTTTCCCGATCATTGCATTTCGCATAGTAGAGCCGGAATTGTGGGATCGTCGCGCCGTATTTATCCAATGCATCCGTGAAATATTCCACAGACGTGGTGATGTACAAATCACCACCATATTCCACCAGCTTGGATGACCAAATTTGCTCCGCCGGAACGTCGCCGCCATCAAACGGCACGGTCGGACTGTTTATCGCAGTCGGGCCGATTGTGCGCTTGAGCTTGGCAGGTGGCGACATAAGGTCGTGCATTACCAAAATCTGCACATCCCAAAGCTGATTAGTGGAATCGTAGCCGGTGATGACGGACAGCAGTCTGTCGTATTGCTCGTCAAGGAATAGACCCTGATCCCGACCACCAAACAGGGTAGCGCCGCCCCTACCTTCGATGTCATGATGATTGAGGCGATTAAGATGTACACCGCCGTCATCTGAGACATACCAATCTGCCGCGTTATCAGAGTTTGCGCGAAAGAACAGGCCTAGCACACTATCGTAGGCTTTGCCCTTTTCTTCTCTCTGCTCTGCCTTGATGTTGGTCACATACCAGCTTCCAGCAGCAGAGGCATTCGCGCCAACCTTGAGATAGGTCTTCGCAGACCGCACAGGCCGCAAGTCATCCCCGATGGTATCAGGAATAACGACGCTAGAGCCGACGATGCCAAGGTTTGTTTTGTCAGCATATGCCGTAGCAACCGGCAAATCGGTAACGCTGCCACCCGCGCCATCGTATAAGCGCAGGCCGATGGTCAAATCAGCGTTGGTGGTGGGTACTGTAATCGCATCCCAATAACGCTCATATCCCAAGTCAATCAGGCTCTGAGCGGTAAAATGGATGTAGACCCCGGACCCTTTTGCCCCGATCAGACCAAAAGATGACGCGATATAGACATTGGAATTTGCCGCCGCGAAGGTCGCAATCGAATTGACCAGTCTTTCGCGGTTCACCCCGTTCCAGTCCGGGCAGGGTTCGCCCACGACGAAGATTGTACTTGCAGTCCACCAGCTTTCTGCCTCAAGCTGAGTGAGCAGCGTTCCAAAATCCGCCGCAGCCGTCGAGCTGTAAGCGCTGTTTTCAGCACCTTGATAGACAAAATAATCAATAGTGGTCTGGCCGATATCCGCGAGCGCATTCTCAATGTCAGCCTTCATGGCCGCATACAGACGGCTGGACGTGCCGGACCCGACCCATTCGTCAAGACCCTGACCTTCTTGGCCCGTTACGACAACCGCTTGATCCCTGCCGGTTTCGTCATACAGACGTTGCCCAAAGGCCACACCAGCATTCTGCCGCCCTCCGCCGATACCCGTCCCGTTATAGACTGGCCCGGTTGTGTTGTTCGTTTGGTAAAAAATGTCATTCTCAAGGTCAGCCGTGCGGAATTCGCCCGCCGACGCATCCCAAAGGGTCACATTGGAAACCGTGCGGAATGGCCCGCCGTAGCTGTCCGCCTCGCCGGTGTTGTTGCTTTGCCCGGACGTGACGACAACCATTTTGTCTGTGTTGGCCGTGCCAGCCTCACCAAGCACCGTGCGGCTGTTAGCGGCAAAGGCTTCAAGGTCAATCGTCTCGCCACCCGAAACCGAGAAGGCTTTACCAAGCGCCACCTTCTCGGTTGTCGCAACAGACAGCACGCCGACATTGTCAGCGCCCGGAAGACCAGCCAGAGGCGCAACTGAGGAGGCCAGCACAACGCTATCAAGCCCGGTCCAACCCTTGCTGTCGCTAGAAAAGAAAGTTCCATTTGTAATAAGCCCGGAGCTGTTATCAACAGAACTTGCCGCAGCTGTTTCCGCAGATTCTTTCGCGGCTACAGTGGCAACTTTCAGATCATTGATTTCATCCCGCAAAGCCTCCACCTGACCGACGACATCCGCAGGAAACATGATCCGCAAGTTGGTTCCATCAGAGAGAATAACTGTCGGCACATTTGCAGCAAGAGCCCTTTCAGTGAGTGGCGCTCCACCCGGCGAAAGAAGCGGCGCAGGATCAGCATCATCAAGCGCAAGCGTAACGGCACCGTCATTGTCATAAAGAGGCACCAACAGCAGGCCGCGAATGTCGGATGGTTCCGGACCGGTAAGTGTGCTGGCAGTGATTGCATTCGCTGTGCCGCCAACCCCGGTGAGCAGAGACATGGAGATTGGCAGATCGGCGATCCACACCCAGTCAGAAACCGCATCGGAATATGCATATATGCCCTTTTTGCCCGCAGCCGTAGTGGTAACGACCCATGCACCCTGACCATCGACCGGATTGGTGACGTCAGCAAGTCCTGCCCGGTTCACCTTATAGACAGCTCCATAGCCAGACATCACCTCAGCTCGCGACAGCCTGGTCGATACGGCCCCAGAGCCAGCCAATTGGTTGGCGAGGTTAGCAAAACTCTGCCTAACTGCAGACCCTTCCCGCAATGCAAGAATATCGTCAGCAATCGATGCAGCATCAACTGTGGTGATTTTTACGCCATTTGCAGCCATGGTTCTTGCCTCTTATATAATTGGAACTGTGAAGGGCCCGCTCACTGGCCCAGGATTGCCGTCGGAGTTTTGTGGCTCGATGTAGTAGTCGTAAATTCCCTGGTCGACGCAGGCGCCCGTCTCTTCAAAAAGAACGACGTCATCAACCGATCCGTCGAAGTCGAGGTCAGCCACCAGCGAAAACAGATCGTTGCCTGTCACCGCCTGAATACGATCGCGATATGTACCATCAGCAGAGACGGAAGCACCCGGGCGATCAGAACCGCCAGAGATCAAAGGGTTGATAGCTCCTGCCGTCATGCCGGAAACCAAATAGCCAAGCCGATAGAATTTTCCGGAAGTAAAGGCGATTGCCTGGTCCAGATTGCCAGCATCGCCAGCAGCATGGGTTGCTTTGCCACCGGCAATTAACCAGCCGCTACCAAGTGTCCAGGACGAAACGCTGCCAAACGCACCGTTGCTCAAAAGCGTATCCCGCGTGCTGTCCCCATCCGTTGTGTTAAGCGAACTGGATGGAGCAACCGCCAGAGCAGCACCAACTGCATGAATGGACCGATTCAGAGTATCTCCGGTTGGAACTCGATATATTTGGATCTGAGATGTCTCGACGTCAGATGTCGTTGTCAGTGCAATGGTTGCATGGCCGAGCGAGCCGACAACAGTGATAAGATCATCATCCAGTGCCGATGGCAGAACCGGGTCTTCAGACCCGATCCTCACCGTGATTGTGGCTGTGTCGGCACTTGGCGTGCCATACAGTGTCACCGCACGCACGACGATGTTGACCTCGTCTCCTGATGAGTATCCCTCGATTTCTGTGCCACCGTTGGCTACTGGAATGGGTAAGGTGGTCCAATTTCCTGCCGAAGACAATTTGTGGTCAATTTCATAGAAAGATGTAACTGCCGCTGAACCGGTTCCCGCGCTCAGAAGAATGGTCAAACCATCAATATCGCCGGTACCGGCATAGCCATGAGCAACAGAGGTGATAATTGGAACGGCAGGTGCAACAGTTCCACCATCAACTTCCTCGCCGACGTAGCCATCCCAAGCGGGAGGGACTTCAGCATCGGTCAGCTCATCAATCTCAGGAGCCGCATCAATCATGTGAACGACGCCAGAGAAGTCTTCTCCAGGCTCGATGCCCTTGACCTTGTAAGGTCGAGACACATTGGCAAGTGGCCCGAAATGGATGAGGTCACCAACGGTCGGCATATTGACATTGTCTTTGACATTGACCGATGTCCACTCGCCTTCTATCGAATGAACCTCTGAGGTCACAGAGCCGATATCTTCAATCCCGTCCTCATCGTCGGAATAGATCTTGAAACGAATGCCATAGCTCTGGCCCGCTTCCATTGTGACTTGCTCATCGAGTTCGACCAGATAATCAGAGACTGATTTTACGCGAGCGGAAACTTGAGTGCGGGCAATGACATCATATGAGCCCATGACGAGATCCCCGCGTGTAGCCACCCGCGCTGCCCCGCTCTGCACGGCGCTATAGCTATCAGGACGATAAAGCAGCTCATAAGCACGGCGACGAGCTTCTACCCAGATTTCATCAGGATCGGTTTTGCCCGGCATGGGCAGTTCTTCGGTCACGTCCGGAGTGCCGACAAAGCCCGGCCAAGGGACAATGCGCGTTGCCGGTTCATAGTCGTTGGTAGCGTCGTTGAAATCAATCCGGAATGCGTCCGGTGGATCAAAATAGATCCGCTGCCATGAGAAATCTGTGCTGTTGCGCGGTGATAGATGATCAATCACCGTCTCGGTCGGCCGGTCGACAACAACCGTCCGTTTCGTACCATCATGACGCGGTGTTGCACGCCCGGCCGCACATATGGTGGCAAGCATATCGCCAAAGCTCACGGCGTCTTCGAACACATAGTCGAATTTGAGCCCTTTGGCGTCACAGAATTCATACCAGTTCGCGATGTCTGCGAAGTTGATCTCATCATCAGAAGACGGGAATGGATTGTGCTTGCCCTTCAAGGCCAACACATAAGCGCTGGCTGGATTGCTTCCCTGCCCCTCAGTCCAGGCGGCGCCGGAATAGATCGGCATTTCGCGCTGGGCCATAGCATTGAAATTATCAAGCGCTCCATTGAGCTGATAGGTTGCCTTGATGCGCAAGGCGACCAGAGCAATCGGCTTATCGAAGTTGATCGGATATTCAGGCCGGATCGATTGAAGACCGGCAAAGAAACAACGATCAGAGAGCTGCGTTGATGTGCGCTCATCTGTCATGCGTGTCACTTCGATTTCATAGCGGCCGCGGCTTGGGAGTTCCCATGTGTGCTGTCGGAAGAATGTCTCGCTCTTTTTGGCAGAAATCGTCAGGGTAGTAACTATCGACCAGCTGGTTGCTCCGTAAGGCCTCTGTCTGATCCGGATTTTGACGGACAAAGACTTATAATTACCGTTGTCGTCAACACTGAAAAGGCCGCTCTGAAACGCTATGATCACTGAAGCAGAGCTGGTATTGGCAGCTGTTTGACGAACGACAGGCGTTTCCACTGTATCCTCGGACTTCAGGATCTCGCCATCGTCATCGCGCGGGAATGGGCGAACCAATTCCACAGATACATTCTCTTCAATTACCTGGCGCGGATACAGTGTGATTGGCTCGTCATTATCCCGACCATTTCTCACCTCGATCTCGACCTCGTCATAGTCGCTGAGGCTGGTATCCCCAATTCGAAAGTCGCTGAGCGAAACTGGGCCATATCCAAACGTAAACAATGCGCGGATATACTGATAGTCTCCAACAATCTCTGTGTAGCTGGTCGCGGCAAAAGGAGGCGCATAACGATGCTTTCCAGCAATCCATGGTACCACGTCCTGGGCACTTGGTACGCGGTTCCTCCAGCCGGACAACTGATAGGTATTTTTCTGGTCCTGATTGTTAATTGCCGGTTTTGCCGGCGGAATGAGCGCATTGACCAGCAATGCGCCAAGAGCAGTCAATCCTGCGGCAGCCAAGCCACCAAGCAATCCTGCTGCTGTGGCGCTCATGCCAGCTCCAGTCAGTATTGGAGCAACCCAATATTGGCCAACAGCCATTGCGGCGACAGATATAACAACCATCAGCACAGTGCGCAGCGTTTCCTTTGCTGGCACAATACGAATAACAACACGAACACCCGCGCGCGGCTTTGTAACAGACCAATATTTCTGACTAACCAATACTATTCCGTTCCTATTGACCAGGCTAACGCGCAATAGGCCAAAATCACTTTCCGACAGACCGGGCAAAGCGATAGAGATCATATCCCGGATCGATGAGCCTGGGGGAGCCGTCAGATCGATCCGCTGCGTTTCAGCGCCAACAATCGGCACACGAGTGATTGGGATCAACTCTGTCATGTGATCCTCTCTTCATGCCGATAGATGCCAATGAGGCGCTGTTTCCAGCTTGGGAGGCGATAGTTTTCTACCCGCGCTCCGGCTTCGGACATGTGCAGCATCCAGTCCGGCCGAAGGATAATTCCGATGTGGGATGTCAACTGACCTCTGCGAAACGTCACTACGTCAAAGACTTCCGGATCCTCAACCTTGTGCCATCTGCTCGACGCAGCAGCATTGCCGATGAGCCGTGCCACTTCAGCGCGTTCATCAGACGAGTGATAGGCATGGAGATAGGAAGGAAGGTTGATACGGCATTCGCGTCGATAGACCAAATGCACGAGCCCCCAGCAATCGCAGCCAGACATCTGGCGACCAAGATCGCGATATGGGATGCCAATATATGTGTCAGACCAGCTCATGCGATATCACCTATACCTTCCGGGAAAACGATCCTTGGTAAAGCGATCCATCGGGACCCCCTCATCCTCAATGGGACGATGGCCGATCGACAGTCGCACTTCTTCGGCGTTTCCATCTGCAGAAAGAAGCTTCATGCCGCGATATTCGACCTCCACGAAATCCGGACTGGAGGCTAGAACCACGGCCATATGGACGGTGGCCATGTCAGTGAAGGACCGCAAAAGAACGGCTATTTCATTGTCTACATTATCGAGCACGATCACCGGAGCGGCAGGAGTATCCTCCTGATCACCGGGTAGTTCGGCAGACATGAGCACGAAGAGATAAGGATCAGTGGAAGGATCTGCCCCGCCCCATGTCGATCGCGTACCATAGGCCAGCGGTTCAGAGCTGATCCGCTCAGTTGGATCCGTTGAAAGGCGCACGGGCGCATCGAGCGTTGGATGCTCAAAGACAAAGAGTGCGATCTCACCTTCCGATGAGGTCGCATCGTCAAATGCTTGCCGTGCTGCTTTGCTGACACTTCTGCTCATGGCATCACCACGACAGTGAAAGATATCGAGAACTCGACACCGACCACCCGCTCGATCGGCATTTCCTTCCCCCACAGACAAAGCCACTGAGCGGCCATAAGGAGCGGGGTTTCATCATTGAGCAACAGCGGCGATCCATCTGACGCGAGCAGTGGCCACCCATCCGAGACCGGATCCGGCATCCAGAAAGGTAGTGTTCCAACCCGGCAATCCTGCTGGAAGAATTTGTCAAAATCTCCCTTCTGAGCACGCGACAGCAGCACAGACAGCGACACCGCCTCTGTGATTGAAGACCATCCCATGCGATATCCGATCGGGCCGTTGGAGCGACTTTTCGCAAGACGCGGATCGTCCAGCTGCGACTGATATCCCTCGCGGGTTGGTTTAGGCAGCACTGATGGCCAGACAGCAACACTCATCGCCAGACCCTCGGCGGCTTAACGCCTCTGTTCGCAAGAAGTCTATTGGCCTTGCCGCCTTTTTGCTCCATTGCGTCACCAACCATGTCGGCAATCACCAACTTATAAGATCGGCGCCCCTGACTATCTCTGGTTTCTTCTGTTTTGCCGGTCACCTGCGCGGACGACTGATTGATGATGTTAAGGGTCAGGCCATTGCCATTGGAGACGTTCGAGTTGGCAGCCTGTGGCCAATATGGAGTAGAAGAACCAACCACGCCGCCGTCAGCATAGCCTCTCTTGCCAAGACGCATGGCCTCGACAACTGCAACGCCGCCGTGACGCGAAACATCTGCCTTTGACCAGACAACTTCTTCAGCATGGACAACGCCCTTCGGCTGATTTTTTCCACCCGGGCCAGTCCAACCGCCTTCACTAAAACCAAACAAACCGCCCAAGATGGACGAAAACACATTGCCAAGACTGTCAAAGAGGCTGCTACCGCTTCCTCCAGTCTGGATGCTGGAAAGGGCCGAACCGAAGGTGTCAAAGCCAGAACCAAGTGTGCCAAGGCCTTGCGTGGCAACACTGGTGGTGCTGGTGAATTTGCTCATGGCCGCCTCCGCCGACGCCAGGCGCGACGACCAGCTCGACATCATGGCGTCAGATGATGGCCGCTCGAATGCAGTCATCCAGGCATTGGTCGCTTGAGAGACATTGGAACTACCAAGCAGTTTCTGCAGAGCCACGTTCTCGGAACCGAGCAGCTCTTTCCAGACATAGTCAAGCTGCCCCTGGACATTACTAAGCCCAGACCGGCCACCCAACGAGGACAACAGCCCGAGACCGCGCGATCCATGATGCTGAAACAGCCCAAAGGATGATCCACCATCCCCGATGGCCAGAGGATTGAAGCCACTCTCCCCTTCGATGTTGCCCATGATCCCGGCGATCTGATAGGGCTGAAGGCCCTTTGCTTTAAAGAAGGACCAGATCTGCGATTGCACATCCGTGGATCCAGAAAGAGAGCTGGAGATCCCGGACGTACCAAGGCCTCCCATCAGACCGGAAAGACTTCCAGAAATCCCAGCACCATTGATAGTCACCATGGAGGCGTTGACCGACATTGATGCCGTGGTCATGGCACTTGAGCTAAGAAGGTTTTGAGAGCCATTCAAAAGGCTGCTGAAGGTGCCATAATTGGTTCCCAAAAGAGCATTTTTCAGAGGGTTCTTGACGCCAAGATCCAGAAAGGACTGACCGAGATCACTGATGAGGCTTTCTGCGATGCCCTCGAAATCCCCATCCTTGAGCGCATCAAAATCAAAGATCGTATCAATGGCGCTTTCACCGGCCGACTTGACGCTGTCCCAGGCATCTTTCTGGCGTTCGAGCGATGAGGTCAGATCAGCATTCTCGGCAGCAGCCCGGATCCTCTGCCGAGAAATCTCGTCCTCGATCGACAGGCCCTCTTTCTTGATCGCCTGGATCTCTTCAAAGACTGCCAGTTCACGGCGGCGTACAATTTCGCTCTGACCGACAAGGGCAATCTCGGCTCGCAGTTTGGCATTGCTCTCTTGACGGGTCTGCAAAGCATTGATGGAGGACGCACGTCTGTTTTCATTGGCCTGCTCATCATAGGACTTGGACAAGGCCCGAACCGTGGCCTCAAGCTTCTTCTTCTCTTCTCCTTCTGCTGCAGCTGCAGCCGCGATCAGTGGGCGCAGGGCAAGTTCCTTTTCAAGGAGACGATTGGCTTCAGTGACAGACAGGCTTCCCGATGCCACCTGACTGGTGAGGCGCGCACGGATCTCTGTTTCAGTGCGGATGTCCTCAATCTGGGATCTGGTTGTTGCGATGGTCTCTTCAATGATCTTGTTGCGGGCCCGGTTGGCGGCAGCATCGATCTCGGTCTGGGCGACCTCCTGACCGGCTAGCGTGAGGTGCTGGCGCTTTGCCTCCAGTTCGGCGCGCAACAGTGGGTTTTTCTCATTGGCAATCTGGATCTCCAGCCGGTCAAGATCCGCCTGGCGCTGTTGACGATTGATGAGACCATCAAGAACACGGGTTTTGGCTTCAAGAGCTGCAGTGATACGATCCCCCTCCCCAGCCGCACGATCATCGGCAGTGAGATTATCAAGACCAGCCTGAAGGCTCGCGATTTCGTTCCGGACATTCTGGATTTCATTCGCGTTCGACAGAGCCCCTGACTGATCCGCAATCCCGGAGGCAACTGTCACTCTCTGACGCGCAGCTGCTTCTGCGCTGTTCGTCTGACGTGCTGCTCTTCGATCAAGCTCTGCTTGAGCCTCTGCGGCCTGACGCACCTCAGCTGTGCGACTGCGTCGATTGCCAGACTGGCCAGCACGGGAGATCAATGCACGTAACTGATCATCGGAGAACTGCGACAGTCCGCCAGAGGCACGATCAATCGCCTGTCCCATCCAGTCCCAGGCATCAGAAGCACCCGTGGCGACCGAACGCCAGGCCCGGCCAAGCGCCGAGGTCTTTTCTTCAGCTTGAGACAAACGATCGGGCAAGGCATCAAGCAGCACGCCCTGTGCTTCGGCCAGCCGGTTCTGAGCTGCGAGAATGCGAGCCCGACGCGCCGTCGCGGCATCAATGAGGTTGTACTGGAGAGAAAGCGTCTCGGCGGCCTTGGCGGGATCGGCAAACATTTCGGTAAGGGCATCCCCAGCTTCGGATGCCGAGACGCCAATGAATTTACCGAAGTCACGACTAATGCTGATCAGATCTTCAAAATTCTCCGACCCGATCTTGCCGGTATCAAGAAAGGCAGCTTCCATCGAGCGCGCAGCCTTGATCGAGATCCCCGCAGCGGTCGCGCCAGCAACAGCGGCGGCCTCCATATCCGCATTTGTGCCGGCAACAGCCAGACCAAGCCCGCTTGCCGATTTCTCAACTTCCTTGACGCTGTCATTATAATCGCCATAGGCCTTTGCCCCGGCAACGACAACTGCTGTCAAACCTAAAATCCCGACGCTCAATGGCGTAATGAGGCGCGTAGCTCCTTTCGCCATTGACCCGAAATCCTTAAGCGCCGCATTCATACCACCCTGCCCGGCATAGAGCTGGGCGATTTGCGGACCCTGCTGGGCGACGATCATCGCCGGGTTCATGCCGAGATAGGCTGTCTGGCCGATATCGAACAACTGATAGGTTAAGTTCTGTCTGCGAAAGCTTGCATTTCTATCGGATGACGCGAAGGACGAAATAGCACTGGTACCAGAACCTGTGCGACCTTTGAGAGCTCCAATTGTTGCCAGAGCCGTCTGGCGCTGACGGTTGATTGCAGCTGTCATCTCATCAGTGGAAATGGCGCCAAGGCGCTGCGCCTGACGGATCTCATTTAGCTCGGTCTTGTAGCGGGAAATAGTTGCATAGAGTGGATTGTAGCGTGCGCGCAGGCGATCAAGTTCGGCACCATAAGCCGCGATATCAGAAGCACGATTGGCCGAGCTCTGAGTGTTGCCTAGACCGACAGTCGCAGCGACCAGCTTCTGCATTTGGGCTGCAGCCGTCTGTGCGGCTGGACCGATGGCGGAAACATTTTCCTTGGTGTCCACCAGAACAGGCTTGGCACGGCTGCTGTCCGCTTCGATCAGCATAGAGACTTTCATGGGCTGTCCCATTACTCACCTCCATTAAGGATCGGCAGAGCGGCCTCTTCCATCACAAGGAGATCTCCAAAGACAGCATCGGGAAGCGAAAGGCGGCGCAAGGCTACATCGATGGCCGAATAATCAAGGCCAATCCAGATGAGCCCGGCCATTGACGCAAGAACGCGCCATTGCGTTTCCACATTGAGCCAGGTCAGCATGCTGTTATTGTTCTTTGCCATGATATCGAATGCTTCATTCTCTGGTGTCTGGGTGACTTCAACTGTGACGCCCATTTGGGCGAAATCACTTGCAAGGTCATTGTCGACCTTGACCGGTTCCCGTTTGTCCAACTTGCCGACGCGCCCGAGAGCCCAGAGGCGCGCCGCCTCTCTCAGTTTCCCAGGCGGGCAGCCTCGCCGTTAAGGCTCTGCGCATAGGCCTGATAGATAGCGATCCGAACCCACGACTTATTGAGAGCTTTCCGGAAGGCCTTCTCAGTGAAAGGCAGATCCCCATCAAGGCCACGCCAGTTTTTACAGACACGAAGCAGTTGGTCTCGCTCATGGTTGACGCGTTCACGCTGCGTCGTGAGTGAGACATATTTCTCCGCTTCATTGATCGAGGTATCCTGATCCTCTGGCTCGAACAGCATTTCAAATTCCTGTTCGAGGATCTTTCCGGCATTCTCCGGATCCGGAACACGAACGGTCACCGGCCACCAATACTGATCTGTGTCTGTAAGCTTGAACTTCATGGGTCTTTTCCCGAGCGTTTAAAGGGGTATCGAAAGGCTTGTGAAAGGGTCTGGAGGGCTCGTCAGCGAACCAAAATCGAGACCTCATCAAGGCCGGTGTTCGGGCACAAGGCTAAAGGCAGCGAATAGTTCACGATGCCGTCAGTTTGCCCTTGCGTCGGTTTGCCGATTTCGACTGATGGTGCCGTGATCTCGACGATGTTTCCGGCTGTGGTGCCATGAATGAGAGACAAAGCGCCGCGGGTACGATCCTTGGCGGCAGTGAACCAGTCGATCTCGGCAATGGATTTGGCCACGACCACTGCGGTGCCGGTGGATGAGCGATCGGAGAGAAGAACGAGTTCGTCGCCGATCAGGAAACGTGGCTTAACAGTCCAGCCAAGATCGATCGATAGGTTTTCGGCAACCGAAGACCAGCCCAAAAGAGACATGGTGGTGTTGGCTTTGGAGACCGGTAGAGGCTTCTCCCAGCCAGCCGTACTGAAAGCCGGCATTGCGCCGATATCGGTGATGGTGCCAAGCAGGCCGGTAATTGTGAACCGGAAATGCGGGATCTGCTTCGGCTCCAGACTAAGCGACATCGAGCCGCGGGCACCGAGCAGCACATGCTGGACCTTGTCCTGGATGAAATAGATCGACACTGACTCCTGATCATCTTCGACCAGGCTATATTCGACCGAGGTGTCTGCGGTGATGGTCTGGGCAAGGCCACACGCGCGCATCAAGGCATCATAGGCCGGAGCGGTCCCTGCAGCACCTGCACCCGCGATCTCGACATCACATTCAATGCGGCCATACTGGCCGGTAATCACCATGCCCTGGTTGCCAAGATAGGGAAGGATCAGATCGCGGCTGACCTCATCCCCTTCGAGTGGTGTGAAGGTCACATTGCTCATGATGATGGCGTCTGCCGCAGCGGGAGCCGCATCAACACCATAGGTGGCTTCGATTGCAACGAGGGCTGCCAGTTTTTTGTGTCGGCGAACAGCCATGATCAGTTCCCTTCCTCTGTCGTTTCACTGTCGCTCGACAGTTTGGATTTTACCGATGGAACGCTCTCGGCATCGAGGGTCTGCTCAGACCCATCAGCCTTCTTGAGTGAGCCATTTTTCTTGCTGCGGACATATGAGCCGCCGGATGTTGGGCGTTTCATTTTCAAGCTCCGGATAGATAGCGGGAGGTTTGCCAGGTCTGAACGTAAACAGAGCGGCCATTGCCAAGCGGCGCTGCCTGCGCGCCAACAAGCTCGACCGGGTCTGCGTCATCGGACGGTTCCCAGCCTGCCAATGCCGTTTCGATCGCCAATTTGAGGTCATCAAATTCGATTACGCGCTCGCCTCCGCGCGCGTCATAGCGGCGAATGAAAATGGCCACCAGAAACTGAACTGCGACATATTGCAAATGGCCGCCTGTCGCCCGGCTGTTCGGCTCTGCCTTCTCGCGATAAGGGAGAACAAAGGCTGTTGCGCTCTTGGGTGCCGTTGCCTTGGCGATCGCATCAATCTCTTCTGCGGGCAGAACGTCGATCAGATCGGGAACCTCGGCCTTTAGCCGTTCGATGACTTCGAGGATCATAGCCAGCCTCCGAGCTTGTCTTTGCTGAAGACAGGTTCACTTCCTTCAACCGAAACGGTGCCACTCGAACTTGTTGTCGGTTCGCTGCCATCAGCAATGGAAAGATCGATGAGCCCGCGAGCGACATCCTTGAGGTCGGCAAGTGCCGCTTTCCAGTCGCGGACCACATGCTCCGGGGCGCCGTCACGATGGAGGCGATATCTGGCGATCGATGCGGCCCAGGTCTTGACCAAGTCTGGCACTTCGGTCAAAGGCAGTTTGTAACGGACAGCCAGATAGCCATTGACGGTATTGTCTGCATACGACAGAGCAGCCGAGATCACGTCTGGATCAGCGATATCATCGTTGTCACGATCCGCGATCATGAGGATTTCATCCTCACCAGCCAGTTCAATCAGATCCTGTTCAGTCGCATACATGATGTAATTCCGGTTCATAAAAGGTCGACGGCAGGAGGTCCAAAGAGGTTAAAACCTCCTGCCGTTACCGGGACCGCTCCACCGCTGCAGACCCTATTTTCCTATCGCGCCAGTCGGTGGACGCGCTCGGGTGTTCAAAACGGACATGGGCGGCGGGCTGTACCCCTACGGACGATTGAAGTCCGTTCCCAATGGGTGCTGGGAGCCTTGCGAGCTGTACCAGACCGCCCTCTCTGGTGAATTCTAATTGGAGGTCTGAAGGAAACCGAAATCCTTGCCGGTGCCGGAAACGCCTTCATTCCAATCCTCAACGACCGCACCGATTGCCGCGAGGTCTTCATGTTCCTCTTCGGTGAGCTCAACTTCCTCGTCGGTGGAACGGCGCTTGCCCTTAAGGCGGAACGGCTTCAAAACCTTGAAACGATGCCGCTCAGTCTTGGCGGAAGAGGTTGTCGCCGATAAAGCTGATGTGTTCTGGGCCTCAAGTTCGACTTCGCGAGCATCGAGAGCATCAGAGCGCATGGCCAATTCGGCTTCTTTCTCGACGATGGCGGCTTCACGCTTTTGTAGTTCAGCCTGACGTGCATCCAGTTCCGCACTTAGGTCTTCATTGCTTGCACCGGCATCAGCGGAGGCTTCAGACTTCTCTGCGATCGAAACATCACCAGAAGTGCCATTCTCATCGGGCGCATCATTGGTAGAGGGGGCCTTTGATTTGATAGTCTCGTCAGTGGTTGCATCTGACTTGCTATCGGCAGCGGAGGTCTTCGATTTGGATGTACTACGGGCGGCCATGATAAGCCTCTCTCTATATCAGGTGGATTTAGGATTGCTTCAGATTGGGGGAGTGGCGCCCTCACATTTCTGCAAAGGGCGCTACTCGTTCGTCATGGCACCTCGTCAGATGACGCCTTCGAAGAAATAACCGAGTTCCGGAGCCGCAATCACTTCCTTGACGCTCATGCCGGAGCGGACGCGATCAGCACCGCGCAGACCGACTTTTGGTTCCGGGATGGAACCCGATACGCGTTCACCGAACTGTGCAGTCCAGGCAAAGGTCGGAGTGGCTGCCATACTTGTTGCCAGTGGGGCTTTGTGGAACAGGGTGCAGTTGTTGCCCCAGACGCGAACACGCTGGACAGGCTGCCCTGGTTTGGCGGAGTTGACCCAGCCTTCACCGATGATGATGTCATCGAGTTCGAGGAGATCAGCAACGGCGCGCTTGGCGGCATAGCCGTCTCCTGCACCAGATGGGGTAAGAGCACGCAGAACACTCGCGTTGGTCCGAAGTGCTGTCCAGGCAGACCGGGACATGACCGCGTTGTTGGGCCGCATGATCATGGTGTCGGCCGCTTCTGCGAACTGAGTGATTGGCGTACTGTCAGCTGCATTCCATTTGTCAGCCGCAGCAACGGTTTCCTTGTTGGTATCCGCATACACATCAGCATCGAAGACCATTTCAGCGACACGGACCTCGCGATCAAGCAAAACCAGATCCATCAGACGCTCGGCAGCAAAAGCGCGCGGATCGTAGCCTGCTGGAGCATTCTGCCCGTCAGCGATTGGGATCAGGTCATCGAGACCGAAGTCTTCGGTGCTGGCTTCTTTTTCTTCCGCGTTGAATTCAACGGTGGTTGGTTCGCCTTTGCGGCCGACTTTGGTGTCATGCAAAGTGATCATTTGCGCCAAACTAAAAAGCCACCACTTGAATTGCTCTTTGGGCAGGCTCGGCGCGAGAATTGGGGCGACCTGATCGGCGACTAACGTACCGTTTTTATAAGCCCGAACGATGCCAACAAGGACGGGATCGACGGGAAAGGGCTGTCCGGACATATTTTGCTCCTGGATCAATCAGATTGATGGGTTGGATCGGGCTTAAGCAGCGCCGGTCATTGAACCGCGCTGCACAAAGGCCCGCGCATAATCGCCGCTCGCGGCATTGGCCAGAAGCATGCCGACCGTGTAGGCGTTTGCTCCAGCTACTGGAGCAGCCGCCACAGCAGCGCCATTGGCGTCAGAAGTGAAAGCTGCGCCTGGCGTGATGTCTCCGCCGCAGATCACTTCTGCAGGACCGAAGATCACCACGTCGACACGCTCACCATCAGCAGCCCCGGAAGGGAAATCGACGACACCGGCAAGGACGTCAGTGTCGCCAGTAGCGCCGGTGACCTCGCCATCATTGGCGGTGAAGGCAACAAGCTGGCGATGAACAAGAGCGCCAACTGCGATGAAAGTTTTCACGGAGGGGATCATGATTTGGCTTTCCCTATGGTTCGATCAGCGCTTCTGAAGGCGCATGGCGGCAGTGGCTCCCGAGATTTTCTCTCCAGCGTCGGCTGCCCGTTTGATTTCTGCCTCGATGGCCGTGGTGACATAGTCCGGATCGGAAAAATCAGGACCGTCGCCAGTGGCGATCTCGCCGGTCGACATGGCAACAGGCAGTTTTTCAAGGATCTCCTTGAAGGCCGTGCGCGGCGAGGATTTGACCTCGGCATCACCTTCCGAGAAGGTGATTTCCTCATCGCCAAGCTCAGCAAAGAGCGCGGTGGCTGTTGCCTGCAGGCCAATAGGCAAGCGGCCTGCTTTCACGATGTCAGCAACGAAAGCTGCGTCTTCATCAGACTGTCGCTTCTGTTCCGCTTCGGAAAATTCGGTTTCGCGGGCGGCCTGTTTCGCCTCACGTTCTTTGAGCTCGGCTTCGCGCACATCAAGTGCCGCCTGCCGTGCCTCATCAGCACCGGACATGTCGTCATCCTTTGGTTCGGTTTGGGGTTCGGAAAATGCCGGAGCGACTTCCTTGTTGCGCCCTTCGGCTCGTAAATCAGCAGCGCCCTGCTCAAGGCTTCCAATCTGCCAATCGGGCAAAAGCTTGTCGGCAGTGTCGAGATCGGTCGTCTCGATGAAATAGTCCCGAAGGCGACGAAAGAGCCCGGCGAGGTTTTCAAACGCCCAGGCATTGCGGAAGGCCAAATCGCCCTCGGCAAATTCAATGATGATGGCATCACCCTCATCGAATTCGACCGGCTTGAGGCCTTTGACTGCAGGAGGCTGCGCGCCAAGGAAACCGACATGGCGCAGATGATACTGACCGGGCGTCGGATTGCCTGCTGATTTGGGGGCATAGAAGGCTGCGGAAACTTTCTTGAACGCTCCGTCCTTGACCAGATCTGCGAATTCAGCATTGAGTTGGTCCGGCTCGACGACCAGTCGGTCACCGCGAACGGAAACGCTCTTGACCCAGCCATATGCCGGGGCATCCTGTTTTGGGTGGCCGATGACGATCGGAGCCTGGTGCGTTTCCGCATTGTAACCGGACGCAATCGCGTCGAGGTCTCCTTGGCTAAACGATAGCGTCTGGCCTTTGGATGTGGTATGGGTACCGGAGCGGAAGATTTCGAATGTTTTCATGCGACCGATAATGCCCGCATGGGATCGGCCTAAACATTCTCTAGCGTGTTGAGATAGAAACGCTGATTTGTGGTCTGGTCAGTAGAATTTGACCATTCAAACGATAATCCCGCCAATCTCCCCTGACAAGTCCAAACAGGATCAAATTTGAAAGGTCTTCAAAAGCCGTACAGCGTAATCTGCGATTTTTACGATAGTGCGGACGTTGGAGGTGAAAAAAGCCCTCAGAGCAAAAATAAGGGCATTATCCGCCTTGATAGGCTGCATCAAGAAAATCCTCGACAATGGCAAGTGCTCTCGCCCGGCTCTCGTCGTTGAAACCGAGGAATTGGCGTTGCGGGATGGTGACTGATTTACGCTTGAAGGTCTGACCTCCCATCGAGAAGACAAGAGCAGCTGCATTCTTTGCCTTGATGACCCCGCCCTCTTGATGAATGCGGGCGTAAATGACGCTTGATCCAATCTCGACAGACTGTTCACTGGCCAGCTGCCAGATGATGGTCGATAGATCCCTTGTCTGTCCACGCAGGATGCCCGGCCCCTTCTTGGTCTTCTGATAGAGCGGATTGAGCGGCGCCCAGGCTCGGCCCCAGGGATCGACCTCCTCAGAAAACCGATCACGGGTGACATCCGCCTCTTCCTCGCCGATATTCTTGAGCGCCGGAGTGATATCGCCAACGGCATCATAGAGGCGTTGGAGCGCTGCGTTGACCTCATCGTCCTTGATCGTCAGAGTTGCTGCAGCCATTTGATTTACTCCATCGTCTCGATTATATTATTGGTATCCGGTCGAGGCCGTCGGAGGCCCTCCGTAGATCGGTGTGAAGCGCGCTGTCCGACCTCCAGCGCGTTTTGTCATGTCCGCCTGAAGAGCAGAGCCCCTCTCCTGAAATTGGCGATATAGGCATCATCGGTGTCAAACCCGGTGACGGCAGTCCACCCTTTGGATGTCCACTCAAAGCGCACGAACAGTGCCCGGCCATCTGGTAGCAACACCCGCTTGAGATAGGCCCTGCGCAAAGCGACCCCGCTTTTGACTGTCACCCAGTCCACCCAGATTTCATCTGGATCTTTGACGGCATCGGCCAACAACAGGGTGTAAGCTCCCCTGCCGCGTTTGTCAGCCTTGAGGCCGAGCACTTCACCATCGGCAGACCTCATCTCAAACATCGAACGGCCAAGGGTGATTATACCACCAGAGACATCCCGGTAATACCCGCCCTCCTGATCCATTTGAAAGGCACTCAAAAAGGCGTCGACATAGCTTTGAGGATCAAGGCCGGTTTCCATGAGGTCCGATTTCTTGGCCTTGGAAGCGGCTGGCATGGCAGGCAGATCCTGTGATGGCTGTCCTTCATCAAGCGGATTGAGCGGTGTTCTCAATTCGACAGGCACGATGCCATGAAGCCACTCTTCGCCCACATTATATTCCCAGCCCCGATCAATGCCTGGAATGCGCATTTCCATCTGACCGGTGCGCGGATCTTCTTGCAAATATGGAGTAAGAACCGGAGCCTGATCGGGACCATCCTTGCCCAGAGCCTTTAGCTGACGTTTGGAGAGTGCCACGATATCGCAGCCGCAGCCCCAGCCATTTGGCGGGAACATATAGCTCCATGCCGGATCCGTTGCCAGAAGGACTATGCCATCCCAGGAGAGATGAAGCTGCCGCGGGTGAAGAGCACCTGAATGCTTATACTGCCAATAGGGGCGATATTTGAGGACATCCGGATCGGTCAGCTGCTTGTAGCGCCCCGCCATATAGGACGTGCGCATATTGGTTTTGTAGATGATCCGGGCGCGCCAAGCGCGGCGTTCGAGATCTGTCTCGCCTCTCGCGTTGAAGGTCCAGCCGGTTCGGTCGACGATCTCATTGAAGCTTTTCTGGAACTCGTTGAACCCCGTTCCTTCGCGCCTTGCCTTCTCCATGGCAGCCCGAAAGTCGGCAAGCATATCAAGGCGAGTGACACCGGCAACCGAAAAGGAGTGCACATGGGCTGCATGGCGAAGATCGTTCCAGCGTTTCGTCGGCAGATTGACCTTGCCCGCAAAGAAGTCGATCGCTTCCTGGAAAGGGAGTTGATCAGCCATCGGACATCACGCTGTCATGACCTTCAAGCCGGGAAAGAAGGATCCCCTGCTCCATAAGGCTTGCAAGATCTCCAATGCCCAGTTCATTGGAAAGCCGCGCAAGGCGCAACGAGAGATCTTCATAAGACCTCGCTTCTTCGAACTCGGTATGGATGGCAGAGAGCATATCCTCAATGGTCTGATTGCCCAGTTGCTCCATCTGATCGGTCAGTGAACCGGTCGGGTCAGCCTCAGATGGTTCTGAGTCTGCAAAGCTTGGCGCAGCCGCATCAGTGTTCGGTGCCACTGCCGGAGCGCTCTCTTTCTTGACCCATGAGCCACCATAGGTATCATTGATATAGTCGGCATCGGCAGGCTCATAACCCATGGCATTGATCTTGGTATCGCGCTCGATCTTGGCGTTGAGATCTTCAGCTTCCGAGAAATCTCGCCAGACCTCGGGAATGGCCGCGCCTGGATAGTTGGCCTCCACCATCCAGCGTACCAATGTGTCGCGGACGGTTTCGCAGACAAGATCGGCAGCGGCCTTGGCGATGGCGATGCGGACCTCATTGTGGATCTCGCC
The DNA here is from genome assembly GCF_963676275.1 of uncultured Cohaesibacter sp. Classification (NCBI taxonomy): domain Bacteria; kingdom Pseudomonadati; phylum Pseudomonadota; class Alphaproteobacteria; order Hyphomicrobiales; family Cohaesibacteraceae; genus Cohaesibacter; species uncultured Cohaesibacter sp. The sequence goes on along the minus strand of NZ_OY781091.1, from coordinate 2,578,245 downwards.
TAGGGACCGCGCACCACGCTCGCCAGAATTGGTCGAGAGCGTTTCGCCGAGAACGGCCTCGCTCATCAACTCATCGAGATAGCGGGACAGCTTTTCATACTCGGCTCCCCCGCCCTTGCCTGTGCTTTCCAGCAAGGACAGGTCGACTGTCGAGGGAATGACGATATTGGTGTCATTGGCCATCTGGCGCAGAGCCGCAATCAGTTGATCTTGCTTGGTCTGATCGAAGCCGCCATCATATTGAGCCTTGGTGGTTGGCGTGGCGTGCTTCTCGGTGCCGCGCAACCAATGAGCCAGAACCTGACGCTTGAACCATGCGGGCCAGAACAGCACAGAACCAATGCCGACGCCATAGGGATCATCTTCATCATCGTCGATTGAATGGCGATGAACGATGAATTTGCGATCTGGAACAGCCTCTCCATCCATGGTGTTGGATCGGGTCAGCATGCGAAGCTCGCCTTCCATATTGAAGCGGAAACGGCGTTGTTTCTTCACCTTGACCTTTTGCGGCTTCCATTGTCCCTCATCAAGATACCAGATGATCTCGGCAACAGAGAAGCCTTTTAGCACTGCCCCCAGCAGCCCTTTGGTCAATCGGTCGAAGTTGATGGCCTTCAATTGGCGTTCGACAAAATCGGCGACCTTGATATCAAACGCGCTGTCCGAGGCCTTGAACACCTGCCATTCGCGCGAAACGACTTCCAGCTTAAGCTTGGACAAGACGGCATAGGCGTGCGGATCGCGGCGGATCTCATCGTAGATCTTCAGAGAACCCGCACCGCCTCGGGCTAGCAGAACCTCATCAGTCGGCTGCAACACACCCGTATAGTTGGGAATGAATGGATCATTCAGAACTGTGGCGATTTCATTTTTCTCAAGCTTTGCCATCACATCCTCGTAAATGTGGACAGATCCGCGCGCGTCTCAATGGAACCGAGACTGCTACCTATATCCTGATTTGCCTTGGCACTCGGACGTTCACCGCTCGATCCTGCGCCCACTTCACCGCTGCCCTGCTCACTTGCAAAGACCGCAAGTGCTCCAGCTGGAGCACTATCGCCATGTCGTTCAAACCCGTCACTACCCATTACGCGGGCACCGTCCGGAACCTTGGCGACACCCTTGTGCATCTTGAGCAATCGATAGTCAGCCAGGATATCATCGTCGCGTGGAAGCTCGATAAGGCCATCTTCAAAGGCCGCTTTCAGCTTGGGCATATTGAGGATGTACCAGGATTGAGAGAGCTTGATTTCTGAGACGAAGGAAGCACCGAATTGCTGCCTGCAAACTTCGGCCAAATAGGCCCCGTTACCCGTAGCATCAAGTGCGGCATGGGATGATCGGGGAAGATGATCCCAAAGGAAGAACACGATCTGCTTCTGGGCCTCGAATGGCACATTGCGCAGCTCAAGAATGAAGGGACAGGCAAGGCTGAGATCCACACGGACCTGAAACGGGTGGATCACGGACAAGTCGCCCGATCGACCGAAGTCCTGGCCAAAACCCGATTTCCATTTCGGATTGAGCCTTTCAAGATGTGGCAGGAGCTGCTCATTGCAAAAGTCCTCAATCTCGTCTTTGCGCAGATCTTCTGGCCAATCAACAAATCCCTCGGGCGGAGAATATCGGATGACCGGAATGTCTTCTTTCATCCGGGCAACAATCAGGGCGCGGGAAAGATAGGTGCCTGATGAACTGGACGGAATGCAGAAGAGCTCTTCATCAGCACCAGCGCCATAGAATTTGATGATCTTGGCGCGCCAGTCGGCTTCGAGTTCTGGCGACCATTCTTTCCCTGTGACAAGGCAAATGCGCTCATAGAGCCCTTCGCGCAATGCGTCATCAAAGGTGATCTTGATGTGCTTGTAGTCCTGCTTTCCGGCAAGGATATCCTGTATCTGTTCATTGAAGTGGTTATCGAACCCGTCATGGGTTGAACAGACAATCACTTGGCCGCCCCACATGAGGAAGGCCAGAGCTGCTTTCAAAAGCTCTTCGAGGCTATCAACGAATGCGGCCTCATCAATCATGACCACGCCCTGCTTGCCGCGCAGGGTGCGTGGGGCAGATGACAGGCCGACGATTTCAAAGCCGGATGAAAATTTGATGCGGAACGCCTGAATGGCTCGTTCGCCATTGGCATCACTGTCATCGAAAAGGAACTCTTCCATTTCCATGGCAGCCTCGGAGAAAGCGCGGCACCACATAGCGCAAGCGTCAATGAACTCGCGTGTCATCTCCTGAGAATAGGAAATGTACATGAAGTCCATACCGCCTGCTTCCTTCTTTCTGGCAGCCTTCAGAACAGCATACGAAGCACAAGCCCAGGTGAGCCCGATCCGGCGCGACTTCTCAACGAAGAGAACCTCACAGCCGGCACTCTCCAGTAGTTCCACAGTGTGGGACTGATAGGACAAAAGAGCTTTGCGCTTGGAGATGCGTTCAAGGACGGCATCCTCGGAAAGCTGTCTGGCTTTGGCCCACTCTTCTTTTGAGATTGGTCCGCTCATTTGGCCACCCCGAGGAACTTGTCGAGAATGGTTTTGGCTGCTTCGTCTGACAGCCCTCCAGTCTTGACGACAGACTGGACAGCCTCTTTGGCCTTGTCGGCGAGTTGTTCCTCGACCTTCTGTCGGCGAGAGGTGGAAACGCCCTGGGCTTGGGTCGCCGCTTTGAGAGCCGCAGCCAATTGCATGGCTCCTTTCGGATCAATGCCACCTTCGCCAGCACGGGCCATAAGCTCGAACACCAACGTCTTGATGGTTTCGGCCGCGATCATGGTGAGTTCGTCTGAGCTCTCGGCGTTCATGCGTTCCGAGATCGAAGACGCGATTTCTCGGGTGCTCTCAAGACGGCGAGTGACTTCAGCAAGGCGAACGGAATATCGGTTGAAAGAGGTGAAGGATGGAATGTCGAACGCAACGCCATATTCGCCTTGGATAGCGATAAGCTTCTCTTCGAATTCCTTGTAGATGTCCGATTGCGTCCGGTCCCGGCTGGCCAGTTCCTTTGCAGCCCAGGAGACGACTTCGTCGCATTCTTCCGGCAACAGATCAATTTTCGAGAGACGACCACGCCCCTTGCGCTTTGCCATGTCAGGCCTCCGGTCTGGACGGACGTTTGACACCCTCAATGGCAATGTCACGGTCCAGATGCATACGGCCTTTTTCGGTCAGGCTGGCGACAAGCACAGATCCTGCTTCGATCAGAGACACAGCACCCATGTCACGCAGATAGCGCAGCTCATCATGAACCCACGCGCGCTGGCGGCGAATGCCAAACGTGCGTAGCTCTTCGGTGAGCAAGGACGAATTGAGGGTTTCATCAACCTGTTCACCCAGACATTTGATCAGGATAAGGCGCGCTTCTTCGCGCATCAATTGCTGCATGCTCATCGTTTGGCCTGTTCGAGTAGGAATTCCTGAAGCCGGTCAGCTATACTGCCGATCGGCTTGAGCTTCTCTTCAAATGCATCAAGTCGACCTGAAAGCTTTGTCATAGTCAGCTCAAGACTATGGGATTGTTCTTTGTCAGGGAGATGCTTGATTTCATCCTCAATGGACTGAACGCGTCGGTCGAGTTCATCCACGCTGGACGTAAGCTTGGTGATCTTGTCCGAATTGTCTTTGCTCGGCTGACGCAAATAACCGATTGCTGAGACAACTAGCCCCAAGCAACCGGTCACGATAGCAAGCCACAGTTTTAAGTCTTCTGCCGACATTCAATTATCCTTGGCCGTCCAGCGGCTCACTTTAGCAATTTGAGGGCAACACCAACCGAACCGGAGTAGAACAGCCATTTGATCATACTCCCCGCCCAGTCACGCATTTCCTGCGTAGGAAGGTTGGCGACCTGCCAACCAAGATGAAAAACACTGTCGATGATGACGGCGGTCCACCAAAAGCCTAGCGGGAAAATGAACAGCGAGCAGAAGACCCAAAAGAACAGGTTGGTCATCTTCGATTTGTTGAGTTCGGCAATAATCCTGGTCTCTTCAACAGTCGCCTTCAAATGCTCAATTGCAACTGCCGAGCGTTGGGCTTCCTTGTCGTTCTCCAGTTCTGCCTTGCGCTCCATGAGCGCAATCGTCTTGTCGATAACACCGCCAAGGCCAAGCTTGACCAGGTAGCTGACAATGGTCGCGATAAAGGTCATCCGACATGTCTCCACTCTTTTGCATCAGACAGGCGGCGCTGTTTGATCCGGTGGGCAACGTAGACCAGAAACAGACCGGCCAGAATGAGGCTGGCAGTTCGATGGTCATCGACAAATGAAAAGACGGGACCAAGTCGCGACTTTGCCTCCCCGATGAGATTGGACACAAAGCTCAACCAGCCATCAGTCTGGACATTGGAAAGCTCTCCTGCGGAGCCGAACAGCAGCGCCATAAGCCCGCCAAGCGTCAGATGATCAGCCTGCTTGACTGTCTGACTGCCCTGCTTGCGCAGGTCCTTTACCGACAAATCAGACCGGGAATTGCCTGGCTGCTGGCCGATCGGAACTGCGCGATCAAGGGCGGCCTGCGTTTTGGTGCCAACGAGACCGTCTGTCTTGAGGCCGTTATCGATCTGGAAAGCAACGATCGATCGGCGAGTAGCCGGGCCAAAATCTCCGTCTGGCTGGACATGGTAACCAAGCTCGCAGAGCTTCTGCTGCAAAGCCTTCACCCTATAGCCCTTCGATCCTAGGCGAAGCATCGAAAAGCGGGTCGGCGATTTCTTGGGCTTTTCTGCATGATCAGATTTCAGTTCTTCCAGAACTCGATAGATCCTTGCAGAGTACGCTTCGACCTGACCAGAGCCATTGTATCGACGCACGATGGCAGGAACATCACCGTCGCGTAATTCATCGGCAAGGCCACAATTCTCAAGATAGGCAAGGAAGGCAGAGGAGGTTTGCTCACTGCTTTTTGATAAAGCCAAGACGAAGTCTGTAACCGACGAAAAGCCGCAAATCTTGTAGTTGAACCCCATGATCTGAGGTGCTGCATAGGAGGCAGATAACAAGGCAGCTTGTTCGTCTACCTTGCTCCATTTGGAAAGTAGAGCCCAACGCCGGTCATCGCCTTTGGCTCCTAGGCCCTTATAGTTGGATTTGCTCCAACTGCGAGCGGCAAGCCCTGAAGCCAATGCCTTGGTCTTGAGAGATTTTGGTAGTTTGCGGTAGAAAATATGCTTTTCGGGAAGAATGATCAGCCGTCCCTGGCTGTCATAGTCGGCGCCGTTGCTCTCCACCTCAAGAATGGCCTGAAGAAGCGCAATGTCGCAGCCAATACGATCAGAGAATTCCTTGAGAACAGGAGTGACATCAATTGTCTTTCCTCCCCCTTCCATCAGTTGCTCGACAATAGACATACCGTTTCCAGACCTCGTTTAAGTTGGGTCCAGAATGCGCAAAGTCGCAAGGGATTACCCGTCACAACCGTATTGCGAGAGAGGCTATTCGAAGAGGGAAAGCTGACGTTTGTCCGTTGTGGAGAGGTATTTTCGGACCGTCACGTCCGAGACATGGAGCCTGCGTGCAATGGCCAGAACTGAGGCCCCATTCCGGCTCATGACTTGAGCCAACCAGCGTCGGTTGATCGGCACCCTATAGTAATGCCCCACTCCGAGCTCTTCTGCAAGAGCCTTTACATTGTCGGGCCCGATTGTCTGCGATAGGTCCGCATTGTCCTGAGGACGCAAGGAAAGATACACCGGAGCACCGCCAAACGACAAGAAGAAGGTGATGGCGAGATCCTCGCCAAGCACCTTTACAAATGGCTCAAGATTGGCTGGTACGGCTTCGGTGATATCGGTCATAGGCCAATCCAGCCAAAGATCATTGCTCCGACTGCCGCCAAGACGATCAGAAAGCCAATCAAAGCCACAAAGAAGCCAAACGTTGCCCTGTCGGAGAAAGCCGCATTCAACATCAAGATCATGCCAATAAGGAAGATAATAAGACCACCGAGGATGTCGATCATGACTTCATTTCCTTCCGGATCTTGGTTCCGAGCTTCTTCTGAAACGAGACCCACTCTTTGGACGTTACGTCGTCGAGATCATCGTGCCCGATGAGCAATGAAATGAGCTGCTTTGGAGTTGAGCTAGGGTCAAGAACCCCCTTGTCCTGCAGGATAAGCACCTGCGCCCGCACTACCTGAAACCGGGGATCATTCATCCAGCTTGGCATCAGCCGGTTAATGCTCCAGTCGACGCCGGCTTTGCTAGCCATCCATCCTTTTAGGGCTTCAATGACCTTGCGGGCATCATCTTGATAATAGAGGAAACGTGTGTGCTCGATGCCAGTCTGACGCTTGAGGAAGGATAGCAGCGCGCTGTCACGACGATCACGGACAATGCCAAGGTTCCATGCGCTGAGCCAAAGTGCGCGAAGCTTTGGCGCATAGTCTCCTGCGAGTTCCGTCTTGTCTTTCTTCTTTGCAAAACCCAACCGGCGCAACTCGCCGAGTACGGCCTCGTGCTGATTGGGTTTCATGGCGCGCAGAGAGCGTTGACCGGTCACCTGCTCATAGATGTCACGGGCATCATCTTCCATGATGCCCAATTGTTTCAATCCAACATGGATGGCTGGAATTGCACTCATGGCCTTGTCTCCAGTTCCAACAGCCGCGTGGTCAAATCGAGGATCCGAGTTTGAAGCGCGACCCGTTTATGAGAGTGTTTAGAAAGCTTGTTGATGCGCCTTTGAAGCGCCTTCCGTTGCGCGTCGATCTCCACGCACTCGCGCCAGGCGAAAAGGTCTGCTGACGGTTCTTTTCGCCTGGTTGACATTTCATTCTCCCGGTGGAAGCTCGGTTTGGAATTTTTGACCCGCTTCGGTCAGGCTCCAAAGCCCCCATCCGGCATGAGAAACCAGCCCCTTACGGCAGAGCCGAACAAGGCAATCCGTAGCCTGTTTCCTTGTCTTGTTGAGTTCCCAGGCAATGGTTCCTGTTTTGGATGCAGAATGAAGAGCCGTTCTTCGCTGAAGAATTAAAATGCAGCGGATCTGAAGTTCAGTAAGCAGAAGCATCAGTTCAGATCTCCCTTCTGGCGAGCGGCAAGCCCATCAACATAATCGGCCGATAGGCGGAGCCATCGGGCCGCGTCAGCAAGGGAGGTCATCTCCGCATAGCCAAAGACAGCAGCAGCGGCAAAAGCCTTCAGGATTGCAACATGCTCCACCGTATCGCGTGCTTCGCTGATGGTTTCATCCACCTGATTGGCAACCATCCTTGCTGTCTCTGTGTCCAGAGTTTGGTCTTGAAGGTGTTCAGTCATCACATCCACCCCAGATCAAAGACAAAGTTGACGACATTAAAGAAGCCGATACAGGCGAAGATGAGCCATAGCAATGAGCCAATGAATGCCATGATCACCGGATAATCTTCTTTGAGTGTTTGCCAAGAGATCATGACAGCACCTCATTAGTCGGGCTGCTCCGTTTCAAGGGATCCAACACAAGAAGATTTATCCGCTTGCCGCGATTGTACGTTTCGACAATGGTTTTGGAGATAGCCATATCAGCAGAACCACCGGTTATTTTCCGCATGGCCTCAGCCAGCGTGGCCAGAGATCCGATGTCCTGTTCACGCAAGATCCGCTTGATACGCTCTATGTCACATTCCGGATTGCCATAAAAAACGCGAGCAATACCTCTAATCAGCGTACCCTTGAGCGCTTTTCCATCTTGCGGCCAAGCATCAGCGATGGCCAGACACGCTTGCGATGTGGCATCTTCGCCAAATGAGCTACAGGAACGAATAACGGATGTGACTGCATTTGTGAGGCGCGGCTTGACCTGTCCTTGACTTTCAACAACCGCACAGTTCGCTTTGTCAAGAACACGTTTCACCATCAATGCATTGGGATCTTCAGCAGTCAGACCGGCGTGATATCTGTCGATGGTATTGACCTTCGACCGCTCTGTATTGATTTTGACAAAAGCATCTGCTTCCTGCTGCAGGGTTTCGGCCCTAATGATTGCGGCCGGAACTCTTTGAATGTACGGATGCAGTCTAATCGCTTCGACACGGTGTTGCCCGTCGAGTACCGTATATTTCCCTCTATCTGGGTGATACGTAAGCGTAACTGGCTGGAAATAGCGCCAATCGAAATCTCTGAGAATTTTCCTGATACGAGATGGAATGGCTTCGCGTTGGTATTGATGATCAGTTTCAATCATGTCAACCGGGACATATTCCAGCGGCGGAGCTCCGCCCGGATCAAGAATTTCAAAGTCCAATTTCATGATGCTAACCCCACTTTTTCCAATGGGTGGATGACCAGGTGATATCCGCGCCCCCAAGAAGTGCAGATTTCAATTGCCATCTTCGAGGGGAGTTTTTTCCTGATCTTGCAAACGAAGACATCAACGATCTTCGGGTCCGGTTCATCTGTTTCATGCAGCCAGTAGAGGCTCTGAAACAGCTTTTCCTTGGTCGCAATGCCCGGATACTCGGAATGCAACGTCTTAAGCACCCAATATTCACGGTCAGTGAGAGTAAGCAGAACAGTCCCCCGAAGAACGACATTTGCAGGATCGTAAAAAGTCAAATCAGCGGTATCAGTGAGCGGCTGCTTGCAGCATGGACAGAGGGTTTTCTGCTCGGCCATTGCTACACCTTTGCCAGATCAATCGTGACCGGCTCCCAACCCGAGGCGACAGTTTCACGGCGATAAAAGCGGACATATTCCTTCGAACCGATCACCCGCATTGCATCACGCAATGCTTCCATGGCTCTGACCCAACGCTCGTCAGTGATGTCCAGGCGCAGAAGCATGAAAATATCAGCCCGGTTAACCTGGCCTTCTTTTTCAGTGTTGAACGCACGGGTGATAATGGCGCGGATTTCTGGGCGGCTTGCTTCAGACCACTCGTTGAGGCATTCATCAATGAGTTGCTTGGCAATCTGGAGCTGCGGGCCGAAGTCGATAAGATCGGACACCTGCACCTGCACCTTGAAAAGACCATCCACGGTGGAATACGTCCTATTGCCCTTTTTCCCACCCTTGGTGAGGTCATACTGCTCTGCCAGCAAACTATCCAGTTCGCCCAGATCTGTCATGGTATGACCACGAAAACGGCCAAGCTGCTTGGACAATGCGATTGCATACCCCATGATTGATCGGACCGTCTGGTCCTCCAGCTTGTCCGCTGGCTTAATTAGCTCCAGCGGAACCAATGAGCCTTTAGCATCAGTCATATAGTCCTGACCGTTTGCGGTGATGATGCCATCATCGATGTCGGCCGGTTTGAATTCAGACTGGTAGTTCATGGTTCAGTTCCTTTGATGTGGAACGCGCTTCTTGCGGCGCATTTGCAATCTGGTGGTCGATATAGTGCTGCATGAAGAGCGCCCGTTCCTTTGGCCATAGACGAGCCTTACAGGCGGCAGGACTGGCATCAGGCTCTGTCGGGCGTGGAAAGTTGTAGAAATACGTCGTCATGAGATGGCCTCCACAACCTCGGTAGAGAGATCTACCTCCTCAAAAGAGATGCCCATCTCCTTTGGGGGCCCATAGCCTTCGATGAAACTGTCGGAAAAGTCGTGGGCAACACCTCTCGCATTCATTTGCGCAAGATGCTCGCAGTGCTCGTCGATCGAATAGAGGGAGAAGAAGCTTTCCCTGAATTCTTCCATGAAATCATCGGTGAATTTTGTTTCGTCAACGGTGACTTTAACCGTTATGGTGACCTCCACGTATTTTTCAATCATGATGCTGCCCGCCTTCTGTGATCGGAATGATCACCGCATCAGACAGGTTGATAGACATGAGAGGCTTTTCCCTAAGCTCTCTGACTTCCAGCTCAAGCAACGCGCACTTGAGCTCCATCGCAGTGACCTCATGGGACTTGGCGAGATAGGCATCAGCAAGGACGCGCAGCGCCTTCACATCGGCGGAAATACTGCGCATCACAGAAAGGAAATGAGCCGCGCCTTCAACACTGAAAGGCTCGTCATTGCTAGCTTTGGCTGCGAACCATTCAGTCAGATTGCGCAGCTGGATTTCTGGGGAATTGGAGGTCATGGCGCGATGCCCTCCTCTTCAGCAAAAGTAATTAAGCGCTCAAGGTCGGCCAGCTGCTCACGCAACTCATCCGCTGCAGCACAAATGGCAAGATCAACATCGCCATAGCAGGAAGAAATCTCCTGCATGGCATGATCCGCTCGCGAGATACGAGTGCGGCAGAAGCTTGCCATCGAGCGCGCTGTAAACTTTCTAGGATAAACAATGGCTTTCATGACCTCCCTCCCTTCTCAAAATCTGGAAACAGAAGGTTGTCGGTTTGAACATCGATTTTGCATGCCTCTTCAGAGAGGAATTCGCCGACAACATCGTTAAATATTCCGGCTACAGCTCGATTGTTTTCACCAATCCGATAAACGGCAACTTCCCTTTCAAGGTTGGTGATTTGCTTGCTGATGAGCTCCAGTCTCTTGCGCAAAAGCTCAGAGCGATCGCGTGTGAGATACAGGCCATCTTCGTTGGTGTTTTGAGCAATTGTTTCGCGAATGAGGCTAAGCTCAGATGTGATTGGTGAGGTGCGCAAAAGTGCGGGCTGCATGTTACAAACCCTCCACATCGCGGTTGGCCCAAGCAGCCTTTATTGCATCTGCTGTCAATGGCTTGCCGTCACCTGTCATCATGGCGAGTTTGATGGTCTTATCGATCTGGCCGAGCGCTCCGTCCTTGTGGCCGATACCGGTCAGCACTTTGCGGACGTCAGGGTCGGTGATTTTCCAGCCATCAAGCAACATGGCGATGTCTTGCGCACGTGGCTTGTTTCTGCGAACCCGTTTGCCAATTCTACGTTTGAGCTGCGCGTAGGATGGTCCGTCAGTCCGTTTAGCAAAACGAGTGTAAATTTCTTCGTTGCCAACAAGGGCCAAGCCGCACTCATAATTGTCGACGAAATGGCGGAGCTGGTTGACGGCATCATCGACGAGGTTCTGAGCCTCATCAACGATGATCAGCGTGCGGTTGCCGGCCTTTTTGAGGCGCTGGCCGATGGCACGAGTTAGCTTGGCAGGGTTATGTTGGACGATATCGAGCTCAGTTGCCAACTCCACCAGCATGCCATGGACGGTTTTCGTGTGAGGCGATGCTGTTATCATCCAGACATTGGGACGGATGGCAAAATTTCTGCAGGCAGTGGTCTTACCGGTACCTGCCGCAGCCGTGATCGTGACGAAGTCAGGCATCACCTGCGCAAATGCCAGTGTTTCGATGATTTCACAGGCGGTTGGAGTGTTCACAAAAGTGGGGCCAGTTGGAACGACTGAGACCATTTCTGATAGATCATCCCAACTCTCCAGCCAGCGTTTGACCTTCTTGTTGTTGGTATCCAGGCGGCCATCATACTTGCCCGAAAAATACTGGCTGAAGGTGCCGACTGACATGTCCATCCGGCGGGCCAGTTCGCTTTTTGACCAGCCTTCGGAAAGGGCAATGTCATAGATGCGTTGTGTAAGCTGCTTCCAGTCTTCGAGATCATCAAAGCTGCGACCAGGACGATTACCGTCACCAATATCAGGAAAATTGGTTGGGCTTTCCCAAGCACTTGTGTTTTGCGTGTCGTTCATCTATATATTCCTTTGAATTGACTTTTCAGGGCGGGCCATCCCGCCCTTTTCTTTTGGTCTACACAACACTCAACGACCTTTTCCCTTGTCGGGGAATTCCAGTATGTTCTCTGAGGCTCTTTGCCTTTCCAGCGCTTTCAAGCCACGAGAGAATGCGGCGTTTCTAGCCTCATCCCATTCGCCATCTTCATCTGTTGAAGGCTCCAGATAGTCTCGACCGTTGGATACGGCTAAACGTTTGAAGACAGGAGGCTGAGGCTCAACGGGTTCGGCAAGCTCTTTACTGCCATAGACATCAGCGAGGTCATCCGGGCTGAGCTCGGCATGAAGGTTTCTGTTTTCACGCTCATTCTTGATCAGGGCATTTCGCTTGGAGGCATGCTCACGTGCAGCTTCGGTATCGAAGAAACCGGTATCAGCGATGCAATCGGCAATGCAGATGAGGCGGTTATTGAGGTCATAAACCCGCATTGGCCTGGTCAGATTGTCAGGGTCATAGCGAACCGTGACTTTCTTGCCTGCATACTGATTGAGTTCACGCGCCCAGTAACGGTTGCCGAAGATATGGATTTCACCAGAGCCTCTGCGGGCTGTTATGCGATCCGACGCCATCAGCCAGAGCGCACGCTGCTCTTGGGTTGGCCAACGTATAAGGGTGGTCGGTTGCTTCAGGCTTTCGGAAAAGATCTCGTCAAAGGAGCGGCCATTCGCATTTTTTGCTGTCCGCCCTGGGCGCGCATTATGCTCGGCAATCATTCGCTCCACGTGATTGGCAAAATCGTTGAATGGCAAAGCACGCGAGCCGTAGTTTTCCGGCTTGGCTTCAGGCCGGTTACCGGTATAGGCACCAGAACAGAACGGATGCTTGGCGATATCCTCGCAGAGGTCGCGGAAGGCACGCTCGATCGGCTTGGACTGGCCCGCATACGGGGTCGCCCAGACCACGTCAATACCGAGCGCAATCAAAAGCCCTTCAGGTTCGTTCGGGTCGACCTTGAAGCGATAGCGGTTTGATTTTCCGCCCGTAATCCATTTGGAAGCAAAAGCGCGACCATTATCGAGCACGATCTTGTCGGGGATGCCGTGACGTTCGACCATGTCTCCGATGACCAGACGGACAACGTCTTTGTTCTCTGAAACGGCCAAACGCCATGCAACGAACTTGTCAGAATACAGATCCTGCAGAGCAATCAAATGCACGCGCTGCGGTGTCGTTTTGCCAGGCATGATGACGAACACATCAAAACGATGACCATCCATATTGACGGCTTCCATGGCATGCAGGCCGGAGCGGTCGCGGCGCTGGGCTGGATAAAGCCCTTTGGCCGCGTCTTTGCCCTTTCGGGCCATCGTCACCACGGACTGCGGCACCTCATCCTTGAAGCGGCGGCGCAAGCTTTGTTCATTTGGAACGGGAGACCAGCCATGTTCCTCAGCCGCATATTTCATTCGCCGATAGCAGGCCGAAAACGAAGGCTTCTCGGGGCGAAGGTAATCGCTTTTGAGCACCGACCATGCCATTGGGTGGCAGTCTTGATGTTTCGACGTCGGCTTGTAGCCATCTGCAAGCGCAGGCAAGCGATCTGATCGATCTACCGCATCGACCCTGTTGCACCATGAGCGGATGGATCGCTCAGCAAATCCAAACTGATTGGCCGTATATGTGACCGCCGCAGTTTTGCTCATTCCAAGGCCGATAAACTGCTCGACGGTTTCAACGGCTTCCAAACGATGTTCGCAGGCTTCTTTTCGTGCCTTTGAAAGCCCCTCATAATACTGCCAAAGCTCATTCCGGCCACGAGTTTCTGTGGGATTTCCGGTCTCGATGGCCAAGCGGGCTCGGGCCATGTCAGGCAGAAGATCAATATGATATTCCCAGCCGCCGCCGCGCCCTTCGCGCTTGCGGGCTTTCTCACTCTTCCTGCGCCACCCCTGTTTGGCGGCAAGATTGTTGATGCTACGGATCGTAACGCCCTCAACCTCTGCAATTTCGGCAGCTGAGAAAAACTGATCGCTCACCCTTGCCTCCAATCCTTCACTTGAACCGGACGCACACGCAATTTGCGCAACTCGCTGTTGATGCTCTTGCGCTCCTGCTCAAGGCGGGCAATCTCCGCAAGACGTGGCTCTTCGCCCTCGAGGATGGTTAGACCGTCCTGAGAAAGGATAAGATCCCAGAGCCAAGGAGCATTGGTGGCGCGAACAAAGGCAGAAAAGCGCACAAGGCTGATATCGTGCCCGTCCTTGCTCTCGGCCGTATAGGCGTCTATCGTCGTTTTGCTTAGCCGTTCAAGGCCGAGATGCTGTGCCATGCGCAGAGCGATGGTGCGGCGATCAAAGCCACTGTCACGAATGGCTTGTGACATGGCGCGTTTGATCTTCGAGCGAAACCGTTCAAGGTCGATATTACCTTCTTTGACACGGGTTTCGAATACCGGTTTCTTAAATAGATCGAGCTGATCAGGATTACCGTTTTTCATGATGCAGCACCCTCGCCCTTGGCTTCTACAAGACCAGCAAATTCGAGGAATTCTGCCCGCGCCTCCGGTTTTGCTTTCTGCCATGCGTTGATCAACGAAGAGAGCTGCTGTTTCACCGGATCTGGTTTTGGCGCGGGTGGCTCTAGGGCTGTCAGGGATTTTTTGAAGTCTTTGGTTTCCCTGAGTGCTACGGGGAATTTGTTCAGCTTTTCTGGCGACATTTTCGCCAGCTTCAGAAGCTGCGATTGGTTGTCCGCAATCGACGTACCCGCAATGGCTTTGCGCACCGATTTTGGCAGGTTTTTGGAGATTTTATTAAGCCGCTGAATGGCCTTTGCAGAAACACCGAGGCGATCTGCACAAGCTGCTGAGAAGCCTTTTTCAGCTTCAGCTTCAAGCAGCCCAACTGGGCTTTCCGAAAACTGGGACAAGTTGTCCCTGTTTTTGGGGCGGCCTCCCTTCGGATTGATTTGACCATGGACTTTTTCCCAGGCATCGCGATAGTTTTCGACAAAAACAGCGCGGTCCATGACGGAAAGATCGTTGCGGAACAGGTTCTCTTCAATCTCCAGCAGAATGGCTTCATTCTTATCGGCCTTAACCACCAGTGCATCGATGTCTTGATCGTTCCCGAGTAGCTCAATGGCGCGATATCGGTGTGCACCAGCGACCAATGTGTAAGGTCGCTGGCCATTTGGCGTGATCCGCACTGTAATGGGGTTGAACTGACCATGCGCAACGATGGAAGCTTGAATGGCCACAGCATGATCTTCGTCGACCTGACGAAGGCGCTCGGGAACATGGATCTCGGAAATTGAGAGCTGCTTGAAGTCTGACATCATGCCACCTCCGCCAGTTCATCAAGGTAGAGCTCCTCTGTGCGCTCTGCCCATCGGATGTAGCGTTTGGCAAATTCAGGATCTTCGAGACGTTCATCCACCTTGTAGACGGCATTATTGACCTGAGTGCGCTTGCGCCCCATCAAGGCCCCAACACGGGTGCGCACCAAGCCAAAGCGGGCGACAAGAATATGCAGCACGATCTGACGCGCAAGGATTGCATCAAACCGCCCTCTTGGTGGCTCAATGATATGGGCAACTGGAAGGTGCGGAAAGCCTTCCGCAACGGCTGCGACACAGACGCGAAAATGCAATTCGTAAAGTTCGTCTTCGTTCAATCTGTTCATGGTCTCTACTCCGGTACTGATGGGTACAAAACTGTCTATTTTTGCCGAAACTTTAGGCGTTGGCGCAGCATCGTTTTTCTGCTGCAATGGTCTTGCGATCACGGATGACCGGCGCACACAGCAAAGTCTGTGACGTCTTCAGACGAAGGCCGAGAGCAACCGTGATCGTACAGTTTGAAAGGGATGGTCATGGCGGCGGGGACCATTGCGCCATGACCATTTGTCTCCATGCTTTTGGGGGTAAACACGGAGCGCGAATGACTGTTGTGGGAAAACAGGAGGCTCATGCCGCCTTTCCTTCTGCATTCTGTCCACACGTCGATGCTTTTTGACGGTGACGAAGGGAGCGCTTGGGCTTATTGTTGGCGGCAGGCTGTGGCTTTAGGCGTTCACCCGTCTGCGGATCATAGCGACTTGGCCAAATGCGATGGGCGGGCATGCCCAGGACATCGGAAAGAGCCTGTTCACCAGGCTCATGAGGTTTACGCGACGCATGCAAGGCACTTCCTCGGGAAAGGCCAAACTTGCGATCAAGATCTGCATAGGACAGGCGCTTTTTTCGCAGAAGGTGAAGGATATCGGCAGGTTCCATATCCTTCTTTCTTGGGCGTGCCATAAAGACACCTCCGTCTTTCTCTGGACAATTCCAAAGGTGAAGCTTTGAAACTGTCGATTTGGGAATGAATGAGTTGTTTAACTAACAAGGAGTATAGATGGAATTGCATCTAAATCAATAACAAAAAGATGGAATTCTATTTATATTAATGTATGGGTCGACCTCTGAAGCCAAAAACGCCTGTTGCCGCGAGACTTATCGAAATTCGAGGAAGTCGTTCTCGTGGGGATTTCGCTCAAGAGCTTGGGCAAAAAGAAGGAACTTACGTCACCTATGAAAAAGGTGTCAGTGCTCCGAGCGTTGAGTTTTTGCAGCAATTGGCGAATTCAGAAGGAATTAACCTACACTGGCTTTTGACTGGCGAAGGGGAAATGTATCTTCCCGAAGAGCCGCCTGCGCAGGCTCTTGATGCGAGCCTGATGGAAACAATCGTCATCACCATAGCTGAATTCCTGGCTCAAAATCGCAAAGTCAGGATTGAACCGGATAAGCTATGGCTGATTTATATGGTTTGCTATCGCAAACTGGCTGAAATCAAAGATAAATTCCCGCCAGAACAGACAAGAATTCTCCTGAAAGAAGAGTTGAAAGACCTTCTTTACCTCGCGACAAAATAGCAATATATGTCTAATTAGTTGCAATTGTATAAAATACGTTATAAATTGACGGGGTGAGATGTTGGAGCATCTCACATTCGGCGACATTACCGCCTTATCGTAACAAGTACGCCCGCCGCCCGCGGGCAACGGTGAGGATTAATATGTCTATCGATTCCGCCTATATACGCAATCTTGTTTCTAGCAATGAAACCTCTGTTTCTGCCTTAAAAGGCCAGACACAAGTCCTTTGCCTTGTTATATTTATCGCTATTTCCGCATTCTCGATATTTCAACTTGCTCCGCATTTACTACCAATGCGAGCCGAAGATTACCAGCGACTAGACGGTGCAATTCAGGCTTTGGCTACTGCTAGAAATAGCGATGCAGACCAGATCTGGCAGAAGATCTATTTCCAGTTTCGTACATGTGGTCTATCAGAGCTCAAACAAAGTCAGGTAGACGATATAGGCCGATTTATCCTGGAAGAAATGGCCAAGGACCAGAAGGGGTAGATGGCCGAATTTTTGATTTTGGCTTTCCAAGTTCGGAGGGCATGTTTTAGCCTCTTGAATGCCGAACTTGGAAGCATTAACCTATTGAAATACAACAATTTCATAAAATTCCAGCACCCGAAATATGCGAACTTGGAAGTTGCTTCCAAGTTTGTTTTGGATTTGGATGCAAATTGTGCACTTTTGAGCGTCGATTTATTGCACCTCGCGAAATGCTCTCAAAGGCTGATTTCTGCCGTTTAAAAGACCTTCTCAGTCTCTTTGAAGCCTTTTCGAACGATACTTGAAGGCCTGAGCATATTCGGCTCGATTTTTGCCGAAACAAGCATTTTTGGCAAAACGCCATGAAAAAAGCCCTCGACGATTTTTCCCGCCGAAGACTTCCTAACCCTTTCAAATGCCGACGATTTTCGGCTGTTCCCGGATATTCTCACTTAATCCCGCATTATGGCAATACCGGGTGAAAAGTAACACTGGATTGCTCGAGTTGAGACCTTCTGTCTGCTCAAACGTTCGCCAATCGTGCTGCCTGAGGCATTTGGCTGCGTTTTGTGTGTCCGCTTAATGGTATCTATCCGGAATAATTCTGCGAAATGCCCGTCTGGCTTTGCGGGCTCTTTGCCTCTATTGGGGTGCTCAAGGTGTCTACAATTCTAGGGGCTGTTCAGTTTCAGAGTCTGAGTTCTGCCAGCATGTACCATTGGTCGATATGCTCCAGCACTGCGGGTTCGAGGCTGTCGTTGATCCGCTCTATCGTTTCCTTGATGGCGATGTCTTGATCCTCTCCTTGCTGAATTTCGATTTCGGGCAGGATTGTCATTTGATAGTTGGCTGCGGTGGTGCGGTAGATATAGACGGGAAGCAGAGCGGAATTGGTCGATTTTGCCAGTTTTATTGCGGCGACGGCATTGCCCCTGTCGGGAACGGGGCGATCGAATAGTGGCAAATGGATCTGCCCGTCCCTGACATCATCGACATAGATCAGAGCATGCGCGCTTTGTGACTTCAGCAATCTATGCAGCCTGATCGCTGATTTTTGTCCAGGGGGGAAGAAAAATTGCCCGCGGCGTTTGCGCAAATTATGGACAAGACGATTTGTAAAGCGGCTTGGTTCCGGTTGAAAAGGACCAGTCAACGTAATGCCAAGGGCTTTTGAAAGGATTGACATCTGGGCTTCCCAATGACCGACATGCACAGAAACGAATATTACCGGCTTTCCTCTGCGCTGGAGGGCCTGGAAATGCTCCTGACCGGAAAACTTGACCAGACCGGCGTCCCAATGTCGGTCTGTCACAGAAAATTCGGCAAAAACGCGCCCGATATTGTCCCACCAGCGCGCAACAAGGGCATCAGTGCCCTGCTCTGATGACGCAGCATCTAGAGCCAATGCTGCCATGTTGTTGCCAATGCGTATGGAAAAATTGGATGTTGAAAAGCGTTTTCTGGCAAAGGGTGCAAGCATTGCACCAAAGCGTGAACATCCCGAGACCGGCAGCAATCTCAGAGTATGATGAGTGACATAGTTGAGGCCTCCCATGATGGGATCCTGCAACCAGAATTGACGCCAGGCTTTCTTCTCTTGCCTGTCGGCGGAGAAAGCCCAAGCGAGCGGTGGGCCGGCAGGTTCCGGGGATCGGGTTTCTTCGAAAGGAATGCCGCAAAGCAACTTGGATTTCATCGGATCACTACAGGGTTGGTCTGTCTCGATGGTGAATGGTCATTGGCAATCGGTCGCCCGGCCGCAGGGTCAGGCGGCAAATGGGCTGGACATCTTCACCCGGTTTTAGCTTCAATTCTAGATCACGCGCCAGAATAGCGAGGCTCAATATGGCTTCAGTCATGCCAAAGGCAAGACCGGGGCATATGCGCGGGCCTATGCTGAAGGGCACATAGCTATATTTGGAGCGCTTGGCCAGATCATTGTCAGGGGCGCTTTCCAGATGGCGTTCCGGACGAAACAGATGTGGAGTGCTCCAGAGGTTGGAATTGCGCTGCAACAGCCACGGAACAACTAGCAGGAGGGTGCCCTTGCTGACCGGATGGCCATCGATACTGGTATCTTCCATGGCTTCTCGGCCTAGGATCGGCACAGGCGGATAAAGGCGCAAGGCTTCTTCTATGATTGCCTTTGTGTAAGGCAATTTGCGGACATCGGCGAATGTGGGCACCCTGCCCTCCAGCACCGTATCAAGCTCCTGTCTGAGGCGTCGGGAGACGCGCGGCGACTGGGAAATGAGAAACCAGGCCCAAGCCAGTGTATTGGCCGTGGTTTCATGTCCTGCCATGAAGATGACGGCCGCTTCGTTGCGGATTGCCTGCCGGTCGAGCGGCGTGCCATCTTCGTTACAGGCTTCAAGCAAGCCACCAAGGACCGAGACATTGCTTTGCGAACTGGTGCGGGCATATTGATCGATGATCTGATCAAGCACGGTATGAATGCGCTTGATCGATTTGCGGACCGAGGGCTTGGTGAAGCGGGGCAGCCATTCGGGCAAGCCAAGAAGCGATATGAGATCGATCTGGTCGATCTGGCGCTGATAATCGGAAAAGGCCTCGACAACTTCGGTGGCGAATTCTCGCCCAAGATCTTGACCGAATATGGTTCTGCAAATGATTTCTGCGGTCAGATGGGCCATCTCCGACAATGCGTCGATTTCATCGCCCTCGTTGCGTGCTATCCACTCTCGCCTTTTCTCTTCAATGGTTTCTATCATGATGGGAGAAAAGCTGGAAACTCTGGAGCCGTGAATGATCGGGCTCACGATCTTGCGGCGTGCGGTCCAGATCTCTCCGTCGCTGATGAACAGGCCATCTCCTATCAGGGGGCTGAGTGCGTTGCGCATCTGAGGTGTTTTGCGCTGGAGCGCCTGATGATTGGTCTGGAAGGCTTCCTTCACCGTGTCCGGGGAATTGCAGACCATCAGTTGGCGATTGAGAATTTTGAAATCGATGAGATTTTGATCAAAATCCTTATGTGACCAAATTGCCAGATAGTTCTTTCGCGCCTTGTTCAAGAGCCGCAGAACCTTCACTTTGCCCCGCTCCCGCGTAGGATAAGGAGGGCAGAAATCCTCGTCTGTGTTGACTGCAAGCGTGGCGTCGTTTGGCAATTTCTGGTCCCCTGAAAAGAAAGATGCATATGATCTGAACTTTATGGAGGGCACTATCGCCAAAATTGAACGATCTATCCAGTCTTTTCGTTATGCTCATATAGTGTGAGCTACTAGTGTGAGCTACTAAGGCCATATCACCTCACCTATCAATCTTGATAGTGGATCCTGCAGCCATATGCTTTTAAGATTGGGGTGTGGTTGTCACAGAGAGTTTGTTGAATTCTCAGGCTGCAGATTTGCTGGTTTATCTGACTGCCTCATTATTTTATTTGTTTCATAACCTATCAGGGGGTGACTGGTCCAATGGCTGGCCACCCTTTTTCGTCGTTACAGCTTGATTGCCAGCGGCGTGACGATTTTCCTTCTTATCGCGATCGATGTTGCCAGCAATCTGTTTGTTGCATCGAGTTTTTTGAAAATATTGCCCCAATGATATCGAACCGTTGGATGCTTGATGCCAAGAATGGTGGCGATTTCCCAGTCCGATTTCCCTTCTGCTGCCCACAAGAGAATGTCCTTCTCCCGCATTGTCAGGTTCGGGAGGGCGCTATCAGCGTGCAGGCTGGTGAATTTATCGTGGAAGATGGAGGAGACGAGATAGATCTGCCCCAGTTCCTGATAATCATGATGCGGTTCATATCTTTCCCGGGATATTCCGAAACCCGCCATTTCTCCGAACTTGTTTGTAAAGGGAATGCCAATGCCGTCTGCAACGCCTGCATCTGCGGCCTGATTCATGACTTTTGCGGACTGGGCAAGGAGTGCCGGTTCGAGCAATCTGTTTTGCTGTTGCTCCTGCACGGCATCTTTCCAGAAAAATGGAACCGGACGTTCCAGCGAGCGTAGCCAGACCGGATCAAATTTCTGATAATTCTGCGCGATATAAAAGCGGATCCAGTCTTCGGGATAGTCGGTGGCGACCCCATGATGGGCTTGTTGCCCTATGGATGGGTGATCCGTCAGCAAGGTGTAAACTGCCTTGTCGTAACCATGCGCGTTCAAAAAATCCTTAAAAGCAAGAAAAGCCGATTCGACCGACTCGGCATATTGAATATTCTGCACTGTGGTTTCGAGAATTGACATGGCTTGTGCTGATCATATTCTACTTGGGATTGCTTTTTACATTAGGCAGTATCCAAAATAATGTCATGCGAAATTTCACTATGGAATCGTTTTTGTCGCCATGGCGACTGGCATTTCGGAAATACGCTCCTCAATGAGGCTCTGGCCATCTGCGCTTGCGAATGGGCCGCGAAAAGCATGGGGCGGGAATGCTCGCAGTCTCTTTGCCCTGCCATTGTACCCCTGTGATAATTAGTTAGGTCATCCGTTCGAATTGAAAGGCCGGAGGCGGTGAACTAAAAGGGCTGTATTTCATCACGAGTTTTTTGTGTTGAGGCTGAGGCTTCTTTGTTTGTCAGCACGTAAAGACAAGAAGTCTTTTTCAAGGGCTCTTCTTTTTTCGGAAGGGCCCTTTTTTTCAAGCATCTGCCTGCGGCAGAGTCAGGTTGCCTGTTATCAATGAAAGTGAGGCTTTTTTCTTCTTGAGGTTCACAAAGAAAGTTATCGATTACTCAGTCGTAGCGATGCAGGTGGTTTTCAAAGCTGTAACAGCGATGTTTGTTTGAAAAATTTCAATTATTGTTGTTTTTTACACTGTCATATTTTTTCTGTTGACTAGTGGGTGGGGTTAATAGGTAAAATCTTCTACATAAATATGAGAATCTTTCTTTGTTTTTGTTTCTGATATATTTGAAATTGTTTCTCTTTGTTTCATGTGGTCTGGTGCCGATTGTTTCTTGTGAGGTGCCAAGTGCGTGTGAGTTGCCCAGTATGAATGAGTTGTCCAGTGCGTTTTCAATTCTATTGGGCTACGAACCAAGGCTTTGTAATTTCGCTCAAGTCCACCAATACCGGGCAAGGCAATGGCAATGTCAGCTGTCTTGATCGGCTATTCGGCTTCTCTCAATGCGAGCAAAGGCGCGGACGCAATAACAGGGGTTTTGCAAGGCTGGCGCAGCAAATATGCGACATCAGAAACAGGATCATATTTTTAGAATGCTCCCGGAAGGGACAAAATATTGTCAATTTGTGTAGGAACAGTCTGAAATTCGATCCTTTGATGCAAAATGGAGTGTGATCTCCACCCTTGCAATTGGAGGCTAAAATTTGTAGCTGTGTCACCATGATTTTTATATTTAGGCCATATCTGACTAAAAGGTTGTTTTCATGAATTCGGATCTTCGAATTTGCATCGTCGGGGCAGGTTTTTCGGGAGCGGTTATTGCGCGCGAATTGGCCGAAAAGGGCTATTCCCTGCTTGTGATTGATGAGCGTGATCATATCGCTGGCAATTGCCATACGGAACGGGATGCCGAGACCGGTGTGATGGTCCATAAATATGGTCCGCATATCTTCCATACCGGCGATGAAACCGTATGGTCCTACATCAATCGTTTCGGCGAAATGATGCCATATGTGAACCGCGTCAAGGCGACCGTGAAGGGCAAGGTCTATTCCCTGCCGATCAATCTTCACACGATCAACCAGTTTTTCGATAAGGCAATGTCGCCCGATGAGGCCAGAGCCTTTATCGCTGAGCAGGCTCGCACGGATATCGAAGATCCGCAAAGCTTTGAAGAACAAGGCATGAAGTTTGTTGGCGATCAACTCTACAAGGCCTTTTTCGACGGATATACGCGCAAGCAATGGGGTGTGGAGCCGAGCTCGTTGCCAGCGTCCATTCTCAAGCGACTGCCCGTGCGCTTCAATTATGATGACAATTACTTCAATCATCCCTATCAGGGCATGCCCAAGGATGGCTACAGCAAGATTGTCGAGGCCATTCTGTCGCATGAAAAGATCGAGTTGCGTCTGGGCTGTTCTTTTGAAGAGCTTGAAGAGACGTTTGACCATATTTTCTATAGCGGGCCGCTGGATCGTTATTTCAGATATGACAATGGTCGTCTGAGCTATCGGACGCTGGATTTCGAGCCCATCCGCGCTGAAGGCGATTTTCAGGGTACTGCGGTGATGAATTACCCCGATCCCGAGGTGCCTTTCACGCGGATTTCCGAGCATAAGCATTTTGCGCCCTGGGAAGCAGAAAGCTTTGAAAAGACGATTGCCTTTAAGGAATTCAGCCGAAGCTGCGGGGAGGATGACATCCCCTATTATCCAATCCGGCGGCTCGATGATCAGCAGTTGCTGACTTCATATGAAGAGCGCGCGGCCAATGAAACCGGCGTCACCTTCGTTGGAAGGCTCGGTACCTATCAATATCTCGATATGGATGTGACAATCGGTCGGGCGCTTGCCGTCGCCAAAACATTTCTGAATGGCAGATAGCGCGCCACTCAGACCCCAATTCGAATTTGGACAGGCGAGATCGCAGGATTTCGTTCTTTCTGGAGCAAGTTTTAAATGGACGAATCTATTTGTATTTCCGAGATAAATTCCAATCTGGATGTTGTCTCGGAAGAATTTATTGCACAACGGCTGTTGGCCCCCGATCCAAAAGTCAATTCGGAAGTTGATTTATTTTATCATTCCGAGGGGCATGCGGGCTACGATACGCAAAAGGGCACCTATTATTGCTTCAAGGATGGTGTCCTGACCTTTAACAGCTACTTCAATTCCTTTCCTCTATATTGTTATGATCTTGGGGCTGATCACAAGCTTCGGCTCAGGATCAAATTGAAAGGACATGGGGTGTTGCGCGTCTATATGGCGCGGAGCGAAGCCAGTTGGGATCAATTGATTCACAATCTGTTCGAGCTTGATGATTTGGGCTATCTGGACTATGAGCTGCCGCTGCTTGATGCCAAGGGATTGCTGTTTTTCGAGATTGAATCTGAAAGCGAGATTATTCTGGAAGCGGCGGACTATATCATCGAAGGCCCTATCCTGAATGACGCGACCATTACCGGCGTAATCACGACCTTCAAGCGCAATGAGGCCGTGCAATCCACCTGCAATCGTCTCGAGGCCTATTTTTCCGAGAATGAGGATATAGCCCCCCTGTTCCAGCTTCTGGTCATCGACAATGGCGGTGATACCGATGAGATCGGCTTTTCGCGCGGTCGGGTGATCAAGAACAAGAATTACGGTGGTGCGGGAGGTTTTTCTCGCGGACTGCTGGAGGTGGTGAACAACAATCTGTCGAGCCATGTGCTCTTCATGGATGATGACGCAACCATTTTTCCCGAAAGTCTGCGCCGAACTCTGGTTGCCTTGCGGTTTTCCGATGATCCCAAACGCACCATCTGTGGGGCGATGATCACGGAAACCCACAAATGGATGATGTGGGAGAATTCAGCCCTGTTCAATCAACGCTGTGTGCCCTTGCATTGCAGGACCGATCTGCGCGAGTTCGAGAATGTCGTCCAGTGTGCGTTTGGCAGTCAGGGTAAGCAGAATAATCGGTATGGCGGCTGGTGGTATTTCTGTTTCCCTATCGCCGAGGTCAAGCACTGGACCTTCCCGTTCTTCGTGCGCGGGGATGATATCTTCTTCTCCCTTGCCAATGATTTTCACATTACCACCCTGCCCGGCGTGGTCTCGATGCAGGAAGATTTCGAAGCCAAGCAGACGCCTCTGATCAATTATCTGGATGCCCGATATCATCTGGTTCAGCATCTCGTTTTCAAAAATCTGCGTCACTCATTCTTTGGTGATCTGACGATGCTGACTCGATATTTCAATCGCTATAACGCGTCCTATCACTATGATTCAGCCAAGGCGATCAATCTTGCGATAGAAGATGTGATGAAAGGGCCGGATTTTTGGACCAAAGATATGGACATGTCCGAGAAGCGAGCGGAAATCAAGGCCTTCACAGAAAATGAAATCATTACCAAGAATGTCGATGTCGGCTCTATCGAACTGATCAAACCCGGTATCGGACGTTTTCGCAAGGCCTTCATGCTGCGCCAGTTGACCCTGTGTGGTCACTTGTTGCCGCCATTCTTGTTCTTTGCCAGAGGCCGAAAGATGCCGTTGAATGCAAGGGCTGCGCCTTGGGAAGCCTTTTTGCGGCCTGTCGTGGTGACGGTGGATGATACGACCAATATCGGCTATGTCTGCTCCATCAATCGGCGGCGTTATTTCTCCAATCTATGGCGTTTTGCCAAGAATATGTGGGCTTTTGCCAAGGTGCGCAAGCAGCTGCAAGCGGATTATGAGCGCATGAAAGATCAAAAGCTTAACAAGGATTTCTGGCAGGAAGTTCTGATTGGCAAAGAGATGTGAGCGGCCGGCGTTCGTTCCGCAGTGAGTTCCAAATAGCAATCGCAAGAATATGAAGGTATGAGAATTCGATGTCTGGACGAAAGCTGTATATTCATATTGGCTCACACAAAACCGGGACGACGTCCATTCAGCATGCCTTGAAGGAGAATAAAGAAGCCCTTGGGAGAAAGGGGCTTGTGTTTTTCTATCAGAAGCAGAATGGAACCTGGAACGGTTTCCCCGATCTTCATGACTGGATCGAATATGTCCATAAAGGACGGATCGTGCCGCAGGGTGCCCGACTGTCCAATGGCAAAAATCTGCTCGCAAGGTTTGCTGAATTCGAGCAGGATGTCATTGTTTCTTCTGAGAATTTTTCCTTCTTTTTCGAAAGGCAAAATATCGAGGAGATCAAGACTATCCTGTCTCGGCAATTCGATCAGATCGAGATCATCTGCTATCTGCGCAGACAGGATCAGCATGCGATTTCCCACGCTCAGGAAGGCTCGAAGGATCAGCGACACGCCGAATATGACCTCTGGGGCAATCACTCCGACATTCTGCCACCCTATGATCCGCGGTTTGATCTCTATCTCGACTATAACAGGCGGATCGGAATGTGGATCGATGTCTTTGGAGAAGGTGCCGTCAAGGTGCGCTGTTTTGATCGGTCCCGTCTGGTGGGAAATGACGCCGTTGCCGATTTCTTCTCAATTCTCGGTGTCTCTGACTATGTTGGAGGTTCGCGGCGGAATGAGACGAAAACTGCCCTGCAAACAAAGCTGGGGCATCTGTTGATCGGATCGTCTGCGCTGAATAAGGGAAAGCTGTTTACGCTCATCAATTCACTGGCTCTTCCCGAGCAGGAAATGCAGCCAAGTCGGCATCAGGCGGAACAGTTCTACAGCCATTATCAGGAGTCCAATCTCGCGCTTTCTGAGCGGCTTGGGGTGAGCGATTTTCCTGAGTTTTTCTCGACTGATTTTTCTTCCTATCCGGAACAATCGTCAGATTGCTGGGATAGAGAAACCGTTGAAGGCTTGTTGCAAGCCCTGTTTAGCGAACTTGGTGACAATTATCTGCGTCTGACGCTCAATGACCTGCTGACTGCGGCGGCATTGAACAAGGATCTTGGCAATTATTCCGAGAGTTTTCGCTTTTTGAGATTTGCCAAAGCGCTGCAACCCAATAGTCCCAGAGTTCAAAAAGAGATCGCCGACGTCAGAAGGCTTGCACAAAATATGACCAATGCCTAAAATTTTCTGATACAAGCGATTGTCCCACTAGGAATGAAGCCCTGCATTCATGGGTGTGGGAGGTGTCGGTGCGATTGTCAGTGCGATTGTCGGTGCGCTGCATTCGGGTTTGAATCTGGTTTGTATTCGGGGCTTGTCTTTCGATTTTAGGATTTCTCACATGACGATGGTCAGTCCTTCCCCTGCTCGGCTGAAAGTCTTGAACTATCTGCCGCGGAACATGCATTTCGGACCGAGAAAGGCAACATCCATCGATCTTTGTGTCTATGAGCAGAGCCTGAGAAGCGCACATGAGATTCTAGTGGTCTGTGATGAGATAGACGAGCCGTTTGATGATTTGCCTGTGCGGATGCTCAAGGCGGATGGTCCGCAGGGAAAGATGGCGCAACTGCAATCCATCATTTCTGAATATCAGCCGGATCTGATCGTGGTCCAGCAGCATGGGCCGACGGCGCAAAAGGTCGCGGCGCTCTTTAAAACGGTTCCGGTGCTGCTGCATCGGCATAATTTCGAAATTGCGGAAAAGCTCTCCTGGTTCCGCAAATGGCGCCACAAGAGGCGATATGAAGCGCTGAGCGGGCTTGTCTTTGTTTCCGATACCTGCCGGGACAGCTTTCTGGCGCTCTATCCTTCTCTCAAGACGCCGGTCTATACGGTTCATAACGGCATCGATTGCTCGCTCTGGCAGGCGGCTGAGCAGAAGAATAACGAGATCCTGTTTGTGGGACGGATCGAGCCGCAGAAGAATGCGCTGCCTGCTGCCAAGGCCATGGCGCAGCTGTTGGCGCGTCATCCTCAATGGACTGGCTGTCTGGTTGGCCCTTTCACCGGCAGCCCTGATTATGTCGGGCAGGTAAAGAAGGTTGTCGAGGATTGTGAGGGACTGACATTGCTTGATGGTTTGCCCCATCAGGCGGTCAAGGAGCGTTTGCAGAAGGCCAGAATTTCGCTCATCTGTTCCGAGCGTGAGAGCTTTTGCCTTGTGGCGACGGAATCCTTTGCCGCAGGGGCCGGCGTGGTGTCCACGGCCAATGGCGCCCTGCCCGAAACGGTTGGCAATGCAGGGATTTTCCTTGAAAGCATTGAAGTGGAAGACATCCTCAAGGGCCTTGAGCAAATGGTTGGCGACTATCCGCACTATGTCGCCCTTGGCTATGAGCAGGTAAAGAAATTCGATCTGCATAAAACCGTTTCCATTCTCGATGACGTCTATAGCAAAACGGCCCGCATGGGCTGAGACTGGAATTGACTGATTATGGCTCATGTCCCTGAAATTTCTGTCATATTGCCAGTCTATAATGGCGAGGCCTATGTCGAGGAAGCGATAAGCAGCATTCTGGCGCAGGATTTTGCCGACTTCGAACTACTGGTGATCAATGACGGCTCGACAGACGGTAGCGGCGTCATCTTGGAGAAGATGGCGCGTCAGGATGGGCGCATCCGGATATTGGCGCGCCAGAATGGCGGGCTGGTCTCGGCGCTCAATTGGGGGCTTTCTGAAGCCCGCGCCGATATCATCGCCCGCATGGATGCTGACGATATCTCCTATCCCAACCGTTTCTCGGTTCAATGGCAATGCCTCAAGGATAATCCCGATATCGGGCTGGTCTTCTCGCAGATGAACAAGATCGACGCGCAGGGGCGCTCTATCGGCAAGGTGACCAATACGCGCCTTTCCGCCGAGGATGTCGCCAAGGCGCTGCGTCAGGGCAACTGCCTGCCCCATCACCCCACTGTCATGGCCCGCAAGGCCGAGATGCTTGCGGTCGGTGGCTATCGTGAAATGTTCAAGGGGGCTGAGGATCTGGATCTGTGGTATCGGATGAGCAAGAAAAGCAAGCTGGTCGGGCTGGCTGACATCTTGCTGGATTATCGCCTGCATCCCGGACAGGTGACGCAGACCAGCGTTGTGCGCCAGAGATTTTCGCAGGATCTGATCATTCTGATCGCCAGAGAAGTCGAGGCCGGTCGTGATGATCTATCCCAGACGTGGGACGGTGTGCCTGATTTCAGCTGGAATAGCGAGACACCCCAATTGCGCAATGCGCCAGCCGATATGGTGAAGCTCTTTCGCTATTATGACCTGATCGATCAGATACTCAATCAGGGAAAGATTGCCGAGCTTGCCTCTGTTGACTTGGCGCTGCTGCTCAATGGTCTCAAAGGGCAAGGCTTTTTTGGCAGCGCAAGATTGCGGCAGGTGCTTGCCCATCATCTGGTACAGGAAGCAAAACGGCGCGGAAAGCGCTTGCTTGCCCTCAAGGCCATGCTGTTCTCATTGAAGACCAATCCATCCCGCGCCATCCGCCATCGTTTCAAGCCCTTCTGAAGAAAGCGAAAGGCAGAGCGGGACTGCCCTGCCTTTCGCTTGTTGGCCTTGTTTTTGTTCCCTGTTGGGAGCGGTGGCGGCTTTGACCGTTGCTTTTCGCTCCGGTGGGTTGATCATGCTCCCACGCGGGCGACCATCGGGACATAGTCTTCCAGTTCGGGTGCCGGAAAAGCAACCGTCTTGCCGACTTCTGCGGAGTAATAAAGGCCCATGAGCATTTCGACGACGGCGAGGCCATCCTCGAATGTTTCTGCGGGGCGTTTGCCTTTGCGGAAGGCTTCCACCATGTGGCGGTTTTCATCGGTATAGCCATAGACCCCGGCCTCATCTTCCAGAACCGGCATCAGCCCCTGCTCTGCATTCTGCTTCTCGACCAGATCCTCGCCCTCATCGCCGGAGATTTCTCGCGACATGAAGATCTTGAGGCCGGTGGAAAGGGAATTGAACTCCATGGAATATTCAGGTCCGAGCAGTTCGAGCTGAATGCGCAGGCCTGCCCCCACATAGGCCCATGAGGTGGTGGCTTCAATCATCAGGTCATTGCCTTCTTCATCTTCCAGCGCAATGGTTGCCCTTGCGAAATCTTCCGATGGCCGGTTGCGATAATCGACATCCGGGCCATAGCGGTCTGCAAGCTGGCTGGCATATTTGGGCTGGGTCCATTTCAGATTGGCCACCGTGCCGTTGACAGACTTGATCTTGAGCGAGCTGCGCGGCTTTGCCGGATCGGTCAGCAGATGACGGGCAACCTCGACACTGTGGCACATCATGTCATTGAGCACACCGCCGCCCTGCTTGTCGCCCTGCCAGAACCAGGCTGCATGGGGGCCGGAATGTTCTTCGGCGGCGCGGGCCAGATAGGGCCTGCCCGCATTGGCAGCGGCGCGGCGCCAGATGATTTCCTTGCCTCTGAGGACCGGGGTGCAGAAGACCTGATTTTCCAGATAGCCGTGATTGAGATTGGCCTCTTCGGCCAGACGGAGCATTTCTCGCGCTTCGGCGATGGTGCGGGCCAGTGGCTTTTCGCAGGCAACGGCAAAGACCTTGCTGCGTTTCTCCATAACTGCGGCATGGATCTGGCGCATGACATCGAGGCGGGTATGGTTGGGCGACAGAATCCAGATGGCATCAATGGCGTCATCTTCTAGCATGCCATCTAGCGAGGCAAAGGAGGAACAAGGCCCCAGACCCAGTTCTGTTGCCAGATTGACGATATGTTGGCGATGGGCCTGCGTGCGGCTATAAACGCCGGATATTGTTATATTGCGCACGCCGAGCATGGATTTCAGGTGGAATGCGGCTATGAAGCCCGACCCCACCAGCCCTACTCTGAGGATTTCCTTTTCCTGTTTCACCTTTTTCCTCCTCCCGTTTGGCCATGGCTAGGCCTGATCGTGAAATCGGATCCTGAATGCGGCTGTCCGATTTTCTTTCTCTTGCTGGATTGCTATGCAATCACGCATTTGTCTGAAGCCTCCAGCCTCGCGGCCTGATGGCGGCTTTGTGGCGACCTATTGCGGTGGTGCGGCAGTCGATTCCCTGACAACGAGTTCTGTCGGCACCACGATGGAATCCGTATTTGGATTGTCGCCGGAAAGATGGGCCAGCAGGCGCGTCATGGCCCGACGTCCGATTTCCAGACAGGGCTGCCGGATGGTTGTCAGAGCGGGGACAAAGGCTTCAGCCAGATAGGTGTCGTCAAAGCCGAATATGGAAAGGTCTTCGGGAACCGACAGCCCTCTCTTCTTGGCTGCTCTGATGGCGCCAAATGCCATTTCGTCATTGGCGGTATAGATCGCCGTCGGTGGCTCTGGCAGATCAAGCAGGCGGTCGGCGGCAATCTCGCCGCTCTTATAGCTGAAATTGCCTTGCAATATATAGGCATCGGGCAGCTTCAGCCCGGCCGCTTTCATCGCATGCTTGAAGCCCGCCAGCCGCCGCACGCTCATGCCTTCCGGTATCGGCCCGGCAATATAGGCGATCTTGCGGTGTCCCAGCGTGACAAGATGATCGATTGCCTCGATGGAGGCATATTCATTGTCGATCACGACATGGGTCAGGTCCACGTCGTCGATCATCTCCAGCGCCACGACAACCTTCTGCGAGACGTCGTGGGGCAGCTCGCAATCATAGGGCATCTTGCCGGTCATCAGGATCATGCCATCGGCATGGCCATGACTGAGCATGTCGAAATAGTCCGCTTCGCGTTTGGGATCATCCTCGGTGTTGGCCATCAGCAGCGAGTAACCGGCATCATGGGCCACGCTTTCTGCGCCCTTGAAGATATCCAGATAGAAGGGATTGCCTATGTCGCGGACGACGACCAGAATGGACATGGTTTTCTGGGTTCTGAGATTGCGGGCGCTGATATTGGGGCGATAATGCATGCTCTGGGCAATGGTGCGGATATGGCTCAGGGTTGGTTCGGCCACCAGACCCGAGCCACTGAGAGCGCGAGAAACCGTGGTCGGCGAAACACCGGCCTTGAGGGCTATATCCTTGATCTTCGTTCTTTTGTTCACCTTTTAGCCTCTTGCTTCACATTGCAGCGCTTTGGTCTCATTCTTCCCCTCTTGCCGTTATTCGCTCCCTTCTTCCAGCCTGCCTTTCTTCCCTGTTGCTAACCGCGCAGGGCCTTGCTGCGACCATAGAACAATAGGAGAACAAGGAGGGTTAGGCCGAAGACGATCTGGCGGCCGGATTCCCCTATGCTGAGGGTTGTCAGGATGCTTTGCATCAGGATGAGCAGGAAAGCGCCTGCCATGGTACCGGTATAGCCACCCTTGCCGCCGGAAAGTGGCGTTCCTCCCAGAACGACCGCGATGATCGATGACAGCATGTAGCTGTCTCCCACATTGGCAAAGGAGGTGCCTGAATAGCCAAGAATGCAGATACCGGCCACGGCGGCGAACATGCTTGAGAGCGCAAACAGCATGATACGGATCAGCCGGACGGGAATACCGGCCATATAGGCGGCATTCTCGTTTGAGCCAATGGCGTAGATCTTGTGTCCGAGCGCGGTGCGCATCAGCAGGAAGGCCATCAGCAGCCCAACTGCCGCCCATAGCCATATGATGCCGGGCAGACTTAGCAGGAAGGGCTTGGACACGAAGTTGGCCAAGGCAGGCGCCGCAAGGCCGGATGGGATGCCCTGCCGGATGACGACGAGCAAGCCCTGCAGCACGCCGAGCATGCCCAGCGTCATGACCAGAGGCGGAATGCCGAACAGGGTAACGCCGATGCCGTTGAGCAATCCGACGGCCGCACCCGCAGCAAGGCAAACGGCGATCGCGGCAAGGATATTGGCGTTTGACCCGTCCATGACATTGCCTGCCAAAACGGCACTCAGGGATACGACCCCTCCGACAGAGAGATCGATCCCTTCGCGCCCCCCTAGTATCACGAGATTCTGACCGGCGGCGACGATGCCCAGCAAGGCTGCGACGATAAGCAGACGCAGGATCTGCTCGATGGACGCAAAGCCGGGCGACAGGCTTTCACCCGCCACAAGCAACAGAATGATGAGAATGAAGGCAACAAGCAGCGGGTTCCTGAAATAACCAAGGAACTGCGCGCTTTTATCTTGCGAATGGCCTGATTGCATGAGGGTCATTGGTTGATCCTCCTGGAAGCAAGAACGCCGAGCATCAGTACGACAAGGATTGTGGCCCCTTGCGCCAGATTTTGCCATTCAGACGGGATTCCCGCATAAAAGACCAGAGAACTGATCAGGCCGATAATGATGGCGCCAATGGCCGAGCCGAAGGCTGATCCGATACCGCCCGATAGCGCGGTTCCGCCCAGAACGACTGCGGCGACGCTTGATAGCGTCATGGCTCCGCCCACCAGAGGATCACCGCTGGCGGTATCTCCGGTAATGCAGAAGGCGGCCAGAGCTGCGAATATGCCGCAAATGATATAACCATAGATCCTGATGTGGGTGACAGACAGGCCTGACTGATAGGCCGTGAGCTGGCCATTGCCCACCGCAAGCAGCTTGGTGACCAGCGATGTTCTGGCCAGAATGGCCAATATGGCAATCAGGATGGCTATGAAAAAGAAGACATTGGGAATGCCATAGCTGCGGCCGCCGTAAATCTTCCAGAACAGGCTCGGCGCCGGAAGACCGGCAACGGGCAGGATCCAGAGGGCAAGGCCGGAAATGAGAATGCTGGTTGCAAAGGTGGCGACGATTGCCTGCATCCGCAGGGCCGATACGGCGATGCCATTGACAAGGCCGCAGGCCGCGCCAATCAAGATACCGACCAGCAGCGAAAGCAGAACCACATAGGGGGCTCCGCCAAACTGGCTCATGATGACGACAATCGAGACATTGACCAGCGACAGGATGGCGCCAACCGACAGGTCAATATCGGCGGTGTAGACCACAAAGGTCTGACCAACCGACAGGAAGACCAGAGCGAGATAGGTGCTCGCCACGCCTTTGAGCGCCCTCACTGTCATGCTGTTGGGCTCTGCAATGCCATTGAGCACGAAGAGCAGCATAAGCATGCCCAGAGCTGGCAGAAAGGGAAAGCGCCTCAAAAGGGTTGCCATGCGGGTTTTGAGTGAAATCTCGTTGGTCATTTGGCCCCCGAATATGCGGCTTCATAGAGATTGAAGCGGGTCTTGTCCTTGCCGGTCAATTCGCGCGAGACCGAGCCATTGTTGAAGACCAGAATGCGGTCGGAATGGGCGAGCAGCTCACCATCTTCGGACGAATAGAGAATGATGGCCATGCCCTCGTCTGCCAGTTTGCGGACCAGTGCGAACAGTTCCCGCTTGGCGCTGAGGTCAATCCCCTTGGTGGGATCGTCCAGCAGCAGGATGTCAGGCGGATTGGTCAGCCAGCGGGCAATGACGACTTTCTGCTGGTTGCCGCCCGAGAGCGAGCTGATGGACGCGCCAAGGCTGGAATATTTCGTATTGAGGATGGCCAGCGCCGGTCCGATGATGCGGGACAAGGGACCGGGAAAGGCCAGAAATTTGTGATCCTTGAGAAAATGGATCGGGGACACATTTTCCATGATCGACCGATCGGTGATGACACCATCGCGCACGCGATCTCCCGAAACATAGGAAAAACCGCTTTTGATGGCGCTGCGCGGGTGGCTGGGATGAATGGTGCTGCCATTGAGTGTCAGTGAGCCAGAGAGCAGCTTTTCGGCGCCAAACAGGCTGCGCAGCAGGGTTGACTGCCCCTGCCCGTGCAAACCGCCCAGACCGAGAATTTCGCCCTTGGCCAGCGTGAAGCTGACATTCCTGATCTGGTTGCCGGTCAGCGCCTCGGCTGCGAGGCAGATCTCGGCTCTGTTCTGGTGGTCGGTGGCGTGCGCTTGTGTTAAGGCCGGATCCTGAGCCTGTCCCGACCCCTGTGCCTGCGCCTGTGCCTGTGTCTGGCCCTGTGCTTCAGGCTGTTCGCCGATCATGTCGCGGATGATGCGCGCCTGATCGGTTTCGCTGACCTGCCGCGAGGAAACGGTTGCGCCATCGCGAATGACGGTGATCCGGTCGGCAATATCGAAGATCTCGTCCATGCGATGGGAAATGAAAATGATCGACCGCCCCTCTTCTCTCAGCTCGCGCAGAATGGAAAAGAAGCAATCCACCTGAGCGCGATCAAGGGCCGAGGTCGGTTCGTCGAAAATGAGGATTTCCGCTTCGCTGGCCAGCGTCTTCATGATTTCAACCAGCTGCTTCTGGTCTGGCCGCAGCTTGGCAACGGGCATGTCGGCGGAAAAATTCTCGCCGGTAACGCTTTTGAACTTGTCGATATAATGCTCTGCGCGTTGGGCGAGAGTGGCATCATCAATGAGCCCGCCCGCTTTGGTGGGCAGACGATAGAGGCTTATATTCTGCGCGATTGTCAGGCTGTTGGCCAAGCTCAGTTCCTGATAGAACAGGCATATGCCCTGCTCGCGGGCTGCCTGAGGGCCAAATAGCGAGACCTTTTGTCCGTTGAGTTCGAACAAGCCGCCATCGGGGCGGACGCTGCCTGCAATCACCTTGCACAGGGTGCTCTTGCCTGATCCGTTCGCACCGATCAGGACATGGATTTCCCCGCGCTCGAGCTGCAGATCGCCGGAGGCCAAAGCAGTTGTTGCACCATAATATTTGCAAATCTGCTGAAGCTTCAATCGCCTCATCTTGATGCACCTTCATTCTTGACTGTTGATGGATGCCGCCGCCCCTCAGGTTCGGCGGCACCGCAATCATACGGATTATTTGAAGTATGCTTCTGCTTCGTCGATGCTCAGGGCGCTGGTGAAGGAATAGAAGCCGGGTTTGCCTTCCAGTTCCTTGGCGACCGTGCCGACATTCTCTCCATCGATGAATGGAATTGGCAGATACAGGGCATTCTTATATTGCCCGGCGGCTGCCGGTTCTTTCAATTCACGACCCTGCAACATGAAGACCGCGACATTGAGGGCACTTGCCATAACGCCGGGAGGGTTCACCGATGCGCCGGAGGTGAAATCATTCTTGACCCAGAGATCAATGAAATCCTTGCGGATTTCGCCTGTGGCAGCCACTTCCCCGGCTTTGCCTGCATCCATCAGGGAGCGCCAGGCGCCCGCTGCCATGCCATCCTGCACCCAGACGCCGTCAATGTCGGGATAGGTTGCCAGAAGATTTTGCATGGCCTGCTGGCCCTGAGCCTGATCCCAGTTGGCATTGACTTCATTGACGACCTTGATGTCGGGATATTGATCAAACACGCTGGTGTAACCGGCAATGCGCATTTCGTTGGCCGGATGACCGGCAACACCATTGATGGCGACCACCTGCCCCTTGCCTTCAAGGGTCTCGGCGAGCCATTTGGCGCTCAATGCGGCCCAGTTGGTCTGGTCAATGCCGACATAGATGGCATCCTGCGATGAAACCTCGGCATCTGTCGAAATGACCAATATGCCGTCTTCCTTGGCTTGCGAGAAAACCGGATCAAAGGCTGTCGGGCTGTTCGGGTTGATGATGATGGCATTCACGCCCTGATTGATGAAATTGCGGACATGTGCGATCTGACCGGGTACGTCGACATTGGCGCTTTGCACCACGACCTTGACGTCTACCCCTTTCGCTTTCCATTGTTCCGCTGCGGCCTGAGCCTCCTCGATCATCTGGGTGCGCCATTCGGAGCCGACCCAGCCATTTGACAAACCGATGGTGAATTCTTCAGCCTGCGCTGCAGGAATGGCCAGAGCCATGACCGCCATTCCCAGAAATGCGTTCTTCAACTTCATCTGCTTCCTCCCATGTCACAAATGATGCAGACAGTCTGGTAAGAAATGAAATCGATTTCAAACAAATAATGTATTCGATTTCATTGCCGAATTTCTGCGATATTTTGAATGACTTGAGAAGGATGAAAATCTGGGATTGTAAGATCTTGAAACTGCATGCGAACTCCACTTGCAGCTGGCAGGCCTTCCTTTCAGCTCTTGTCTGGGCCTATTCTGTCAATGCTACTAAATTATGCAATTTCTGCGCGATTATCGACAGGCTGGATGCGCAGCAAAGCTGGCCCCGCAAGAATGGGCTAGCTGGTGAAGATGTCGCGCGGCAGCGTGATTTCGACGCGCAAACCCTCATTACTGTTTATCAGGGTCAATTCGCCGCGATGGTTGCGAATGATCTCGTTGGCGATGCTCAGGCCCAGCCCCACCCCTTTGGTCTTGTGGCCTTCATTGCCCCTTTCGAAGGGCAGCATCACCTTTTCGATCTGGTCGCTGGGGATGCCCTTGCCGCCGTCCACGATAGTGATGACGGTTTGTTCGCTGCCGTCATAGCCCAGAAAGACCTTGGCATATTTCCCGTATTTAAGGCTGTTGTCGATGATGTTGGACAGGGCGCGGCGCAGTTGCTTAGGTTTGCCGATCATGAAGCCGCGAGTCTGGGTGGAAAGCTCGATGGAAGGGGCGACGCTGAAAACAGAGGCGACCCCTTCGATCTCGATTGGCAAGGTTGAATCAAAGCTGACATCCTTGTCCATGTCCTGATAATCGTCACACAGGCTGGTGATCAGGGAACTGAGTGAAAATCGGTGTCTTTCCTCGGTATTCTTGTGCAGGGAGAGGAAGTCGAGCGCGCCTTCGACCAGATCGTGAATGGTTTCGAGGTCATTGGCAAAGCGGTCGCGAATGTCCTCTTCCCTGATCATTTCCGTGCGCAGCAGCATGCGGGTTACTGGGGTGCGCAAATCGTGGGAAATCGCAGCAAGGCCGAGCAATTGCCTCTCCCGGTCGCGGTCAAAGCGTTTGACCAGCTCGCGCATATTGTCCTGAATGGCAATGGCCTCGGTGGGGGCAAAGCGACCGAGCGTCTTGCGGGTGAATTGGGTGCCATTGCTCAATTTTCGGAATGGCACCATCAGCGTTGAGGCAAAGGGAAAGCTGATGGAAAGCGTGAGCACCGCAATGAACAGGGTAATGAAGGCCCCTTGCGTTTCAGAAATGCGCGCCCGCCACAATTGGGGCGACGTGATTTCCAGAACATGGTCATTCTGCAGGAATATATAGAGCTGGGCGTCAATATCCTGTCTGGCGATTGCCAGAGACAGCGACGCCATGCGGACAGCGGCGCGGATCGGATCCTTGCTGGAACCGGATATGCCCTGAAATTCGGCTGTCGGATCGTAAATACTGTCTTCCTGCAGGCCCGAGCTGTGGCGCTTGGCGCTGAGCAGGCCCGGCAGCGGAGGAACATCCCTGAAGCGGACCGCTGCCCTGATGCGCATGTCATCCAGTATCAGGATCAGCGGGGTAACGAATTCATTCTCTTGCTGCGGGAATTGGTCGACCTCACGAAAAATATATGGCTTTTCCTCTCCATTGCATTCAGCCCTTGAGGGATTGCTGCCCGACAGGCACCGTTCGATGACCTGGGAAAGATGCGCGCCGGTCAATTCGGCGATGCTGATTTCTGTCCGGCGGGTCAGGTAAGAATGCACGACTATCCATGTGGTGAACATTCCGGCGAGAAAGGCCAGAGACAGCATGGTGGCAATGCGGGAAGAAAGACTGCGCGGAAAATTGGACAGGATAAATTGCCACATGGTCGGCGCTCTTTCTAGCGATTGGGTGCAAGGCTGTCCTGATCACCATTGATGGTTTCGATCTTGGAGCAGAATTTATAGCCCTGATTGCGGACTGTCTTGATGAACTGGGCCTTGCCATCGACATCCATGAGCTTCTTGCGCAGGCGGCTGACCAGAATGTCGATGCGGCGATCTCCCGGTTCGATGTCATGGCCGATGAGCAATTGGGCCAGTTCATCACGGGAAACCGGATTGGGGGATGCCTTGGTCAGGATCGACAGCACGGAATATTCCCGCGTGCTGAGGGGGACAAGCAGATTTTTCGGGGCATGGAGCTGCTCGTTGGTGAGATCCAGAACCCAGCCGTCAAAGGTGATCTTGCCTGCGGATGACTTTCTCTCAACCGGGCCGGTGCGGCGCAGCAGCGCATTGATCCGCGCCAGCAATTCGCGCGGATTGAACGGCTTCTCCATATAGTCATCGGCTCCCAGTTCCAGACCGATGATCCGCTCGGTATCGCCCTTGACGGCAGAGAGAATGATGATGGGGATACGGGATGTGGTGCGGACCTTGCGGCAGAAGTCGAGCCCGCTTTCGCCCGGAAGCATCAGGTCGACGATCATCAGGTCAAACAGGACATTGCCCCGCCGGTAGGCGGCCTCGGCGGACGGGGAAACGACGCACTGAAAATTTCTGGCTTCTAGATAAGATGACAAGAGCGAGGAAATTTCCTGATCGTCTTCAATGATATGGATACGCTGCATCCGGTTGCCTCCCTCTGATACTCTTGACTAATCCATTTTGGACAACAAGAGTGTCAATGTTACATTTTGTAACATATCTCCGTGCTGAGCACATTAGATGATACAAAAACTTACAAAACTTACTGCGCGGTTTTCAGATTTTAATCTACAATCATAGGTGCACATATGTTTCATTTTATCTTGGGAGGAAAAAATGAAATCTCTTAAGCTCGCGCTCATGGGCGCGATTGCGTTGGCTGCTATGCCACTTGCTGCTCAGGCTGAACCTGTCGCCGAAGTTCTGCATTATTGGACATCCGGTGGTGAAGCAAAGGCCATCAAGGAGCTGCAACAAGCTTTCGAAAAACGTGGGGGTAAATGGATTGACGCACCGGTAGCCGGTGGCGGTGGCGATGCTCAGGCTGCTGTCTTGCGGTCTCGCGTGCTGGCCGGTGATCCACCTGCTGCGGTTCAGATCAAGGGCCCCAATATTGCCGAATGGGCCGAAGCTGGTGCTTTGGGCGATTTGTCTGATGTGGCCGCGGCCCAGAAGTGGGATGATATCCTGCCTCAGGCCATCAAGGATGTGGTCAAATATGACGGCCATTATGTTGCCGTACCGGTCAACGTGCATCGCGTGGACTGGATCTGGGCCAATCCTGAAGTTCTGGCCAAGGTCGGCGCTGACGTGCCAAAGACCTGGGATGAATTCAACGCAACAGCCGACAAGCTGAAGGAAGCCGGTATTGTTCCGCTCGCTCATGGCGGTCAGCCATGGCAGGACGCTACCGTATTCGAAACCGTCGTTCTGGGCATTGGCGGCGTTGATTTCTACAAGAAAGCCCTTGTTGATCTGGATGAAGAAGCCCTTGGCTCCGATACCATGATCAAGGTTTTCGACCAGATGCGCAAATTGCGTGATTATGTCGATCCGGATTATCCGGGCCGCGACTGGAACCTTGCAACGGCCATGGTCATGCGCGGGGAAGCCGCAATGCAGATCATGGGTGACTGGGCCAAAGGCGAATTTGCCGCTGCCGGCAAGAAACCCGGCGTCGACTATATTTGCGCTCCAACCCCGTCTGAAGGCGGCTATATCCTGAACTCTGACAGCTTCGCCATGTTCAATGTTTCAGGCGATGACAAGAAAGAAGGGCAGAATCTTCTGGCCGAGCTGATTCTCGGCAAGGAATTCCAGGAAACCTTCAACCTCTACAAGGGTTCCGTTCCTGCTCGCATGGATGTTCCAATGGAAAAATTTGATGCCTGCGCCATCAAATCCATGGACGACATGGCAGCCGCTGCCAAGGGCGACACTCTGGTTGGCTCAATGGCTCACGAAATCGCACAGGCTGGCGCTGTTCGCGGTGCTTTCCTTGATGTGGTTACTGCCCACTTCAATTCTGACATGTCTTCAGAAGAAGCTACCAAGAAGCTGATTGAAGCGATCAGTCTCGCCAAATAACAGCTTACCGATATCGGGCTGGCCCTGCCAAGTTTGGCCAGCCCATCATCCATGGAGGCTGTTCATTCCTTTCAATCGCATGAAAGCAGAGTTTGCTTTGGCCTCTAAA
This sequence comes from uncultured Cohaesibacter sp., assembly GCF_963676275.1. Taxonomy (NCBI): domain Bacteria; kingdom Pseudomonadati; phylum Pseudomonadota; class Alphaproteobacteria; order Hyphomicrobiales; family Cohaesibacteraceae; genus Cohaesibacter; species uncultured Cohaesibacter sp. Next base: position 2,537,999 of record NZ_OY781091.1, on the reverse strand, counting down.
CGTTAGAAAGGAGCGCCCAAATGGCTAGTGTTGCGGGCAGATTGGCGGACAGGCTCAGTCGGTGGATACCCAAGCTTGTCATCGCGCCCGGCTTCTCGGCGATATTGCTGTTTGTCTACGGCTTCATCATCTGGACTGCCTATATATCCTTTTCGAAATCCAAGATGCTGCCCAACTATGATCTGATCGGTTTGCGGCAATATCAGAGATTGTTCATGATGGACCGCTGGAATGTGGCCTTCACCAATCTTCTCATTTTCGGTTTCGCCTTCATTCTGATCGCCATCATCATCGGCGTAATATTGGCCATTCTGCTCGACCAGCGCATTCGCATCGAGGGCGCCATTCGGACCATCTATCTCTATCCGATGGCGATATCCTTCGTCATCACCGGTACGGCTTGGAAATGGATCATGAATCCTTCGCTTGGCCTTGAGACGGTTGTTCGCTCATGGGGTTGGGAATCCTTCTCTTTCGGCTGGATCGTCGATCAGAATATGGCCGTTTATGCCCTCGTCATGGCCGCCGTCTGGCAGTCTTCCGGCTTTGTCATGGCGTTGTTCCTTTCGGCTCTGCGCAGCGTTGATCAGGATATCATCAAGGCCGCCAGTCTTGATGGTGCATCAACCAGCAAGATCTATCTCAGGATCATCCTGCCATCGATGCGCCCTGTTTTCATGAGTGCAGTCGTCATTCTCGCGCATCTGGCAATCAAGAGCTTCGATCTTGTTGTCGCCTTGACCAATGGCGGGCCGGGCTATGCTTCGACGCTGCCGGCAAACTTCATGTATGAGATGACCTTCCGCCGCAATGAAATCGGCGTCGGTGCCGCTTCGGCAATCATCATGCTGCTGACAGTCATGGCGATCATGGTGCCATATCTCTATTCAGAACTGAGAGGGTCGAAAAATGTCTAATCTGGATATCGTGCGGCCCAATACATCATCCTATCAATGGGTTGGCCGGTTTTTCATTTGGGCTGTCCTGCTTCTCTTCTGCGTCTGGTTCCTGATGCCCGCCTATGTGGTCATCAGCACATCGCTCAAGAATCTGGAAGAAATCCGCGGCGGGTCTCTGCTCGCTCTGCCCCATGAACTCAATTTTACCGCATGGGAACATGCCTGGAGCCAGGCCTGTATCGGCGTGCAATGCACCGGCTTGCAGCCCTATTTTATCAATTCGGTCATGATGGTCATTCCTGCCGTGTTCATTTCCACCACGCTGGGGGCCCTGACCGGTTACACACTGACCAAATGGCGGTTCCGCGGCAGCAACATCGTGTTTGCCCTGATCCTGTTTGGCTGTTTCGTGCCGTTTCAGGTCGTGATTTTGCCAATGGCACAGACGCTTGGCATATTGCGGCTAACCAATACCGTCTATGGCCTCATTCTGGTCCATTCGGTTTATGGTCTTGCCTTCACGACACTGTTTTTCCGGAACTATTATGTCACGATCCCTGATGAATTGATCCGTGCGGCGACCATTGACGGCGCCGGTTTCTTCACGATCTTTCTGCGCATTCTGTTGCCGATCTCACCTCCGATCATCGTGGTGGCCGTCATCTGGCAGTTTACGCAGATCTGGAATGACTTCCTCTTTGGTGTCAGCTTCACGACCGGAGGATCGCAGCCCTTGATGGTTGCCTTGAACAACCTTGTAAACACGACCACCGGGGTCAAGCAGTATAATGTCGACATGGCGGCTGCTCTGATTACGGCAGCCCCTACTCTGCTGGTTTATATCGTTGCTGGTCGATATTTTGTCCGCGGCCTGACCGCAGGCTCGGTGAAAGGATAAGGAGAAGTAACATGGCATCTCTGACAATAAAAAATGCGGTCAAGCGCTTTGGTGCAGTGGAAGTTATCAAGGATGTTTCACTTGATCTCAATGATGGTGAGTTTCTTGTCCTTCTTGGGGCGTCTGGTTGTGGCAAATCGACCTTGCTCAACATGATTGCCGGACTGGAAGCGATCACCGAGGGTGAAATAATGATTGGCGACCGGGTGGTCAATGACGTCCATCCGAAGGACCGGGATATCGCTATGGTGTTCCAGTCCTATGCGCTCTATCCGAATATGACTGTCGAGAAGAATATCGCTTTCGGGCTCGAAATGCGCGGCGTTCCGAAAGACGAACGCAACAAGCTGGTAACGGAAGTGGCGACCATGTTGCAGATCGATCATCTGCTCGATCGCAAACCGGCCCAGCTTTCCGGCGGCCAGAGGCAGCGCGTCGCGATGGGACGGGCGCTGGTGCGCCGCCCCGAGATATTCCTGTTCGACGAACCTTTATCGAATCTCGATGCCAAGCTGCGCCTTGAAATGCGCACAGAGATCAAGCGGTTGCACAAGGAGCTGAACGCGACCATCGTGTATGTCACCCACGATCAGATCGAGGCCATGACGCTGGCTGACCGGATCGCTATTCTCAAGGATGGCATTGTTCAGCAATATGCCACACCGGCGGAGATCTACAACAAGCCGGCCAATATCTTCATTGCCAGCCTCGTGGGGTCACCGCCGATGAATTTCCTCAATGCCCGGCTGGAAAAGAAGGACAGTGACATCGTGGCCCATGTGCCCTTGTCGCGCGACAAGAATGGGCCTGTGCTTGATCTTTCGCTCAAAGGTTATGAATCCGATCTTACCGCCTATATCGGCAAGGAAGTGGTTATCGGCATTCGTCCGGAGAATATCAGTTATACAGAAGTGCCGGTCATGGATGGTCACGAGGTGATTGAGGGCGAAGTTGATGTGGTCGAGCCGACCGGCGCGGACACCCTTTGTCACATCAAGTGGGGCATCAATTCGGTTCTTGCCCGGATCAACAACCGTATCGAGGTGGCGATAGGTGACAAATTCAATTGCGCCATCGATATGAAGCGTACCAACGTCTTCGACAAGGATACGGAGGAGCGCATCTAGACGCTTTGGACAGTCCAGCAGAGTGATGTGAAGTCGGTCAGGTTCGCTTGACCGGCTTTTTTTATGGCTGTGGGAGAGGAAGCTTGCGCGCGAAAGAATGGGGTTTGAAGCGGATATGCCGGAAAATGGCGTTACAAAAAAAATGAGGCCCGACCGTGTGGTTGGACCTCATTGACAGCAATCTTTAGAACGGGTCCCCCAAATAAAACGGCTCCTGGATTGCTGCCCTGGAAACTTCTGGTGATTAAATATCAACACTAGCCATATTGCTCTAACTACGAAAAAATTGCAAGGGTTGAAATGTACCAGTCCAAATATACCAAATAGTAAGTTTAACGCTTAAGGTTGTGTAAAAAATGGTTTTCTAGCGGACACTTACCTCTTTTACTCAAGGTTAGAGGTGAGAGTTGTGTCAAAAAAAATCCCCCGAGATTTTCATCACGGGGGGTATTTTTCTGGCAATTACGCGATCTGCGCAAAGCGCTCAGCTCATTGCGGTACGGTGCCGTCGATGCCTTTGACATACCAGTTCATGCCAAGCAGGGTGCCGTCATCAATGGTTTCGCCTTTGTCGACGACAAGGGTTCCATCCTGCTTGTAGATCGGGCCGTCAAACGGATGCAGCTCACCGGATTTGATCTTGGCTTCGGTTTCTGCAGCCATTTTGGCAACATCTTCAGGCATGTTGGTGAATTCGGCCATGTGTACCATTTCCTTGTCGAAGCCACCCCAGGTGTCTTCAGACTTCCAGGTGCCATCCATGACAGCCTGTACGCGGGAAATGTAATATTCATCCCAGTGGTCGACGATTGCGGTCAGCTGGTTTTTCGGAGCGAACTTGATCATGTCGGAAGCCTGACCGAAGCCCAGTACGCCGCGTTCTGCTGCAACCTGCAAAGGCGCTGCGGAGTCGGTATGCTGTACGAGGATGTCGGCGCCCTGATCGATCAGAGCCTTGGCAGCGTCAGCTTCCTTGCCCGGGTCAAACCAGCTATTGATCCAGATGATCTTGACCTTGAGGTCCGGGTCGATGGACTGTGCGCCGAGCATGAAGGAGTTGATACCACGCACAACTTCAGGAATCGGGGTCGCGCCGATATAACCAATGGTCTTGGTCTTGGTCATCTTGGCAGCGATCTGGCCGAGAATGTAGCGGCCTTCATAGAAACGGGCGCCGTAGGTGGACACGTTATCGGCGCGCTTGTAGCCGGTGGCATGCTCGAATTTCACCTTCGGATATTTCTGCGCCACTTTGACCGTCGGGTTCATATAGCCGAATGACGTGGTAAAGATGATGTCGTTGCCAGCGCGGGCCAGCTTTTCGATGACGCGTTCAGCGTCCGGGCCTTCGGATACGCTTTCGACATAGGTGGTTTCAACCTTGTCGCCGAACTTCTTTTCAAGAGCCTGACGGCCCTGATCATGCTGATAGGACCAGCCCATGTCACCAACCGGTCCTACATAGACGAAACCGACCTTGGTTTTGTCTGCGGCCTGAGCCCCCATAGAGGCGGTAAGACCGAGTGCGACGGCTGCTGCCGCTGCGAATAGTTTACGCATTTGTTGCATCCCTCTTTCATTGCCGGATCCGAAGGTTCGGATCATGTTCCGAGACTTTTCTCTTTTATCGCGCCCTGAATGATAGGCATTCAGAATGCGGTTTGTTGCTGCCAGCTTGTTGGCAGAATAAGGCCAAAAGCGTGGCCATCAGCGGTCTGGAACAAAGGATTGTCCCAGACAGGAAGGTGTATTGACCCGCGCCACATTGCGGTTGCGGGAAATGAAAACCAGAGCAATAATTGTTGCAAGATAAGGCAAGGCGGACAGAATCTGGGAAGGCACTTCCCAGCCAGCGCCTTGAGCATGGAATTGCAGGATGAGAACCGCGCCGAACAGATAGGCCCCGGCGATAGTCCGCCATGGCAGCCATGAGGCAAAGACCACAAGCGCCAGCGCAATCCAGCCGCGGCCTGCGGTCATATTCTCGATCCAGAGATTGGTATAGACAAGCGACAGATAAGCGCCGGAAAGCCCCGAGCAGACACCGCCGAACAGAACCGCATAGAGGCGCACGCGATTGACATTATAGCCAAGGGCATGGGCGGAATTGTGGTTCTCTCCCACTGCGCGCAGGATGAGACCGGAGCGGCTCCGGAACAGGAACCAGCTTACCCCGATGACGAGCGCAATGGTCAGATAGAACAGGATATCCTGATTGAAAATGGCGTCGCCGATGACGGGAATGTCTGACAGGACAGGAATGTCGAGGGTTGGCAGCTTGACGCCGGGGGTGCCGACGAAATTCTCGCCGATCATGCCCGAAAAGCCGAGTCCAAGCAGGCTGAGCGCAAGGCCGGTGGCATATTGGTTGGCAACAAGGCCGAGCGTCAGAAAGGCGAACAGAAGCGACATTACGGCACCGCCGAAAATGCCAGCGATGATGCCGATATAGGGATTGCCCGTGGTCAGCGAAGCGGCAAAGGCGCAGACCGCACCCATGATCATCATGCCTTCCACTCCGAGATTGAGAACGCCTGAGCGTTCCACCACCAATTCGCCAATGGCAGCAAGCAAAAGCGGGGTCGAGGCCGTTACAATAGAGACGAGCAATGCATCTGCAAATTCCATCAGGCGACCTCTTTCGTGCTTATCTTGTTGTTCCACACGATGCGAATGCGATAGTGGATCAGTGTGTCACAGGCCAGAACATAAAAAAGCAGAATGCCCTGGAAGGCCTTGGCCGTTTTCTCGGAAATCCCGAGATCCACCTGTGCGGCCTCACCGCCCAGATAGGACAAGGCAAGCAGAAGACCTGCGAAAATGGCGCCGATCGGATTGAGGCGACCGAGAAAGGCCACGATGATGGCGGTAAAGCCATAGCCGGGTGAAATGGTCGGGCGGAGCTGGCCGATTGGTCCTGATACTTCAAGAATGCCCGCAAGGCCGGTCAGGGCTCCGGAGACAATGAAGGCGAAGACCGTCATCTTTTCCTTGGAGAAACCGGCAAAGTTCCCTGCCCTCGGGGTTTCGCCAATGACCTTGATTTCAAAGCCTTTCAGCGTGCGGATGAAGAGTATGAAGACCAGAATCGCGGCGATAACGGCAAACAGCGCACCGATATGCATGCGACCGCCATCAAACAGGCTCGGGGCCTGCGCATAGCTGTTGAACAGGCGGCTTTCGGGAAAATTATAGCCTTCGGGGTCTTTCCACGGACCGCGAACCAGAAAGTCGAGAAACAGCAGCGCGACATAGGTCAGCATCAGGCTGGTCAGGATTTCATTGGTTGCGAAACGGTTTTTCAGGATGGCCGGGATATAGGCAAACAGTGCGCCGCCAGCCGCTCCCATGGCCAGCATGATCGGGAAAACGGCATAATTCTGGAAATCTGGGAACATGATCGGCAGAACCGATCCGCATATTGCGCCGACGGTGAACTGGCCTTCGGCACCAATATTCCAGTTGTTTGAACGGTAGCAGATGGTCAGCCCGACCGCGATCAGGATCAGCGGCGAAGCCTTGACCACCAGCTCCTGCAGGCTCCATGGGTCAAGCAGCGGCTCGACAAAATAGACATAGAGTGCCTTGCCGGGGTTGAAGCCAAGCAGGCCGAACAGGATGGCACCGGTGATCAGCGTCAGGATGATCGCCAGAACGGGCGAAATCAGCGACATGACCTGCGATGGCGTGCCGCGCTTTTGCATTTCAAGCCGCATTGGAGCCTCCGTCTTCTGGCGTCGCTGCGGGGGATGTTTGTGAAAGGGTCAGTCCGTCGGTGTCGCCATGGATACCGCCCATGAGCAAGCCGACCCGCTCATAGGTCATCTCTTCAACCGGTTTGGCATCGGACAGCCAGCCTTTGTTGATGACGGCGATCCGGTCGGCAATCTCGAAGATCTCGTCCAGATCCTGCGAAATGACCAGAACAGCGGTGCCCTTGCGAGCCAGATCGATCAGCGCCTGACGGATCAGGGCTGCGGCCCCGGCGTCAACGCCCCATGTGGGCTGGGAGACGATGAGAATGGTGGGCGAGCGGTCAATTTCGCGGCCAACGACGAATTTTTGCAGGTTGCCACCCGAAAGGCTACCGGCATTGGGGTCGGGCTCACCCTTGCGAATATCAAAATTCTCGGCGATGCGCTGGCCGACCTTGCCGGTCTTGGTTCTTTTGATGAATACGCCCTTGCGCATCATGGATGGCGTATCGGAGCCATGGCGGGTCAAGAGGACATTCTCTGACAGGCGCAGGGATGGTACGACCGCGTGGCTGAGGCGTTCTTCGGGTACGAAGGCCGCGCCAAGCTTGCGACGCACCGTGATGCTCTTGTTGCCGACCTTCTGGTCATCAATGATGACAGCCTCGGGAAGCGTTGCCCGCTCGCCAGAAATTGCATCGAACAGTTCCGATTGTCCATTGCCCGCAACACCGGCAATGGCGACGACCTCCCCGCCCTTCAGATCAAGGCAGATATCGTCCAGCGCGACAGAGAATGGCCCGGTTGCCGCAAGATCAAGGTGATCGAGGCGCAAACGGACCTTTGCATCGGACAGATCGACCTTTTCGCGTGTGACGCTCTTGACGCTCGAGCCGACCATAAGGCTGGCGAGCGAAGAGGCCGTTTCCTTTGAAGGGGTGCATTGGGCGACCAGCTTGCCATGACGCAGGATCGTGGCCGTATCGCAGATGCGCTGTACCTCTTCCAGACGGTGGCTGATATAGAGAATGGAGCGCCCCTCGCCTGCCAGTCGCAGCAGGGTCTTGAACAGCAGTTCGGCTTCTTGTGGCGTCAAAACGGATGTCGGTTCATCCATGATGATGAGCTGGGGATCCTGCAACAGGCAGCGGACGATCTCGATGCGCTGGCGTTCGCCGACTGAGAGATCGGCAACCAGATTATCCGCTTTGAGCGGCAGACCATATTCGTTGCTCACCTTTTCGATCTGTCTGGAAAGCTCGGCCATCTTTTGCCCCTTGGGCAAGGCAAGGGCGATATTCTCCACGACAGTCATGCTGTCAAACAGGGAAAAATGCTGGAAAACCATGCCGATGCCGAGCTTTCTGGCTTCGGCTGGGTCTTTCAGACGAACCTGTTTTCCCTTCCAACTGATCTGGCCTGCAGTTGGTTCCAGTGAGCCATACAGGATCTTGACGAGCGTGGATTTTCCCGCGCCATTCTCGCCCAGAAGAGCGTGAATTTCGCCCGGTTGCACAACCAGATCCACGGCGTCGTTGGCCAGCAGTGTGCCAAATCTTTTGGTTATGCCCTTGGCTTCAAGAAGGGGAACTGATGTCATGACAACCTGTTTACAGAGCTTGGACTGGCGGGTTTTCCTGCATTCCCAAAAATGCAAAACACTGATTGCTTCGTCAGCAGTCAGTGCAGTGGCGGAAAATCGCCTGTCAAATTTCAGCTTGGGTTCCCACTCTGTTTAAGTGACATTCAATTGACAATCCATACGCAAAATTCTTTTCGCCGCTAAAATTTTGACCTTTTACCGCATTTTTTGATCGGAAATTAATCAGGTCTGGAATGTGTGCACATTTTGTGATCAGTGCCACTTTGACCGTTCCCGAAATGCGATTGAAGGCCCCTCGATCGTTGCTCAGGGAAAGCGATTGTTGAAGAATTGCTGGGCGTGAGTCAGGAACATCGCAGGTGCCAGTTTCAGCTTCCTTTGCTGATGGGTCAAGATCGACAAGGTATTGTAATGAAGCTGCTCGTCGGTCAGCGGGACAAAGCGCAGCTCGGCATGATCCAGTGAGTCGTTAAGGCCAATGCGGGTCTGGAAGCAGACGCCAAGATCGCGTGCTGCCAGCCGGCGCATCATCTGCAAGGTGCTCACTTCGGCAAAGATCGAGGGTTCGGTTTCCGTCTTGGCCAGCAGCCGATCAAGAGCGGTACGCAGGGAAAGGCCCCTTGAGGGCAGAATGATCGGGAAGCCGAGACAATCTTCAAAACAGCAGGACTGCTTGTTGGCCAGAGGATGGTCCTTGTTGACCACGGCGCCGATCTCGAAGGCGTGCGAGTAATTGACCGCAAGCAGGTCCTCTTCAGGAGGATCGAAGCAGAAGCCGATATCGGCATCGGAATCGATGATCTGGCGGGCGATATTGTCCGAATGGGTGACCGTGATCCGCAGCTGGATATCCGGATAGCTTTTGCCGAAGGAAGCGGCAAGATCGGAAAGCAGCTCCGTTGCCACGCTCTCCACGCTGGCGATGCGCACGATGCCGCGCTTGAGGCCACGCAGAGCGTCCAGCTCTGATGTTGTCTGCTCGAAATCGCGCAAGACATGGGTTACGTGCCGCAGAAGGATTTCACCGGCCGGAGAAAGTTGAAGCCGACGCCCTACCCGCTCGAACAGAGGCACCCCGAGGCTGTCTTCGAGCCAGAGGATCTGCCGGTTGACAGCCGAAGAGGCTACATTGAGCTCGCGACTGGCTGCGCGGATCGCACCATGCTCGGCGACCGCCGCAAAGTAACGTAGAGCCGGAGAATAGAGTAGACGAGCGCGGTCCAGGATGCTGCTCCCTGATTTGGTGATTTGTTGCTAGGACATTGACATATAAAGGAGGATGAAACAAGCAGGAGAGATGGCTAAGCCCTTCTGCTTGTTCACATCATGTGTATTGGCCGCGCGCATTGAGCCGCAGGGGCAGGACATTCCCCTGCCCCATGCATGAGATAAGTATGGAGGCTCTGATATGAGCTGTAGGCATGAATGACAATATCGGCCTGCCAGTTCAGGCCTTTTGTTCCTTTTTCATCTCGGCCAGCTTTTTGCGGCGTCTTGCATCCAGTGCGATGATGTTGAGAAACTCGACCAGCACGGCAAAGCCCATCATGGCATAGATATAGCCACGCGGAATATGCAGGCTGATGCCGTCGCCAACCAGCGCGAAGCCGATCAGCATCAGGAAGCTGAGCGCCAGCATCTTGGTCGTCTGATGCACTTCGATGAAGCGGGAGATCGGGCCTGAGGCGGCATACATGACGATCATGGCGATCACCATGGCGGCAATCATCACTTCGATATGTTCGGCCATGCCGATGGCGGTTACGATGGAGTCGATGGAGAATACTAGATCGATGACGATGATCTGAAGGATCGCGGCGCCGAAAACATATTCTGCCTTGCCGGTGCGGATTTTGGTTTCTTCTTCATGGCTGAATTCAAGCTCGAGATGGATCTCTGTCATGGCCTTGTAAATGAGGAAAAGGCCGCCCGCGATCATGATGATATCGCGCCAGGAAAAGGCATGTTCGAACAGCGAGAAGACTGGCTCTGTCAGGCCGATGAGCCAAGAAAGCGCAAACAGCAGGGCAATGCGGAAGACAAGGGCCAGCAGGATGCCGATGGCGCGAGCGCGTTTGCCCATATGCGGGGGCAATTTGCTCACAAGCACCGAGATGAAGACAACATTGTCGATGCCCAGAACGATTTCCATGGCGGTCAGCGTCAGAAGGCTGGCCAGAATGGTGGGGTCTAGCAGATCAGGAAACATGAGCAGGCCGCTTTCTTGCAGTCGTTGCTGACAGGATCCGCTCTAGCTCGTAGGTCTGATCCTGCGGAAATGAAGTAATGGTCCAATGGCAAACAGATATAAGCCGCTTACCGCAAGGGCAATTTGATCAATGGATGTAGGCACCATATTATTAAATACAACATGGCAGGCAAAAACAGACCAGATGGCAACAATGACCAGCGTCAGCGGACGCAGGGCCTTGACCCGCACGGGATGGACAAACTCCACCGGAACAAACTGTCCTGCGGCGAGCAGGATGATGATGATGAAGCCGACCAGAGGATGCGGCGTGAACAGGAAATAGTAAAACAGAACCCCGTTCCAGACTGCCGGGAAGCCGCGAAAGGCATTCGAGGGGCATTTCATCTGGTCATTGGCAAAATACAAGCCGCCGGTGACCACGATGATGGCACCAGCGATCAGCGAATATGGCATCGGCATCAAATCCGCTTTCATGAAGGCGAAAGCGGGAATGAAGACATAGGTCGCATAATCGATGACAAAATCGAGGCTGTTGCCGCTCCAGTGTGGCAGAACCTGAATAACCTTCATCTTGCGCGCAATCGGTCCGTCGATACCATCGACGAACTGAGCGGCCAGCAGCCAGAAGAACAACGCTGTCCAGTCGCCATTCGAAGCGGCAAGAGTTGCCAGAAGGGCAAAAGCTGCTCCGGAAGCAGTCAACAGATGAACTAGAAATGCGGTTTGTTTTTGCATGCGCAGTCCCTAGCCCAATATGCCGTGCGAAGCAATCGGAAACATCAGGGATCCGCTACAAAAATCAAATGCCGAGAATGGTGCGCCCCGCCGGGGAGATGGAGAGTACCAGAAGTCCCCAGATTATGAGGAAAAGTCCAATGCCGCGGGTAACCCACGGATTGGGAACAACCTTCTCGATTGCCATCAGAAATCCCAATATCGCCATCCAGATGACATTCATCACACCGACGGCGAACATGACCACCATCAGCGCCCATGTGCAGCCGGTGCAGAATAGCCCCTGCTCCAGCCCCATGACATAGGAGCCGGCGAAGGAGCGGAAGAAGCCCTCTTTGGTGCGGCGATTGAAATAGGGGAATGGCAGCTGGCAGCGCAGCAGGCAGGCCTGCTTGGCCGGGGTAAATTGATAGATGCCAGCCAGCAGAAGGGTCGATGCGGAGAAGACCATGGAGGCCGGAGCCATGACCGGAGACATGGTCTGGATTTCTGTCAGGCCCCATTGCAGCATGGTGGCCAGAAAGGCAAAGCCTACCCATATGCTCAGATAGCCAAGCGTGAGAAGCAGGACGGAGAATGGCCCCGCTTTCCTGCCCTTTGCTTCCTGAACGGACGCATAGCTTTTCAGGATCGGGGCTGCTGTCGGCAACATCATGGCAATGGCCATCATCACCCACATGGCAAAGACGATCATCAGATCCTGCAAGCCCCATGCGTCCTGACTCGGCATGCCGAAATGGCCGATTGCGGCAGAAGGCGCACAGACGGCGGCGATGAAGGCGCGGGTCGTCGGATCAAGGCTTTCAAAACCGTTGAAGGCGTTGAAGGCCGACATGCCCGGCCCCAGCGCGCGCATGTCCATGTCCGGTGCCATATCCACCACCATGGCAAAGAGATAGAACCAGGCAAAAAGCGAGGCCACAGCTATGGCCAGAAACAGCGCAATGCGCGGTTTTGCCTCGGCTGCGGCAAGGTCGGGATGTTCCTTGCGGAAGCGGGCCATTTGCTGTTGCAGGTCTCTTGCGCTGCTGGTGTCGAAAAAACTTCCCAGAAAACTCATCCGAACATGGCCCTTTTGCGTAACTGCTGATGTGGTGACATATGAACCGGTCTTTGGGGCAAATGCAAGTTAGCCATGGTGTCATATTGGACGGGGCCATTTGCCCTCTCCGGTTCATTCCAATGGACTGTTTTGGCATTTATGGCATTGTTGTTGGCAAGATTGTTGGTAACGGTGCCGAGACGATCAGGAGAATTACGCAAGAAAGCTGGATTTTCTCGTCTGGAACGGGTAATACCGACGACTATGTTCTGGCGATTAAGGGTCAGATCCATGCGGGTCTGGCTGCCGAGTGACGTTATGTGACTGCGAAGGGGGCTGTATGTCGCAAATACGAAAAGTGGATGTTGCAGTGGTTGGCAGTGGCCCTGCAGGGCATGTTGCGGCGGTGCAGATGGCCCGGCTGGGGCTTTCCTGCGTGCTGATCGGGCCCGAGCATGGCGGCAAGGATGGCCGTACGACGGCGCTACTGGGCAGTTCGGTTCCCTATCTTGAAGCACTCGGCCTTTGGGACGCGATTGCACGCAAAGGACAGGCCTTGCGCGTCATGCGGCTGATCGATGATACCGGCCGCCTGTTCAAGGCTCCGACAACGGAGTTTGACAGTAGCGAGATCGGACTGGAGGCATTCGGCTATAATATCGACAATAACCAGCTCGTTGCCTGTCTGCATGAGGCTGTTCGCGAGCTGGTGGAAGATGAACGCCTTTTTGAAGACAAACAGCTGGCCCGCTCGGTTCGCCTTGATGGAGATCATGCGGACGTGGAAATGGAAGACGGCTCGATCTGGCAGGCCCGTCTGGCCATCGCAGCCGACGGGCGCAATTCGATCGTGCGGCAAGCGGCTGGCATCGAGATGCGCAAATGGTCCTATCCGCAAACGGCGCTGGTGGTCAATCTGCATCACAAGAATGAAGCCCATCGCAATATCTCAACCGAATTTCACACCAAAACCGGTCCTTTTACGCTGGTGCCCTTCTGGGATGGTTACAGCTCCAGCCTTGTATGCGTCGTTACCGCCGAGGATGCGGAAAGGCTCAAGTCGCTGTGTCGGCTCGAGCTGGCGTTGGAGCTGGAACGGCGTGCCCATTCCATCTATGGCGCCTTTGATGTCATCAGTGATCCGCAAACCTTCCCGCTTGCGGGAATGGTGGCCAAGCAGTTCCATGGGCCTCGGGCGGCCTTCATTGCCGAAAGCGCCCATGCCTTTCCGCCGATCGGGGCGCAGGGGCTCAATCTCAGTCTGCGCGATATCGCGGCGCTTGCCGATATCATCAGGGAGGATGGTGTCAAGGATCCCGGCTCGCAGGAGGTGCTGGAAACCTATGGCCGCATGCGGCGCAGTGATGTCTGGTCGCGCACTGCCGGGGTTCACATGCTCAACATGTCGCTGATATCGGCGCTTCCTTTCGGTCAGGGTGCCCGGTCAGCCGGACTGGCTCTGGCCAATATGGTCCCTTCCCTGCGCAAGCTGATGATGAAGGCCGGTCTGGACGCACCGGGCAAGATCGGCTGGACTTCTCGTGTGATGAACAAAAAAGAGCGGGAAGCCCAAGGGTAAGGTCCTGCGCTCTTGGCCGTCGCAAATACGATCTTTCCACATGATGCATTGCGCTTTTGTACCACTGATATAAAAAGGCCTGATGTCTATTTGTCTGATATCAAGCTGCAAGGCCGCAAGGTGTTACCAATGAAAAATGTCACGCTGTCTCATCGCGTTGAATATTGGTTGCTGATGCTGGCCATCTTTATTTTGCGGTGCTTGCCGCTTTCTCTCGCCTCTGGCTTCATGGGCTGGAGCTGGCGTCTGATTGCCCCTCGCCTCAAGCGTCAGAAGCGCGCCATGGCCCATCTTCGCCTTGCCTTTCCTGACAAGAGCGACCGGGAACTTCATGCGATCACTCTTGGCATGTGGGACAATCTTGGGCGCACCTTCGCCGAGGCGATATTGGCCGACCAGATTGTCCGGCGCATGGAGGAGCTGGTTGTCCAGCCGGAAAATTACCGGCAGGTTGTCAGCGAGATCAAGCGTTCCGGCGGTGTCATCGTTTCGCTTCATTCTGGCAATTGGGAACTTGGCGGGGCGATTTCTTCCTATAACGGTTTTGACTGCGCTGTGGTGATGCAGGAGCTGAAGAATCCGCTGGTTCATGACTATATGATCCGCAAGCGCGGGCAAACCTTCTCCGGCGGCGTTTTCGTCAAGGGTGACAGGGCCGGTATGCGTGCCCTGACATCGGTGAGCGGTGGCAAGGCGGTTGCCATCATGGGCGATCTGAGAGATGTGAAAGGTGTGCCGGTGGACTTTTTCGGACGCTCCGCCCCCACCAATACCTTCCCGGCCCGGCTGGCGCGCAAGAAGGGTGCCCCCCTCGTTGCATTGCAGATCCGTCGCAAGAATGGCATTCATTTCGAGGTGCAGGCTGAGATCATTCCGATGCCGCATACGGATGACATAGATGAGGATATCCTGGTGGCGACCAGAGCCGTTCATGCCCGGTTCGAGGAGTGGGTTCGTCAGGTGCCCGAGCAATGGATGTGGGCCCATCGTCGCTGGGGCTAATGAGCCCCGCGGCGGGCATTGGTCCGCCCTGGCTGCCGCTCGTCTTGTTCTTCTTGTTGTCTCTCTCCTTATACCCCTTCCGTATCTTCCCCTACAGTCTTATTGCGCTGCAGCAATTTTTGCGCTGCAAATGGACCCGAGGAATGCGCCAGTTGCACCGCCGCGCATTGCGGGCGTTAGGACAGCAAGGCTGGCACCAAAGACGGGAGAGAGACGATGAAAACGCCAAGTGCATTTTACAAGCCATTGGCCATTGGCGCACCAACACCCTACCGTGAACTGCCGGTGCGTGTTGAACGGATGATCCATTTCGTGCCGCCGCATATCGAAAAGATGCGGGCGAAGATTCCCGATCTGATCCAGACGGTCGATGTCATTCTGGGCAATCTGGAAGATGCCATTCCTGCCGACATGAAGGAGGCCGCGCGGGCTGGGTTCATCCAACTGGCAAAGGATAATGATTTCGGTTCGACCGGTCTGTGGACCCGGGTCAACTGCCTCAATTCGCCTTGGTTTCTGGATGATGTGGTCGAGATTGTTTCGCAGGTGGGTAACAAGCTGGACGTGATCATGCTGCCCAAGGTGGAAGGGCCATGGGATATCCATTATCTCGACCAGCTTCTGGCCCAGCTTGAAGCCAAGAACGGGGTGGAAAAACCGATTCTGATCCATGCCATTCTGGAAACGGCCGAAGGTGTGGCCAATGTTGAAGCAATTTGCGGCGCTTCGCCCCGCATGCATGGCATCTCTCTTGGGCCAGCCGATCTGGCGGCCTCCCGTGGCATGAAGACCACCCGTGTTGGCGGTGGCCATCCGGGCTATCGGGTTCTGGCGGACATGGAGGAAGGCAAGGAACGGGCCTTTTATCAGCAGGATCTTTGGCACTATACCATGGCCAAGATGGTCGATGCCTGCATGACCTATGGTCTCAAGGCCTTCTATGGGCCATTTGGCGATTTTTCCGATCCGGATGCTTGTGAGGCACAGTTTCGTAACAGCTTCCTTCTGGGCTGCATGGGTACATGGTCGCTGCATCCTAGCCAGATTGCCATAGCCAAACGAGTCTTCAGCCCGGATGTTGCCGAGGTCAAAATGGCCATGCGCATTCTCGAAGCGATGCCCGATGGAACCGGGGCCGTCATGATCGATGGCAAGATGCAGGATGATGCGACATGGAAACAGGCCAAGGTGATCGTTGATCTGGCAAAACAGGTGGCCGAGAAAGATCCGCAAATGGGTGCGCTTTATGGTCTTGCCGGATAGGCGGCTCTCCTTGTGCGGCATTTTGTTATTCGTGGGATGCCCTACCGTCGTTTCAGTCTGACATGAAAAGATTGCTGCGGTTTTCCCCGAATTTGCAAAATTTCAAAACTGGTCGATAAAGGCTCACCGAAAGCGGGCCTTTCTTGACTTGGATGGCGGTCTGTGGTGTGTACTGGCTTTCGTTTTTTAACGAGCTGATCAAGAGAATGGTCATAGCGCCTGCGACAAATTGTGTGATAAGCTATGCGCAAAGGCCTTTTGTGAGGCACCTATAAGACAATCTGGAGCCTGGTCTCATGGCGGAAATGAAAATAGCAAAATTTCAGATCGGTCAGGTCGTGCGCCATCGGGTTTATTCTTTCCGTGGTGTCGTGTTCGACGTCGACCCTGAGTTTGACAATTCTGAAGAATGGTATGATTCCATTCCCGAAGATGTGCGCCCGCGCCGTGATCAGCCCTTCTATCATATCTTTGCCGAGAATGATGAAACCGAGTATGTGGCCTATGTTTCCGAGCAGAATTTGCTTAAGGACAGTTCAGGCGAGCCCATTCGGCATCCGCAGGTGCGGCAATTGTTCAAGGGCATGAAAGAAGGTGTCTATCAGCCAGAGGACGATCTGGTAAACTGATTCTGGTGGTCAGATGCCGGTGATCAGATGCTGGTGAACAAATTTGATCAAACAAAAACCGCGATCCGAATGTCGGACCGCGGTTTTTTAATATCGCTTGCAGGGCTGGCCTAGTTGGCAGGAGCCGGCTGCTCGGATTTCTGTTTCTGTTCAATCAGCTTCTGGCGCTGCTCTTCTGCGCGTTTGCGCAGCAGTTCCTGAAGTTTCTGCTGTTCTTCAGCGGTCTTTTTCAGATCGATCGGTTCGCCGTCATAGCTTGAGGTGAAGCCGGAAAGCGTCAGGTCAAAGCGCACGGGCTGCGCCTGCTGATTGAGTGCGGTGACCGAAATGGTCGCACCCTTTTTCATCTGGTCCACGAAGGTCGCATCAACAGCAACGTCGGAGAAACAGGCATTCGGGAAGCAGATCGAGAATGTACCCTTGATCTGTTTGCCCTTGTCGATCTGGATGGTCAGTCCATGGCGCAGCAGCATGCCCGGTGTAATCGCAATTACAAGAGCCTTGCGTTTTGCATCTTCAAGCTCACGCAGCGAGATGGAGGCAAGGAACTGGCCTGTTTCGGCCTTCAATTCCTGCGTGATGGCGCAGAGCTGCTTTTTGCTCTTTGCATCTTCGCTGCAGAATTTCAGCCAGTGTTGAGCGTTGGCATTGGCGTTCTCTTGTGCCTGCACATGCTGCACAGGCGTGAGGAATGCAACCGCTGCAAGGGCCATCGTAGCGGCCGCAATTGGCTTGATGTGTTTCGAAGCCCTGTCAAACTTGAGCATTAATAAGAATCCCGATTTTGTTCCGTTACTGCAGGAAGGCGAAGTTCCCGTTCAAAATGTCGATCATTGCGACATGTGATCGTTTCCGACTGGCATTGATTGCTCATGGCGTGCCCCGGTATATTCGGTCTCCATGCCGAGTGCGGGGTTCGGTTGCAATTCAACAGCAGTCTTGAATCCAAAACTAGTCTCTTCATTCACAATGAATTGGGCAGAATAGTGACTATGTGCATTTTCTTCTACAAGCTGTCGACGCAAAATTCCAGTGGCAGAATCAAGCTGTGGCCTTTTTCCTGCCTGTGTTAGATTGCCTGGTGAGTATGATTCAATTGTTTTTTTGGTGTACCGGTCCGAGATAAAGGAAATCTTGCTATGGTTTTTAGGGATATTTGCCAGTCATTACTGACCAGATCTTCTGTCAGAAGAAAACTGCTGCCGGTGTTCGTTGGCTGTGGGCTGATGGCCCTTTCCTGCTATCCAAATGAAGGACTGGCGGAACCGATGCATGGCATTGCCATGCATGGGCAACCTAAATATTCAAAGGATTTCAAGTATCTGGATTATGTCAATCCAGACGCTCCGAAAGGTGGGCAGATCACTTATGCCGGTCAGGGCAGTTTTGACAGCCTCAATCCCTTCATTCTCAAGGGCGTTGCGCCGCGCGGATTATGGGATGTGGAATATGGTCACAATGTCTATGAACCGCTGCTTGAGCGCAGCTCAGACGAGGCCTTCTCGCTTTATGGCCTGATTGCCGAATGGGTCGATCTGCCTGAAGACCGCAGCTCGATAACCTTCAAGATTCGTGATGAAGCCCGATTTTCCGATGGAGAACCGGTCACCGTCGAAGATGTGAAATTCACAGTTGAATTGTTGCGCGACTATGGCAAACCGGCATTCCAGACCCAGATCAAGCGAATCTCGGCGATTGAGGAGCCGGGACCGGGGCAGATTCGTTTCGTGTTCGAGAATGGCGAGGACCGCGAGTTGCCGTTGCTTGTCGGTATGTTTCCGGTGTTGCCAAAACACGCGATTGATCGAGAGAAATTTTCCAAATCCGGCATGTATCAGTTTATCGGTTCCGGCCCCTATCTGATTGATGAGGTGGATGCCGGCTCGAAGGTCGTGCTCAAGCGCAATCCGGACTATTGGGCCAAGGATCTGCCGATCAAGATCGGGCAGGATAATTTCGACAAGATCAGTGTTGAATATTACCGCGATGGTACGGCCATGTTTGAAGCCTTCAAGAAAGGCAAATTCGACATTCAGCCCGAATCCGATCCGGCCCGCTGGTCCGATCAGTATGATTTCAATGCCGTGAAGGATGGGCAGGTCGAGAAGAAGCTGTTCCAGTCCAGTCTTCCCACCGGCATGTCGGCCTTTGTCTTCAACAGCCGAAAGCCCGCTTTTGAAAATCGCATTGTGCGGCGTACTCTGGCGACCCTGTTTGATTTTGAGTGGGTGAACAAGAATCTCTATTATGGACTTTTCACCCGTTCGGCGAGCTATTTCCAGAATTCCCGCCTTTCATCGCTTGGTGTTCCCGTGAGCGAGAAGGAAAAAGCTCTGCTGGCGCCCTATCTTGGCGAGATCGATCCGGAAATTCTGGATGGCAGCTATATGCCGGTTTCCGCTGCCAACAATGCCGAGATGCGCAAGGTGATGCGCAAGGCCATCAAGGATCTGGCATCTGAGGGCTTTGTTCTCAAGGATGGCGTAATGGTGAATGAGAAGAATGGCGAGCCCCTCGCCTTTGAATTTCTCTCCACCACCAAGGAAGAAGAGCGGCTCGCGCTTGTTTATGCCCGCATACTTGAGCGGCTCGGCATCAAGATGTCGATCCGTACCGTTGATTCCGCCCAATATTGGGAGCGTCGCAAGACCATGGATTTCGACATGATGAAGATGTCGTGGAGTGCGTCTCTTTCGCCGGGCAATGAGCAATTTGCCCGCTGGCATTCTTCCCAGCGTGATATCGACGGCTGGTTCAATCAGGCCGGAGCCAATGACCCTGCGGTGGATGCAATGATCAATGCGCTTCTGGCTGCGCGCAGCGAGGAGGATTTCACCGCAGCCGTGCGGGCCTTTGATCGTGTGCTAATCAACGGCTATTATGTCGTTCCCCTGTTCCAGAAGGGTGAACAATGGGTTGGCATGTGGAAGCGGATTCGGTTTCCGCAAGAGGAGGCAAAGGGGCGTCCTTTGGGCGGATACAGCCCGACAACCTTCTGGTATGATGGGGAATAGTTGAATAATTTCGCCTTTTTTGCGCTGGAAACTGATGGAAAGCGAATGATAGCCCCTTATGGGGGCTGTCTAGAAGACATCGGAATCAGCTACACTTATGCTTAATTGTTCGCGTGTTTAACATACCAAGAGGTCCAGAATGCTCCTCTCCACCCCTGAACAAATAGAAAATTACACGACATCAGGTCTTTGGGGGGAAGATCGTCTTGATTTGGTTTTTGCCCGGCATGCTGAGCTGCGGGCGGACGATCTTGCGCTGATTGATGATCAGTCCTTGCATTCGGTTAGTGGCCGCAGACCGCAATGTCTCTCCTTCATCCGGACCTGGCGACGGGTTGTTGCTGTTTCAGAATTCCTGACCGGTATCGGCATGAAAAGTGATACCGTTGTCGCGATGCTCATCCCGCCCAGCTCCGATGCTGCGGTTCTCGCGCTGGTGGCCAGTCGAATGGGGATCATTCTTGCCCCCATTCCGCTGACCAGCGGGGAAGCCGATCTGAGGGAAAAGCTCGAACAGGTGGGAGCCAAGGCGATTGTCTGTTGTTCCCATTATGAAGACGAGCCTGTGGCCGAACGGGTCCGAAATGTCGCCGCCGACATGTTCTCTATCCGCTTTGTTTTCTGCATCGGAGAAAATGCGCCCGAGGGTCTCATTGATCTTGGCGAAATCCTTGATCAGGAAGACAATGTGGATGAGGAAAGCCTGTTTCAGCATTCCCGGCAGATCGGCGCCAATGTTGTGTTGGCGATTCACTGGAGCGCGGCTGGCAGCGATGTCGCCCAGCCAATCGGGCGCAGTCATAATCAATTGCTGGCAATCGGGCGCTATGTCCATGAGCAGACTGTCTTGCAGGCGGAAAGCTGTCTGTTTGTAACCCATCACATGTCCGGGCTGGTGGGCTTTGCGGTCGGTCTTGTCGGCGCCCTTGATATTGGCGCAAGGATCCAGTTTCACAATTTCCGCACGACCCATGGTTTTGTCGAGGCGCTCGCCGAATTTGGCGGCCAGCATGTAAGCCTGCCCGGTTCTCTGTGGCAGGGCGCTCATGACCTTTTGCCGATGAATGTGCGCGAACAGCTGATCAGTGTCTCGCTGGTCTGGAACCGGGCGCATGCGGAGCAAAGCGTTTATGGAGAGAATGAAACGGCTGCCCGGCTCATTGATCTTACCAATTTCAAGGATCTGGTGCTGTTCTCGCAGTTGCGCCGCCATCCAAGCGAAGTTGGCTCCATTCCTCTGGGACCGATCAACTCGCTGATTGATCCGGCCAAGGTCTGGATGGAGACCTTCCTGTTCGGCATGGAGGAAGCCCGCAAGGCGCAACCGGACGCAGCCATCATTGGTGGTGAGCTTTGCGTTAAGGGAGCCATGCTGCCCGAATGCGCATTTCCGCTTGCCGGTGCCATTGAGGGCAAAGCGCTGCGGGCGACCGAGGATGGCTTCATTCATACCGAGATCGGCTGTCATCTGGTAACGGAGGAGCATGGTGAACAGCGCGCCCTCTTCCGCCCGCTGGGGGATCTGGGAGACGTGCTTTCCTTCGGCGGCTTTGCCGAGCGCGGTGAAGATCTGGATGCGCTTTATCGCGAATGCATCGTCGTCTCGGACGCCGCTGCTTTCATCGTGCCTTCAGAGGATGAAGGGCCAGCGCATTTGATGGCCGCTCTGGTGGTTGATGACAAGGATATTGCGCGGGAAGAATTTTATGCCTTTCTTAAGAATAAACGCGTTTCCCGCATGAAATGGCCGCGAGATATTATATTTGTAGAAGCTATTCCGCGCCGGACAAATGGCAAGGTGATGCGCGAAAGCCTGATTGAAGCCAGTCAGGTGGCTGATGTCGCATAGTTCCGCCTCGCGCATTGTTTGATTGCGCAGTTCAGATCCTCGTTTACAAAGGCGTAAGTCTGCCTCATGGCCAAGCATGCTCTCATTTTTACTTCTTCGGACCTTGGCCTTGATACGCCCGCATGGGCTGAAGTGCTCATTCAAGTCAATTTCGCTGTCTGGTCCCACTATCTCTATTCCGAAGACGCGCTTGATGAGGTGTCATCGCAGGCCGGTATTCTTCTGGTGGATCTGTTCGATGTGAAGGGCGAGGATGTTGCCGAGTTGGTTGCTCAGGCGGACAAGCTGCGGCGGCAATTCGGTTTTGCCGATGCGCGGGTGCCGATGGTGGCCATTGCGGATTCTTCCATCAAGCTGTCGGAAGAGCAGATGAAGCCCTTCGCCGATGTGCTCAAACCTCCACTGACACAGGATCTGATTGCCAACCGCCTCACTTCGCTGATGCGACTGGCGACGATGCGTCGGGAAGCCGAGCGTCGCTCGCTGACCTTCAAGCGCTTCGGAGTGGGCTTGCCGATCGTGCCGCCTCCGCGCAATCTCGATGAGCAGAGCCTGCTTTATATCGGAGCTGGCGCCGCCTTCCTGCCGGTTCAGCTGGCCTTGCCCGATACCGTTGAGACGATTGCCGCCCTGACACCTGCCATGGCGATGCATTATCTGGATATCAAGCCGTTTGATGCATTGGTGGTGGAGTTGAGCGACTATAATGAGCATCTGATCGAGTTCATTTCGGATTTGCGGCGCAACCCCAATTATTTCTCATTCCCGATCATTCTGGTCTGTCACAAGAAGGCGGTGCAGGACGGGCTGGCCGGATTGGCCGCCGGAGCCAATGACATCGTTTCCTTCCCATTCTCTGAGCGCTTTTTCGAGAACCGCTTTGATATTCTGGTGCGGGAAGAGCGCTATCGGCAGCAGTTGCGCAAGATCTTTTCCGAGGCGCGCCTGTTGATGCCGACTGATGCGGTGACGCGGCTCTATTCGGAAGAATTTCTCAAATCGCATCTGGAGGTCTTGCAGCAGGAGGATGCCGGCGCGTCGGTCACCTTTGTCGGCTTCGATATCTCCTTTGATGCGGTGCATGAAAAGCGGGGTGGCAATCGCCTGCCTCCTGCCCTGTTGGCCAAGGTCGGACGGCTCATTCTGTCGCTGATGCGGGCGGAAGATCTGCTTGCGCGGCTTGATAATGGCTATATGGTGGCTTTCTTTCCCGATACGGATCTTTTCGAGGCGCGCATGGCGCTGCAAAGGATTCGCTCGATTGTCCAGCTCAGCCCGTTTGTTGAGCAGCATTCATCGCGGGCTGTTCATGTTACCCTCGATTTTTCGCTGCATTATTGCGATACCAGAAGCCCGGATTTCAATGTCGAGCAGATTTTGAAGGATCTGTTTGAAAATCCGGTCGTACGCTTCTGATTTCGACTCCTCCTGCCCTGATCTGGCCTGTCGGCCTGTGGGATCCTTGAGCCATCACTGGGTGGGCCATCCCTACGCAATCACTGCGCCATCATTGGGCCATCTGGGCCAGCTTTGCCAATTGCGTCATGATCACAGCGGTGCCCTTGAGGCGGTCGCTGGCCGAATTCCAGTTGCGGGCAAGGAAAATCTTCTGATCCGGTCTTATCTTGGCCAGAGTGCCCTGCTCGGTAATATATTGCACAAGGCCAGCCGGATTTGAGAATTCATTATTGCGGAAGGCAAGCACGGCCCCTTTAGGACCTGCGTCGATTTTCTCGACATTGGCCTTGCGGCACAATCCCTTGATATAGACAATCTTGAGCAGATGCTTGACCTCTTCGGGCTGCGGGCCGAAACGGTCGATCAATTCTGCACCAAATTCGTCGATCTCGTTGGCTTCCACCAGATCGGCAAGGCGGCGATAGAGATTGAGCCGCAGTTGCAGATCATGCACATAGCTGTCCGGGATGAGCACCGGCGTGCCGATTGAAATCTGCGGTGACCATTTGTCTTCCATGATCGTGAGATCGCCGGAGCGCAGGGAGGCGACCGCTTCTTCCAGCATCTGCTGATAGAGCTCGTAACCGACTTCCTTGACATGGCCGGACTGTTCCTCGCCCAGAAGGTTGCCCGCGCCGCGAATATCCAGATCATGACTGGCGAGCTGGAAACCGGCGCCCAGCGTGTCGAGGCTCTGGAGTACCTTGAGGCGACGTTCGGCGGTTGGCGTCAGGGTCTTTCTGGCTGGCACAGTGAAGAGCGCATAGGCCCGGGTCTTGGAGCGCCCTACCCGTCCGCGCAGCTGATAGAGCTGGGAAAGGCCGAACATGTCGGCGCGATGCACGATCAGCGTATTGGCCGTTGGCACGTCAATGCCCGATTCCACGATGGTGGTGGAGAGCAGCACATCGAACTTGCCGTCATAGAAGGCGGTCATGATGTCGTCGAGCTGGCCTGCGGCCATCTGGCCATGGGCAATGGCGACCTTAACCTCTGGCACTTGTTCTTCAAGGAAGACCTGAACCTCGGCGATATCGGCCACGCGCGGGCAGACATAGAAGCTCTGGCCGCCGCGATAGCGTTCTCGCAGCAGGGCTTCGCGGATGGTCAGCTTGTCAAAGGGCGAAATGAAGGTGCGCACTGCCAGACGGTCCACTGGCGGCGTCGCGATGAGCGACAATTCTCGCACGCCCGTCAGGGCCAGTTGCAGGGTGCGCGGAATTGGCGTTGCCGACAGTGTCAGCACATGGACATCGGCCCGTAGCTCCTTGAGTCGTTCCTTGTGCTTGACGCCGAAATGCTGTTCCTCGTCGATGATCAGCAGGCCCAGATCGCGGAAATCAACGCTCTTGCCAAGCAGGGCATGGGTGCCGACGACGATATCGACCGAGCCGTCCTTGAGGCCCTTTTTGGTTTCATTCAGTTTCTTGGTGGAAACCAGTCGGGACGCCTGCTCGATGACCAGCGGGAAGCCTGTGAAACGGTCGATGAAATTCTTGTAATGCTGACGGGCGAGCAAGGTGGTGGGGACGACAACGGCCACCTGCCGTCCGTTCATGGCGGCAATGAAGGCGGCGCGCAGGGCAACTTCGGTTTTGCCAAAGCCGACATCGCCGCAGATGAGGCGATCCATCGGGCGGCCCGAGCCCATATCGTCGAATACCTGCTCAATGGCGCTGAACTGGTCTTCGGTCTCGTCAAACGGGAAGCGGGCGACGAATTCGTCGTAAAGGCCTTCGGGCGGCACGATCCGTTCGGCCTGACGCAATTCACGTTCGGCGGCCACCTTGATGAGCTGATCCGCCATCATGCGGATCCGCTCTTTCATTTTTGACTTGCGGGCCTGCCATGCGACCCCGCCCAACTTGTCGAGCTGGGCTTCGGTGTCTTCCGAGCCGTAGCGAGAGAGCAGTTCGATATTCTCGACCGGCAGGAACAGCTTGTCACCACCGGCATAATGGATTTCAAGGCAATCATGCGGAGCGCCTGCCGCATCCACGGTTTGCAGCCCCATGAAGCGGCCGATACCATGTTCGATATGAACCACGATATCGCCTTCGGTCAGGCTGGCGGCTTCGGTCAGGACATCCGAGCTTTTCTTGCGGCGGCGCTTGGAGCGGACAAGACGGTCGCCCAGAATATCCTGCTCGCCGATGACCACATCCTTGTCGGTCTCAAAGCCGCTTTCCAGCTCAAGAACCGTCAGGCCGACCTGATTGGGCTTGATGACCTGTCGTGCCTGCCATGTCTCGTAAGGCACCAGACCGGTCATTTCATGGTCGGTCAGCACCTGATGCATGCGTTCGGCCGAGCCCGGCGTCCAACAGGCAATGGTGACCCGCTTCCTGTTCTGTTTGACGGCCTTGATATGGTCGATGACCGCATCGAAAACGTTGACATTTTCGGCGCTGCGCTCGGCGGCGAAGGTGCGCCCCTGCTTGCCGCCCAGATTGACGACAGTCTCAATGCCTGTTTCCGGCACGTCAAAGGGCGTGAGCCTTACCCGTCTTTGTGTGCCGAGAATGGAGCTCCAGCCTTCCCTGTCCAGATAGAGCAGATGCGGCTCAACCGGCTTGTAGGGCACGCCCTGATCAAGACCGCTATCGAGGGTTTCGCGGCGGGCAGCATAATGGTCCTTGATCAATTCGAGCCGTTCGGCAATCGCGTCATCGCTCAGAGGATCGAGAATGACCGGCGCATCGTCGGTGAAATCAAACAGGCTTTCCAGATCTTCGTTGAAATAGGGCAACCAATGCTCGATGCCCTGATAGCGATGACCGTTTGATATGGCCTGATAGAGCAGATCGTCGCGCTGTGCCGCTCCGAAATTGGAGGTATAGCGGCGGCGGAAATTGGAAATGGCCTCTTCCGTCAGAACCACTTCTGACGCCGATACAAGATCGATGCCCTTTAGCTGGCCCACGGTGCGTTGGGTCTGCTGGTCGAATTTGCGGATGCTTTCCAAGGTGTCGCCGAAGAAATCCAGCCGCACTGGCTCTTCCGCTCCGGGCACGAACAGATCGACAATGCCGCCTCTTACCGCATATTCGCCATGCTCGCGGACGGTTGGTGTGCGCAGGAATCCATTGGTCTCCAGCCATTCGATCAGCTCGTCCATATCCACGGCATTGCCGGGCTTGGCAGACCAGCTCTGCTTCTTGACCGAGGCCCGGCTGGGCACGCGCTGAAGCATGGCGTTGACCGAAGTCAGCAGAATGGTCGGCTCCGAGACGCTGTTATAGGAAAGGCGCGAAAGGGCCGTCATGCGACGGGCGGAAATCTCCGCATTGGGAGAAACCCGGTCATAAGGCACGCAATCCCACGCCGGGAAGGACAGGCAGGAAAGCTTGGGCGCAAAGAAGGAAAGCGCCTGCTGCATCGAGGCCATGCGCCTGTCATCACGGGCGATATAGATGGCTGCGATCTTCTTGCCCTTTGCTGCCTCCAGATGCGCATTGGCCACTTCAGCCACAGCCAGTCCCTCCAGTCCGTCAGGCACATGACTGACATGGAGCATCATCGAAGTTTCAAGGGATTGGGCAATGGTCGACATGGCAAGGAATGGATATGGTTGGGGCTGGCAACGAGGGTCAAAGTGAAGAAAGGCTCTATAGCAGGAATAGAGCCTTTCTGCCAATCACGTTTCTGGAACCGGGGTCGGTAAACCTCTAGAGCAGTCCGGATTCAAAATTCTTGTGGTAATTCTTGATCTTGTGGAACAGAGGGCAATCATATGCGGCAGGAACCGGCAATTCGTTGGTGAACCACTGCATCAGGTCCCTGTCATGCTGGTCCATCAGCATTTCCAGCTGATCCAGTTCTTCATCGGTCAGATTGTCCAGTTCATTATCAACGAACCGACCCAGCATCAGGTCCATTTCCTTGACGCCACGGTGCCAGGCACGCATCAAAATCTTCTTGTGCCGAACATCCAAACCTTCACTGCTGCGGGTGGTGCCGTGGGACATAATTGCTAGCTCCTTTAGGGCGTTGTCATTCGTTGCCCCTGTATAGCGGCTGGAATGCCTCTTGTCAGCTATTGATCACGGTCTATCACAAAACAAAAGGAGAACATGTATTGACGTTGCCGCCGGAGTTGGCCATGCTTGCTTCAAGTCCGTGGTTATTTCCAGAATCAATTGCAGAATGATGCGTCCGAACCGTCTCAACTCCTATTTCGCTTCCCTGACGACCCTCAAGGGCGTCGGTCCGAAAATCGGACAGGCTTTTGCGCGGCTGCTGCGCGGGGATGTGTTGCTTGATGCGCGCCGGATTGACCTTTTGCTGCATATGCCGGTGGCCGTCATAGACCGCAGCCTACAGCCTTCGCTCGCCGAAGCGCCCGATGGGATGATTGTGACCGTTAAGCTGACCATCGACAAGCATCTGGTGCCTCCAAGACATAACAAGCGCGTGCCCTATCGCATTCTTGCCCATGACGAGACGGACGAGATAACGCTCACCTATTTTCATGCCAATGGCGGCTATCTGGAACGCCAGATGCCGGTTGGGTCCGTGCGTTATGTCTCTGGCAGGATGGAGCGCTTTAATGGGGCGCCACAAATTACCCATCCCGACCATGTGGTGGATGAGGATGATTTTGCCCTGCTGCCGCTGATCGAGCCGGTTTATCCGCTCACCGCCGGGCTTTCGGGCAAGATGGTGCACAAGACGGTGCAAGCCTGTCTTGAGGATATGCCTCCCCTGCCCGAATGGCAGGACACGGCCCTCATGGATCGCGAAGGCTGGCCCGCTTTCCATGAAGCGCTTGATCGGGTGCATAATCCGCTGGGGCTGGCTGATCTTGACCTTACCTCGGGCGCGCGGCGCAGACTTGCCTATGATGAATGTCTGGCCAGTCAACTGGCGCTGTCGCTGGTGCGCTCCAATGTGAAGAAAGCCAAGGGGCTGGCGCGGCAATGGCAGGGCAAGCTCAAGGGCGCATTGATTGATGCCCTGCCCTTCACCCTGACCGGTAGTCAGCAGCAGGCAATTGCCGAGATCGAGGCCGATCTGGCGCTGCCCGAGCGGATGCTCAGGCTCGTTCAAGGCGATGTCGGCAGTGGCAAGACCATGGTGGCACTGATGGCGGCTGCCGATGTCATCGAATCCGGCTCTCAGGCGGCCATGATGGCGCCAACCGACCTTCTGGCGCGCCAGCATTATCAGTCGGTCAAGGCGCTTTGTGATGCGGTGGGCATTAGGGTTGCGGTGATGACGGGCAAGGACAGCGCTGGCGTCAAGCGGCAGATACTTGCTGCGTTGGAACAGGGCGATATCGATTTTCTGATCGGCACCCATGCGCTGTTTCAGCAGGCGGTGATATTCGCCGATCTTGGTCTGGCAATCGTTGATGAGCAGCATCGTTTTGGCGTGCATCAAAGGCTGACCCTTTCCGACAAGGGCGTCGCGACGGACCTTTTGGTGATGACTGCCACTCCCATTCCGCGCACTCTGGTGCTGACCCATTATGGCGATATGGATGTTTCCCTGCTGACAGAAAAGCCCGCCGGGCGCAAGCCGATCGAGACGCGCACCATGTCGCTGGACCGGCTTGGCGAGTTGGTCTCGCGCCTGACAAGTGCGCTTGAAATCGGAGCCAAATGCTATTGGGTCTGCCCGTTGGTGGAAGAGTCCGAACTGCTGGATGTTACGGCGGCAGAAGATCGCTATGAGAGCTTGAAGAAGGTTTTCGGCGACAGGGTCGAACTTATTCACGGGCGCATGTCGGCAGAAGAGAAGAAGTCGGCGATGGATCATTTCAAGGATGGAGACGCCCAGATTCTGGTGGCGACGACCGTGATTGAAGTGGGGGTGGATGTGCCCGAGGCAACCATTATGGTGATCGAGCATGCCGAGCGTTTCGGGTTGGCGCAGTTGCATCAGTTGCGTGGGCGGGTTGGACGCGGCGACAAGGCCTCCTCCTGCATTCTGCTGTTTCAGGGGCCTTTGGGGGCCATCGCCAAGGAACGCCTCAATATGATGCGTGAGACCGAGGATGGCTTCCGCATTGCCGAGGCAGATTTACGCTTGCGCGGTGAAGGCGATGTGCTGGGCACCAAACAGTCCGGCATGCCCGGTTTTCGCGTCACCGATGCGGAAGTCCATAAGGATCTGATGGAAATGGCCCGCAAGGAAGCGCGGCTGTTGATCGAGAAGGATCCGGGACTTGAAGGAAAACGAGGGGAAGCCCTCAGAGATCTGCTCTATCTGTTCGGGCGGGATGAAGCCATAAGGCTCTTGAAAGCCGGTTGAGGCATGGGCCAAGTGGCTTGCGCTTGACACCTGCCCTCGGACCTTGCATTGCTGTTGTCGCGCGCGTTGACAGTCCAGCCAAGGTTCCGGTGTGGCGAATGATTTTTAATGCTTCGGGGCCACTATCGCCGGATCAATGATGTCAGGCTATTGCGCCGGTTCCACCTCTTTTTGCTCGCTGGCTTCCTCGGCTCGGGCCGGTTCGGATTGAGAGATCTTGGGCTCTTTGCCCTCTTTGCCCTCTTTGCTCTCCTTGTTCTCGGTGTTCGCACCGTTGGACGCTTTTGCCTTTTGCCCTTCGCCCTTTTCCACTCCGAGCAGTTCCAATGCCTTTTTCTGATCTTCCGGGCTTGCATTCTTCTTGATGAAGTTGGGCGAGACCAGTCCGGCAGAAACCACCAGTTTGGCAGCATCTTCAACGCTCATGTCCAGCATGATGATGTCTGCACGCGGAACAAACAGCAAAAAGCCCGATGTCGGGTTCGGGGTTGTCGGCAGGAAAACGGAAATATAGCCCTGATGATCGTCGCCGGGCTGTTCATAATCCTCGATGCGATGGGCAACCTCACCCTTGGTTTCCGTGGCAACGAAGGCCAGCGCCCACAATCCGCGGCGGGGATATTCGATCACGACAGCCTTGGTGAAGGTCTTGCCCTTTTGGGAAAGTGCCGTTTCGAAAATCTGCTTGAGAGCATTATAGAGATTTCGCACCAGCG
Organism: uncultured Cohaesibacter sp.; assembly: GCF_963676275.1. Classification (NCBI taxonomy): domain Bacteria; kingdom Pseudomonadati; phylum Pseudomonadota; class Alphaproteobacteria; order Hyphomicrobiales; family Cohaesibacteraceae; genus Cohaesibacter; species uncultured Cohaesibacter sp. Next base: position 2,508,023 of record NZ_OY781091.1, on the reverse strand, counting down.
GCATGCGCCCGACAAGCACTTCACCGAAGGTCAGCAAAGAGCGACCGACGAAATTTGCCGTCAGGAAACCCAGAATGGTCAGGATCAGGAATGAGAATACCAGCCCCACACCGGGCACGGAGAATGGCAGATAATTGTCCGGATTGTAGATATGCGGTATATAGGGCTTAACCGTTGAATCGACCCAGCCGATGAAAGCCCATGTGATATAGAGCGTGATTCCGATTGGGGCGGCGATGACAAGGCCGGTCAGAAAATAATTTCGCACGCGGGCGCCAAAGGTCAGTCTGCCCAGATCAAGGGGGCCTTTCTTTTCTTCATTCTTCGGTGTCATCTCTATCTGTTCCGTATGACTTGGTAAAAGGCCTCGCAAATGACGTGCTCTCGGCCCGAAAGAGACGATTACTCGACTGCTGGCCGCACGATCAATGGGGAACCGTGACGAGGACCCGTTCACGCTCTCAATATATACAAGATAGTGTGGCTTGCCCTGACTTAAAAGATTAAGAAAACAGTTTCCCGCCCGAATAATGAGCTTTATCGGTTGCAGGATGGGATCGAGATAAATATTTTGTATGTATTCTTCATAATATTATTCCTTCGGTCGATTTTGCGACACTCCAAAGGCAATGGTATGAAAAGGTTACAGCAGCCGCTTTATCTGTTGGCGGGCCTCGCATTCGTGGCGATTGGCATCATTGGTGTCTTCTTGCCCTTGTTGCCGTCTACCGGCTTTTTCATTCTGGCGGCCTTCTTTTTTGCCCGCTCATCGCCGCGACTGGAGCGCTGGCTGCTCAATCACAGGGTGTTTGGTCCACCGGTCGTGGCCTGGCGCGATCACGGCGCGATCCCGCGCAAGGCAAAATATCTGGCCTTTGGCGGTATGGCGCTTGGCTTTGCGATGTTCGTTACGGCGGTGCGGCCCGGCGTCTGGCTGCTTGTTCTGGTGATCCTGTTTTTTGCCGCTTCTGCGCTCTATGTGGGAACGCGGCCTGATGGTCCGGATGAATGACCCGGTGCCGGACTTGCGGAGCTGCAATTTCTATAGGGATTGGGAGCTTTGTTGTGGCGCCTTATGCCTTGCCGCGCAATGCCTGCCATTCCTCGCGCAGAATGCCATAGCTCAAAGAATCAAAATATTTGCCATCCAGAATGCGCGCCTTGCGATAACAGGCCTCCTGTGTGAGGCCGATTTTCGTAGCAAGCGCCATCATGCCGGCATTGCCGGACCATGTCGTCAGGCCAATGCGCACCAGTGCGGGACGTTCTGCAAGCTGTTTGTCGATCCACATGGGCAGCGCCAGAGTGCCAATGCCCTTGCCCCAGTCTGACTGGTTGAAAAGGACGATGCCCACCTCAAGCCAGTTGGTGCGCTGGTCTTTCCAATAGTAGGAAACTTCGCCCAGAATTCGGCCATCATCGCCGTCGCATATCAGTTCGAAATTGAAGCCCGGATTCTGCTTGGTCAGCTCGAACCCGAATTCCATGATTTTCTTGTTCTGATCCGCTTGTGTGGGCATGCCCAGATAAGGGCCATTGAGCCGATGAAAGGGCTGGCTGGGGGCAATCAGGCTGCGATACTTGGGGAGATCCTCAAGGGTGATTGTCCGCAAAATGAGTTTCATGGCTATTGTCTTGCTTGCCCATTTGCCTTGGGGCAAATGGGCCTGTTTGTGAAGTGGATTTGCGAATGACCTATTCCACCGTCACGGATTTTGCAAGGTTGCGCGGCTGATCCACGTCGGTTCCCATGAAATTGGCCGTATAATAGGCCAGCATTTGCACAGGCAGGGCAAAAACAATCGGGGCAATGACTTCCGGTACGGTTGGCATGACGATGGTCGTGCTGTCTTCCAGTGCGTTTTTCTTCGCGCCCGCCTCATCGGTGATCAGAATGATGCGCCCGTCGCGGGCAGCTACTTCCTGCATGTTGGATACGGTCTTGTCATAATAGGCATCATCGGGAGCGATGACGACGACGGGCATGGTCTCATCGATCAAGGCAATCGGTCCATGCTTGAGTTCGCCAGCCGCATAGCCTTCGGCGTGAATATAGGAGATTTCCTTGAGCTTGAGTGCGCCTTCCATAGCGAGCGGAAAATTGGTTCCGCGCCCCAGATAAAGCACATGTTTAACCTTGGCCAGATCATGGGCAAGCTCTGCGATGGTGGCGTCGGCCTTGAGCGCCTGACGAATGTATTTGGGCAATTCGCTCAGCGCCTTGACATAATCGGCTTCCTGCTGCTGCGAGATTGTACCGCGGGCGCGACCGGCCATGATGGCGAGGGCGAGTAGCACCGATAGCTGACAGGTGAAGGCCTTGGTCGATGCCACCCCGATTTCGGCTCCGGCCAGCGTGGGGAAAATGACGTCGCTTTCGCGTGCGATGGTGCTTTCGGGCACATTGACAATGGCGGCGATATGCTGCCCCTGCTGCTTGCAATAGCGCAGGGAGGCCAGTGTATCGGCGGTTTCGCCCGATTGGGAGATGAACAGCGCAAGGCCGTTTTCCTGCATCGGCATTTCGCGATAGCGGAATTCCGAAGCGACATCCATGTCGACCGGAATGCGGGCCAGCTTCTCGAACCAGTATTTGGCGACGACCCCTGCATAATAGGCTGTACCGCAGGCGCTGAGCGAAATCCGGTTTAGATTGGCAAAATCAAAGGGAAGCTTGTCCTTGAAGCGGATGGTGCCCTTGGCGAAATCGACATAATGGGCCAGCGTATGCTGGATGACTTCGGGCTGTTCATGGATTTCCTTTTCCATGAAATGCTTGTAGTTGCCCTTGTCGACGATATTGGCAGAGGCAAGCGCCGTGGTGGCCTGTCGGGCGACCTGATTGTTGGCTTCATCATAGAAGGTGGCCGAATGGCGCGTAAGGACAACCCAATCGCCTTCTTCCAGATAGGTCACTTCATCGGTGAAGGGAGCAAGGGCAAAGGAATCCGAGCCCAGATACATTTCGCCATCGCCATGGCCCACTGCGAGCGGAGAGCCGCGACGGGCACCGATCATCAGATCTTCTTCACCGCCGAAAATGATGGCCAGTGAAAAGGCGCCTTCCAGTCGGCCAAGCACTGCGGCTACGGCTTCAACCGGCTTTTTGCCCGCGAGCATTTCATCATGGATCAGATGGACCACGGTTTCGGTGTCGGTTTCCGTCTCGAAATGATGGCCTTTGGATGCGAGTTCTTCGCGCAATTCGCGGAAATTCTCGATGATGCCGTTATGGACGGCAGCCACATTGCCCGCTCTGTGCGGGTGGGCGTTGGTTTCGTTGGGAATGCCATGGGTGGCCCAGCGGGTGTGGCCGATGCCGATGGTTCCGGGAAGCGGGTTTTCCAGCAGCAACTGCTCCAGATTGCGCAGCTTGCCCGGAGCGCGGCGGCGGTCGAGCGTGTTGTTGCAGATGGTGGCTACACCGGCGGAATCATATCCGCGATATTCCAGACGCTTCAGGGCGTCTACCAATTGAGGCGCAACCGCTTCCTTACCCAGAATTCCGACAATTCCACACATGGCAATATTCTTCCCGATAATTGATTTTGGAAAATTTGATTTGAATGATCAGTAACGCAAAGGAGCTTGATTTATGAAATCAAATCCAGTTGCAATTTCTAACGAAGGGCAAAAGGAAGGGTGTTTCTGACCCTTCCTGATTGTTCCATCTATTTCTTTTCTTTGGATTTTCTGCTTCTGAAAGCAGCCGCCCAGCCGGGTTTGACGATCGGTTTTGCACGTGTGAATGCAAGATCATCAGCGTTAACAGCGTCTGTTATCACGCTTCCGGCTCCGATGATGGCACCGTCTCCAATGCTCGCAGGGGCGACCAGTGAGGTGTTGGAGCCGATGAAGGCGCCCTTGCCGATATCGGTCTTGAATTTGCTAAAGCCATCATAGTTGCAGGTAATCGTACCGGCGCCGATATTCGCCTTGGCTCCGACGCGGGCGTCGCCGATATAGGTCAGGTGATTGACCTTGGCACCTTCCTCGACAAGCGACTTCTTGATCTCGACGAAATTGCCGACTTTGGCTTTTTTCTCCAGCACGGTTCCCGGCCGCAGGCGGGCATAAGGGCCAATCGAGCAGCTCTTCCCGATTGTGGCATCTTCAAAATAGCAATTGGCCAGAATCGTGACGTCATCGCCAACGGTTACTCCGGGCGCGAAAAAGACGTTGGGTTCGATGATGATATCCTGCCCCAGTTTGGTATCATGGGAAAAGAAAACAGTTTCCGGCGCGGTGAGCGTAACGCCATTGGCCATGGCCTCTTCGCGGGCGCGGGTCTGGAAGGTGGCTTCCACTTTCGCCAGATGGGCGCGGCTATTGACGCCTTGCAGTTCGGCTTCATCGGCCTCTATCGCGGTCACTTTGAGCCCTCGGGCGTTGGCAATCTCTACCGCATCGGTGAGATAATATTCGCCCTGAGCATTGTCATTGCTGATCTCGTCCAGAAGGCCGAGCAAATGGGCTCCGGAAAAGCCCATGATACCGCCATTGCAGAAATTGACCTTGAATTCTTCATCCGTGCAGTCCTTGGCCTCGCGGATGGCGATGAGTTTTCCATCCTGTTGGAGCAACCTTCCGTAAGGATCCGGAGCATCGGTCCTGAAGCCCAGAACAACCACGTCGAAGCCTTCTGCGAGCTTGTCGCGCATGGCAGAAATGGTCTCGGGGCGCAGAAGCGGGGTATCTGCAAAAAGGATGATGACATCGTCGCAGGCCTTTTCCAGTTCACTTCTTGCTGCCAGAACCGCATGAGCGGTGCCAAGGCGTTCGGTCTGCTCGCATGCAATGACTGAAGGATGCTTTTTCTGCGCTTCCTGCAAGACGGCGTCCATGTCCGGCCCGACAATGAGCGCCACACGCTCCACGCCTGCCTTGAGCGCTGCTGCTGACACATGCCCGACCATTGGCAGTCCGGCAATCTTGTGCAGGACCTTCGGGGTTTTCGACTTCATGCGGGTGCCTTGCCCCGCAGCCAGGATGATTGCCTGACATGTGCGATGTGTCATCTATAGCCTCCTGAGACCATTCTTAAGCGATAAAAGTCCGTTCTGAGGAAAATTCCTAAGGAACAAATGAAACAGTTATACGAACGGGCCTTGCGGTAACAGTAAAAAAAGACTTTGCTTAACAGAGCGTGAATCAAAAGATTCGCGCGTTAAGGAGGCATTTGTATGGCGCGGCCAGGCAAATCCATCTTCGATGTAACCATGATGGCCGGTTGGGCATTTGCGGCGGTGCTAACAGGTTTGGTTGCCTTGACGATGGTGGATGATACCCGTGATTCCGCCAAAGACCCCAGCGTTGTTGTATCGTTGGATAATGGTGACGCGCGTCTTGTTACCGGGTCAATCGACAAAACCGCCTCAAGCCTTGACGACAAATCCCACGCTTCCGCTCAGAATAATCTGGTTGCCCAGCAGAATCAGAGCTTCGATCCGTTTGCGAAACAATCGGGGGACAATGCCCACCAGTTGCAGGATCTGATGGCGGAGCTGAAAAGCCTGAAGCAGGAAGTCAGCGCCTTTCATACCACCACGCAAAGATTGCGCGACGAGAATAATCGGCTGAAACAGCGACTGGCAAAGCTGGAACTGGACGGGCCGGAAGTGGATGCTCCCGTTCGTGTGGTCGAATTGCCACAGCGTGTGGATAGCCGCAATCCGTTCATTCTTGGCAATGGTCAGGTCAGCATGCCGGTTGATACTCAATCTACCGGATCCATCGGACGTGTCGGCGGTTTGGAAAATGGAGGGGCGTTTGATCCCTTCAAGCAGAATGACCAGCCCCAGCTCAGGATTACTGAAGAGCCGCTCACCCTTGATTATGAAGCCAAGGCTCATCCGGTTGGCCAGATGTTGCCCAGAGACAAGCCTGCAGGGCATGGAGGGCATGTTAACCAAGCCCCTCAAGCCTCTGTCAGTGACGATCTTCGGGCCGTGAGTGAAGTTGTTTCGGCACCGAATTTTGATCCTCTGTCAAGTCAGCCCACCTTTGGCCAGACTGCATTTGGGCTCGATCTGGGGACCTTTGTTTCGATTTCGGATATCAATGCGGCATGGCGCGAGATTTCCGAGACAAAGAAAAGTCTGGTGGGAGATCTTCGCCCCTTGAGCCGGGTAACCCAGAATACCGAAGGGCAATTGGCGCTGCATCTCGTTCTGGGGCCGATATCGAATGCGGCGCAGGCTGCGTCGATATGTGCCCAGCTGAATTATTCAAATTTTGAATGTTCCGTCTCCGCCTACCGAGGGCAGAGTCTGGCCTTGAAATAGGTATCGCTCTCTTTTCTTTGGGTTTTTGACATTGCATGATGGTTGTCGACAGTTAGCGATTGTCTCGGCCGGTGAAAGTCACTAATATCCGCGCCAAATTATCCTGCCCTTTCCAATTTTCGGAACTGTCTCTTGTCTCCCAAGTTTTTCGCCTTTCTTCTCATGGCGGTATGCCCCTTTTTGCTTGCCTCCAACATTATCATCGGCGCTGTCGCCGTCCGCACGATTGAACCCTTCACACTGGCATTTTTGCGTTGGGGTGGTGCCTCCCTTGTGGTTTTGCCCTTCGCCTGGAAAATGCTGGTTGATCATCGCCACATGTTTCGCGATCAATGGAAGCTCATATTGCTGACAGCTTTCATGGGAATGGGGATCAGCGGATCCGGCGTATATATGGCGCTCAAACACACTTCTGCGACGAACGGCACTCTCATCTATTCATCCTCCCCGGTGATTATCATCCTGTTCGAATGGATGTTTCGGGGGCGAAAGGTTTCTCTGCGCGAGGTGATTGGCATTTTGCTCGGTTTTGTCGGAGTCGCTTTCATCGTCTGCAAGGGCCATCTGGAAACCCTGCTCTCGATACGCTTTTCCAGCGGTGATCTTCTGTTTGTGGCGGCGGCGATCAGCTGGGCAATCTATACGGTGCTCTCCAAGCGCAAGATCTTTCAGTCGGTCCCCACGCTTGCGATGTTTGCGATTGTCGGAATCGCCGGGGCCACGATCCAGATTCCCTTCGTCATCTGGGAGAATGTTGTTTCTGATACCTGGCCGAGCCATACCGAGCAGTTTCTCAGTCTGGCGGGCATGATCTTTTTCTCGTCCATTGGTGCCCTGCTCGCCTATCAATATATCATCCGCGTGCTTGGCCCCTCCACTGCCGGACTGGTCATGTATCTGATGCCGCCGCTGGGCATTCTGATGGCTGTGGTATTCCTTGGAGAAATTTTCCGCCCCTTCCATCTGGTGGGCTTCATTCTGGTGATGTCGGGTGTGTTGTTGGCAACCTTCCCTCTCAGCCTTCTCAAGAAAGCAAGAGCGAGCGCTGTTGCCTTGCCCGAATAGAGCTCTGGAATTGCTGCCGAAAAGTCACTCACGATCAAGGGCCGGATCATTTCCGGCCTTTTTATCCGATGGAGCTGAGGCCGGGGAGCATTTCCTGAAGCCAGAAGGCGGCATTCTGGACTTGACCGGTGATGAAGAGAATGCCGGTCAATACCAGCAAGGCCCCCATCAGCTTTTCCACCCGGCCCATATGTTTGCGAAAGCGCTTCATGGTGCTCATGAATTGTCCGGCAAACAGCGCGGCGAGAAGAAAGGGCACGCCCAGCCCAAGGCTGTAGGCGGTCAGTAACAGCATGCCGCGCTGGATATTTTCCTCGGTACCGGCAATGGCCAGAATCGTTGCGAGCACAGGACCGATGCAGGGCGTCCAGCCGAACGCAAAGGCCAGACCGATGAGATAGGCCCCGAGAATGCCTGCGGGCTTGTTCTGCACATTGACGCGGGCTTCGCGATACAGAAAAGCGATTCTGAACAGGCCGAGAAAATGCAGGCCCATAATGATGATGATGGCACCGGCAACATAGGAGAAGATACCCGAATAGAGTTTCAGATATTGCCCGATGACCGAGGCACCTGCCCCGAGCAGCACGAAAATGGTGGTGAAGCCGAGAACGAAGGCGACGGCGGAAATGAAGATGCGCATCGCGGCCCGCTGCTTGTCTTCATTGCCGGTGAATTCGTCCATGCTGACGCCGGCGATATAGCAGAGATAAGGCGGCACGAGCGGCAAGACGCAAGGCGAGATAAAGGAGATGAAGCCAGCGAGAATCGCGCCGGTGATTGATACATCAAAATTCATTTCCTGCTCCTTCGATCTTCATTTCGTCCAGTATCAGCAAAGCGCTCTGCCCGTTCATGCCTTCCGATCTAGTCTGTCTAAAGGGGCAAGTCCAATCAAGCGTTTGCGATTGTCTCTTGTCACCCTTTACGATCAGGATGCTGCGGACGGTCTGAATATGACTGTGTTATAGATTTTTATCCATGGATGCCAGAAAAAGTCTGCGCGACATAGTGGCCTCGATCGCGGGAAATATTCGGCAGGCTGCATTCCTGATGCTCTGAACGATTACCGCTTTGCCTGATGAGGCAATCGCAAATATTCAGTCTGATAGCAGTTTCTGGATTGAAATCACCACTTTATGACCGTTATCAGGGTTTTCCACGAAAAGTGAAATGAATTTGGCGAGGGTGTTGACTGAGGCGAAAAATGCGTTACAAAAGCGCTCACCAACGTTAAGTGCCCGTAGCTCAGTTGGTAGAGCATCCGACTTTTAATCGGACGGTCGAAGGTTCGAATCCTTCCGGGCATACCATTTCTCCCGCAATTGCAACTATTTAGCTGGAGTTCCTTCGGGGCTGCGATGAGAGCGTTTGCTGGTTTGCGTTGGTGCGGTTGTCTCGGCCAAATATGTTGTAGAAAACCGTATTAAGCAGAATTCATCGCTCGACTGAGGGGGTTTTTCTGCTACAAGGGTCCAGCCTTTAACGGAAAGGCAATGCGTTGGTTTTACCTTCGCGCTTGGAACATGTGCCCGTAGCTCAGTTGGTAGAGCATCCGACTTTTAATCGGACGGTCGAAGGTTCGAATCCTTCCGGGCATACCATCCTCCTCCCCCTCGATTTTCAGTTTTTCCCTCAGCGTGGATGACGTGCGTGCCTCGCGGCCTGCTTCTTTTGTCTCGCTTGCATTTTTTCCAATTTTAGCGAACAAAGCAGTGCAGAACATGCAAAAGCGTAGTAGCGCGTATATTGATTTTTTGCTCCGCTCTGGTAAAAGACTGTCATCAAATTGATAAACAAGACTTCTGGTCCTGTTTTGGTTATGCGCCATTAGCTCAGCTGGTAGAGCATCCGACTCTTAATCGGACGGTCCAAGGTTCGAACCCTTGATGGCGTACCACCCCTTCTCGCTATTTCTTGCTGTTTGATGCATTAGCGCTGGCGTTGGTGCGTTTGCATCAGTGTGTTCTCGTGGCTGTATGGCATCAAAAAAGCCACGGCCTATGTGACCGTGGCTTGATTTCTTTTTGTAATTGTTTCTTAGCGGCCAATGGCTCAGAGCGCTGGCATGTCGCCTTTTGCCCAGGCTTGCTTGACCTCGGCTTTATGGTCCTCAAAGTGCCCTGCCTCGATGGCGTCGCGCATGCCCTGCATCAGGTTTTGATAATAGGCCAGATTGTTCCATGACAGCAGCATGGCGCCAAGCGCCTCGTTGGATTTGACCAGATGATAGAGATAGGCGCGCGAATAATCGCGTGCGGCCGGGCAATCGCTTTCAGGGTCGAGGGGGCGCGGATCGTCCTTGTGGCGGGCATTCTTCAGATTGACCTTGCCGAAGCGTGTGAAGGCCAGACCATGACGTCCGGCGCGGGTTGGCATGACGCAATCGAACATGTCGACGCCACGGCTGACAGCCTCCAGCAGATCATCGGGCGTGCCAACGCCCATCAGATAGCGTGGTTTGCTCTCGGGCAACAGCGGGCATGTGATGTCGAGAATGTCGAGCATCACCGCCTGCGGTTCTCCGACAGCGAGCCCACCGATGGAATAGCCTTTGAGATCCATCGCCTTCAGAGCCAGAGCTGATTCTTCGCGCAGGCGCGGAATGTCGCCCCCCTGCACGATGCCGAACATGGCCTGTCCGGGGCGATCACCAAACTGGGTTTTGCAGCGTTCGGCCCAGCGCAGGGATAGCTGCATGGCTTTTTCGATGTCTTCTTCCTTGGCGGGCAGCTTGGTGCATTCATCCAGCTGCATCTGGATGTCCGAGCCAAGCAGACACTGGATCTCGATGGAGCGCTCTGGCGTCATCATGAATTTTGCGCCGTCGATGTGGGATTTGAATTCAACCCCCTCTTCGCTCATCTTGCGCAGCTGCGCCAGAGACATCACCTGAAAACCACCCGAATCGGTCAGAATCGGATAGGGCCAGTTGGCGAATTTGTGAAGGCCGCCAAGTTCGGCCACCCTTTCGGCGCCGGGACGCAGCATCAGATGGTAGGTGTTGCCCAGAATCACATCAGCACCAAGATCGCGCACCTGCCCGGGATACATGAATTTGACCGTCGCCGCCGTGCCGACCGGCATGAAGGCGGGGGTGCGGATGGTGCCGCGCGGCATGAAGACTTCCCCGCGCCGCGCCTTGCCATCGGTTGCCAGCAGCTTGAAGCCGAATTTATCGGGGGCGGGATCTGGTAGCGGCTGGCCCCTGTTCATCCGGTCTGCGCCAAGGGGTGGAGTGGCATTCTGTGTCATGTCGGTCATTGGTGTCAGCTCTCCCTGCTCGCGCGGTTCTGTCTTTGAGGCAACAAAAGCGAGGAATCTCCGTAAGAATAGAAGCGATAGCCATGCTTGATGGCATGGGTATAAGCAGCCTGCATGCGGTCCCGGCCCATGATGGCGGAAACAAGCATAAACAGGGTGGATTTGGGCAGATGGAAATTGGTCATCAGGCCATCAATGGCGCGGAAGCTATAGCCCGGCGTGATGAAAATATCGGTATCACCGCAGAAGGGTTTGATCTGTCCATCCTCACCCGCAGCGCTTTCCAGAAGGCGCAGGGAGGTGGTGCCGACGGCAATGATGCGATTGCCGCGCGCATGGACCGCATTGAGTTTTTCGGCCAGCTCCGGGGTGATTTCACCCCATTCTGAATGCATTTTGTGATCGTCCGTATCTTCGGCCTTGACTGGCAGGAAGGTCCCTGCCCCGACATGAAGGGTGACGAAATGGCGCTCGATCTTTTTCTCGTCGAGCATGGCGAACAGTCTGTCGGTAAAATGCAGACCGGCGGTGGGGGCCGCTACGGCTCCCTTTCGCTGCGCATAAATTGTCTGATAGTCGGTTTTGTCTTTTTCGTCTTCAGCACGCTTGGAGGCGATATAGGGCGGCAACGGAATATGGCCAACCGAGGCAATCGCCTGATCGAGCGCTGGGCCGTCGCAATTGAATCTGAGGCAGACCTCGCCAGCATCGCCTTTCTCGCAAATCTCTGCCGAAAAGCCTTCGCTGAATTCGATCCGGTCGCCAAGCTGGACTTTCTTTGCCGGGCGGGCAAAGGCGCGCCATGTGGCAAGATCTTCGCGCTTATGCAGGTTGAAATGGATATTGGCGCGAATGTCGCCGCGCACCCGATCGCCGTTCAACTCGGCGGGGATCACCTTCGTATCATTGAAGACAAGCGCGTCACCCGGTTCCAGCAAATCGGGAAGATTGAGTACGGATTTGTCTTCAAATCCGCCAGTTGACGGCACGAAAAGCAGCTTGGCTTCATCGCGCGGATTATGGGGGCGCAGGGCAATACGGTCTTGCGGGAGATGGAAGTCGAAAGAGTCGACGCGCATGGTACTAAACGATTCTCGAATGGGCGTTTTCAGGGCGTCCGGTCTTCAGCTCGACCCGGCGCGGTTTTTAGCAAATGACGGATTGTGACCGGGATTTTGCAAGGCAACCCGTCGGCATCCCGATTACTCAGTGCTGGAATGTTGGGCTTCATATCCCGCATGGCGCATCATATCAACCTGTTTCTGCCCTTTTGTCTTCTGTCCGCGCCGCAATGGCGATCCTTCAAGGGAACTGAGGTCATGGCGAGGGGCCGTTTGATGATGGCCGGAGATGCCATAGAAAAAGGCCCGGATCAGAAGATCCGAGCCCTTAACAGACTGATCAAGCCGCAGGTTCTAGAGGTCTGCTGCGACCTTCATGGAAACGATGCTGTCAGGATCCTGAACCGGCTCGCCACGTTTGATCTGGTCGATATTTTCCATGCCCTCGATGACATCGCCCCAGTAGGTATACTGGTTGTCGAGCCAAGGTGCGGTATCGAAGCAGATGAAGAACTGGCTGTTGGCGGAGTTCGGGTCCATGGCGCGGGCCATGGAGCAAGAGCCGCGCACATGTTTGGTGGCGGTGAATTCTGCCTTCAGGTTCGGCTTGTCAGAGCCGCCGGTGCCGGTGCCATGCGGGCAGCCGACCTGGGCCATGAAGCCGTCAATCACGCGATGGAAAACAATGCCATCATAAAAGCCTTCGCGCGCCAGTTCCTTGAGGCGTTCACAATGGCCCGGTGCCAGATCGGGACGCAGTGCAATGACGACCTTGCCCTTGGTGGTTTCCATGACGAGTGTGTTTTCGGGATCTTTGATCTCTGCCAATTGTCTCTTCCTTATAGGTTAGAAAGGGTCCTTGAATTGAAGCCAATCGTCGGCTTCCTGAAGCTGAATTTCCGCAGAAATTCGTGATTATTTGTCTGCGTCGGCGGCGACTTGCATCTTGACGATGACATCCGGATTGCGCGGAGGTTCGCCCTTCTGGATCTGGTCGATATATTCCATGCCGGATGTGACATTGCCCCAGACGGTATATTGTCCATCCAGCCATGGCGCTTTATCAAACATGATGAAAAACTGGCTGTTGGCGCTGTTGGGGTTGCTGCTGCGGGCCATGCCGACAATGCCGCGGGTGAAGGAGCGCTGGTTGAATTCGGCCTTCAGATCGGGAAGATCAGAGCCGCCAGTGCCATTGCCGCGCGGATCACCGGTCTGGGCCATGAAGCCGTCAATGACGCGGTGGAATTTCAGGCCATCATAGAAGCCCTGTCTGGTAAGGGTCTTGATGCGCTCAACATGATTGGGAGCCAGATCAGGCAGCAATTCAATGACGACACGACCATATTTTGTATCAAGATAGAGCGTGTTTTCCTTGTCCTGCGCTTGTGCGGCGATGGGAGCGGCCAATGCCAGAGCCATCATGAGGGCAAGGCTGGCCAGTGTGCGATGTAAAAGAGCCATGTCGTTTCCTGTCAGCTAGAAAGCTTCTTTTCGAAAGCGGCCTGAACTGCGTCAGGCACGAATGGGGCAATATCCCCTCCCAGAGTAGCCACTTGCCGCACAAGGCTGGCAGCAATATGACGAACCGCTCCGCTGGAGGGCAAATAGATTGTATGGAGTTCGGGCGCCAGCGTTTCATTCATGCCCGTCATCTGCATCTCGTAATCGAAGTCGGTGCCATCGCGCAGACCGCGGATCAGGATGGTCGCCTTGACGCGTTTGGCCACATCAATGACGAGATCGTCAAAGGCGACGACTTCCAGAATGGTGTTGGTCTGCTGTGCGATTGGGCCAACCACTTCGTTGATCAGGGCAAAGCGCTCTTCCTGCGAAAAGAATGGCTTTTTGCCATGATGCACGCCAATGGCGAGAACGAGCCTGTCCACGATGTGGCAGGCGCGCTCGACAATGTCGAGATGGCCCAAAGTAATCGGATCAAAGGATCCCGGATATATGGCGATTTTGTCTGTCATGACAAAAGTCCTAGACTCCCCGATGCGCAAGTACAAGACAGAAATGGTCTAACAAACAGGGAAGAATTCTTTTTGTGAACCAAATCGGCAGCTCGCGCGTCTTACCTGTGAAGCGTGTCAAAAAGATGAATGAAAGATGAACGGCTCACTCAGCCCCCTTTCATATGGAGAAGGCTAATATGGTCAGGCAAAGACAGAATGGAGACTTCAAAAACGGAACTGGTGTCATGACTTCACTTGAAAGAACCAGACTTATCGTAGCATCGGCAATCATGGTTTGCCTTCTGGGGCTAGCCTTTTTCGCAATCAGCGGCCGCGTGGCGCTTTCCGGTGGCTATGGTGCCGAATTTGAACTTTCCAGTCTGCCTTTCTGGATTGGTGACCAATCCGGCCAATGCATCGCGCAGAAGGGAGCCAAATCCTGCTCTGTCGTGCAAGGCCCGTTCAATTGAACCGCTTTTCCTCCCCGGTGGTTTGGAACCCGTTTCCATAGCGACGCCACCCATTTCTGACCTGAAGCAACGAGCAAGGGATCTTGACGGATCTCTTGCTCTTTCTTTTTTTGCTGTGCCTGTTGGGCTTGCTTTCGCCTGCCTGCACCAAGGTGGGCAGGAAAATGGCAAAGAAAAAGGGCTCCATGGGAGCCCTTTCTAGATGGTTTGGCGCGGAATGATCCTTTCGGGGATCAATCCTCATCCGCTTCATCGCTGGTTGGCGTTTCACCGGAAGGTGCCTCGCCGCTTGGCGCGTCATCAGAGGCGACGGTTTCGATCTCGTCCGTCTCATCCTTTTCATCTTCAGGGATGCGCTCGACAGAGACCACGCTTTCTTCATCACGGGTCTTGAAGACCGTGACACCCTGCGTGGAGCGGCCCGCGATGCGGATGCCGTCGATCGGGCAACGGATGAGCTGGCCGCCATTGGTGACAAGCATGATCTGGTCGGTTTCTTCCGCCGGGAAGCTGGCAACCAGACGCCCGTTGCGCTCGTTGACGGCCATGGCAACGATGCCTTTGCCGCCGCGGCCCGAGGTGCGGTACTCATAGCTGGAGGAGCGTTTGCCATAGCCATTCTCGGAGATGGTCAGAACAAACTGTTCCGCAGCTCCCATTTCGGCATAGCGCTCAACCGGCAATGCTGTTGCCGGAATATCGACCGACACGTCCGATCCGTCTTCGCCATTGAGGGCGCGACGGGCGGCATTGGCCTGACGGAGATATTCGTTTCTCTCTTCCGGTGTGGCGTCGAAATGATGAAGGATCGACATGGAAATGACCTTGTCGTCTTCTTCAAGCCGGATGCCACGCACGCCGGTAGACCCGCGAGACTGGAAGATGCGGACATCATCGACCGGGAAGCGGATGCACTGCCCTTTTGCCGTGGTCAGCATGACGTCATCGGTCGCGTTGCAGGTTTCCACCCCGACGATGCCATCGTCAACGCCCTCTTCGAATTTCATTGCGATCTTGCCGTTGCGGTTGACCAGTTTGAAATCGGAAAGCTTGTTGCGGCGGACCGAGCCGGACACGGTGGCGAACATCAGATCGAGCGTATCCCAGCTCTCCTCGTCCTCCGGCAATGGCAGGATTGAGGTGATGGTTTCGCCCTGCTGTAGAGGCAGCAGGTTGATCAGTGCCTTGCCCTTGCCCTGCGGGGCAGAGAGCGGCAGGCGCCAGACCTTCATCTTGTAGGCAATGCCGCGCGAGGAGAAGAACAGCACCGGTGTGTGGGTGTTGCCCACAAACAGCCGCGTGACGAAATCCTCGTCCTTGGTGGTCATGCCGGAGCGTCCCTTGCCTCCGCGGCGCTGGGCGCGATAGGTGGAAAGCGGTACGCGCTTGATATAGCCCGAATGGGAGAAGGTCACGACCATGTCTTCGCGCTGGATCAGATCCTCGTCATCGAAATCTGCCCCACCCTCGACGATTTCCGTCCGGCGTGGTGTGGCAAACTCTTCCTTCAGAGCGAGCATTTCTTCCTTGACGATGGTGTAGATGCGTTCGCGCGAGCGCAGGATATCGAGATAGTCTGCGATCTTCTCGCCCAGACCGTTCAGCTCGTCGCCGACTTCGTCGCGGCCAAGAGCCGTCAGGCGCTGCAGGCGTAGATCAAGGATGGCGCGGGCCTGTTCTTCGGACAGATAATAAGTGCCGTCTTCATTGATCTTGTGGCGCGGATCGTCGATCAGGGTGATCAGCGAGGCGACGTCGGAGGCTGGCCAGCGCCGTTCCATCAACTGCTCGCGGGCCGTTGCCGGATCCGGAGCCTGACGGATGGTGCGGATGACCTCGTCGATATTGGCAACCGCAATGGCCAGACCAACCAGAACATGAGCGCGATCGCGGGCCTTGTTGAGCAGGAATTTGGTGCGTCGGCTGACGACTTCCTCGCGGAAAGCGTTGAAGGCGACCAGAATGTCGCGCAGATTCATCAGTTCCGGCTTGCCGCCATTCAGCGCCACCATGTTGCAGCCAAAGGAGGTTTGCAACTGGCTGAAGCGGAAGAGCTGGTTGAGCACCACATCGGGCACCGCATCGCGCTTCAATTCGATAACGACGCGCATGCCCTGGCGGTCGGATTCGTCGCGAATATCGGAGATGCCCTCGATGCGCTTGTCACGCACCGCTTCGGCGATCTTCTCGATCATCGTTGCCTTGTTCACCTGATAGGGAATTTCGGTGACGATGAGGGCCGTGCGGTCCTTGCGGATTTCCTCCACATCGACCTTGCTTCGCATCATGACCGAGCCACGGCCCGTGGCATAGGCGCTGCGAATGCCGGCGCGACCAAGAATGATGCCGCCGGTCGGGAAGTCCGGACCGGGCACGATTTCCATCAATTCCTCAGGGCTCATGCTCGGATTGTCGATGAGAGCGACTGAAGCATCAATGACTTCGCCCAGATTGTGCGGTGGAATGTTGGTCGCCATGCCGACGGCGATACCCCCTGCCCCGTTTACGAGCAGATCGGGGAATTTGGCCGGAAGAACTGCAGGCTCTCTTTCCGAGCCGTCATAGTTGTCGACAAAATCGACCGTGTCCTTGTCCAGATCGTCCAGCAATGTGGAGGCGACCTTTTCAAGGCGACATTCCGTATAACGCATGGCCGCTGCGCTGTCGCCGTCAACCGAGCCGAAGTTACCCTGGCCCTCGATGAGCGGAACGCGCAAGGAGAAATCCTGCGTCATGCGCACCAAAGCATCATAAATCGCGCTGTCACCATGAGGGTGATATTTACCCATGACGTCACCGACGACGCGGGCGGATTTACGATATGGCTTGTTATGCTCATAGCCGTTTTCGTGCATTGAATAGAGAATGCGTCGATGCACCGGCTTGAGCCCGTCGCGAACGTCAGGCAGCGCACGGCTGACGATCACGCTCATGGCGTAATCGAGATAGCTGCGCTTCATTTCATCCGTAATGGATACGGGCTTGATATCGGTAGCGGGACCGTCGCCCGAAAGTGTATCTTGTCTGTCTGTCAAAGGAGAATCTCTATCCCTGTCAAAAGGTATCCCTGTATAGCCGATTTAGCACCGCGCGGCAAAGTTTTGCTCCGTTCCTGTGCGCAAAATGACGCATCAATCACAGGATGGATGTTGAATATGCTACACGCTTGGTCAATGATGGAAGCCAAAGTCGGTTTTGCGTTGTTTATTTCCATCGGATCGACCGCATTTTTAGCAGAAAGATGACTGAATGCCGCCACTTGACGTAATCCTCAATGCCTTTGTAACCCTTTTCGTTACCATTGATCCGATCGGGCTTGCGCCGATATTTCTGGCGATCACGAGCGGGGCTTCCAAGCAGGCAAGAATCAAGATCGGCGTCCGGGCCGTGGTTGTTGCGGGGGGAATCTTGCTGGTTTTCGCCCTGATCGGGCATGTCATCCTGCAACTTCTTGGCATCTCGCTGCCGGCATTCCGAATCGCCGGTGGCCTTCTGCTGTTTGCCATCGCCTTTGAAATGGTGTTCGAGAAGCGCGAGAAACGCAAATCGCAGTCCGCCGAGCAGGCGCTTTCCGATGACGAGATGCATGATATTGCGGTGTTCCCGCTCGCCATTCCGCTCATTGCGGGGCCCGGCGCGATTTCCGCCGTGTTGCTGCTGGCCTCCCAATCGTCCGACTGGATCGGTCGGGGCACGATTTTCATCATCGTCATCTTCGTTTTGCTGCTGGTGCTGCTGACCTTTGCCGTTGCCGGTTGGGTCGAGAAGATGATGGGAGACAGCGGCCGCAATATTCTGACCCGTCTGCTGGGCGTTTTGCTGGCTGCCCTCTCAGTGCAATTTATAGCCGACGGCATCAAGGCAATCATGGCTGCAGGTTAGGTGACTTGGGGGGGCTGGAGGTGACTTGGAATTTTCAGAATGATGATTCTGGATGCATGGAGTATTCTTCTTTTTATACAAGGTCGTTGCGAAAACTCGATTTTGAAAATCAATGTTGCTAACTAGATTGAGAGTAAATTGACAATCGATCTTTCAATGATATTCATATCGTCATCAGTCGATCTCAGTTTTACAATTTCAATTTCTGTACACCCGATGGTTGCCTTGAGACTGCTCTTGATTTCAATGCGACCAGAAATTGGCTTCCCATCAATCAATGTTGGATTGGTGGGAACAAGATCTTCAAGAAAAATTTTTTTGTTAGTTGCTGTTACTAGGCAATGAAGCCTAGAAACAGTTTGATCGTCGATTTTAATGTCGCAAGTTTTATCGCGTCCTACCGTATATTTAAAATTCTGTGGAATAAAATACTTTTGATGTAGTTCAGAGAGATTCGATTTGTCGTCGAGAAAAACTATTCCAATAGCGAATTGCTGACTAAATTTTTGGAAATTTGATAAATCTTCCCTGTATCGGTCCAGAAGCTCTTTACGCCACTCTGTACGCTGCTTTTTCTCTTCGAATGCATTTTTTACAGCTGCAGTTATCCAAGCAGATACACCCGCGATTAGAACTCCCGTCAATGGAGACAATATAGACATTTATTACGCCCTTTCGAACCGCGATTTTCACTTGTTGCTTCTATTTGCCTAGGCTGGCTACAATTATATGGGGCAAACGAGAATATGAAAACCGCCGGAAACAGGAAATAGCTTCAAGAAGTTCATTTTCACCCTATGCGTCTTTAAAGTCCTTTCAACCATTAAATTGCGTTTCCGCAAAAATCATTGCGTCTCTGCTTCCAAAGAACAAGCCCGGCAGGTGGTGTCGGGCTTTTTTGTTTGCGTGTTTCTTCTGGTCGCTAGACCGGTCTGTCCGTGCCTTTGAGAGCGATATAGATGGCCGGGATGACCAGTACGGTCAGCAGGGTTGAGGAGGCCAGACCGAACAGCAGCGATATGGCCAGACCCTGAAAGATCGGGTCGGCGAGGATCACCACTGCCCCGATCATGGCGGCAAGGGCTGTCAGCATGATCGGTTTGAAGCGGATGGAGCCAGCCTCTAGCAAGACCTCTTCAAGCGGCCTGCCAGAACCCTTTTCACGACCAACGAAATCGACCAGCAGGATCGAGTTTCGAACGATGATGCCAGCCAGCGCGATGAAGCCAATCATCGAGGTGGCCGAGAATGGCGCATGGAAGATCCAGTGGCCGATCATGATGCCGATCAGCGTCAGCGGGATTGGCGTCAGGACCACCAGCGGTACTCGGAAGGAATGGAACTGGGCAACCACCAGCGCATAGATCGCAAGGATCGCCACGCCAAAGGCTGCGCCCATGTCGCGGAAGGTGACCCAGGTCACTTCCCATTCGCCATCCCACAGCAGGGCCACTTCTGAATCATCCTTGGGTTGGCCATTGAGGATGATCTTCGGTTTTGGCAGATCGCCCCAGTCGTGGGCGTCGATCTTTTCCTGCACCGCCAGCATGCCATAGATCGGGGCTTCGAAATCTCCCGCCAGATCGGCCTGAACCATTTCATTGGCGCGGCCATTATGGCGATAGATCGGGAAGCTTGCCTGTTCGCGATCAATGCGGATCACGTCGCCGAGTTCGACCACGCCGCGTTCATCGGGAATGGCATTCTGCGGCACCGGAATGGTCAGCAGACGCTCGGACAGGGTGAGATCGGACTTGTCCGGCTTGACGGCAATCTCGACCGGTCGCCGGCCGCCCCCCTTGTGGGAATAGCCGACGACCTGACCATTCATATAGTAGGAGATGGTGTCATAGACATCGCCCTGATCGACATTGTGATATTCAAGGCTGTCCTGATCAATCCGCAAGCGGGCGCGTGTTGTCGGGGTGCCGAAACTGTCGTCGACATCGACTATGAAGGGCACCTCTTCAAACAGCTTGCGCACCTCGGTTGCCACGGCGCGGCGGGTTTGCGGGTCCGGTCCGTAGATCTCGGCCAGCAGGGTCGAGAGGACCGGCGGTCCGGGCGGCACTTCGACCACTTTGAGTACGGTGCCTTCAGGAGCCGGCAGGCCCTTGATCAGCTCGCGCACTTCCAGTGCGATTTCATGGCTGGTGCGGCTGCGCTCCGCCTTGCCGGTCAGGTTGATCTGAAGATCGCCCATTTCCGGGTTCGAGCGGAAGAAATAGTGACGCACGAGGCCGTTGAAGCCAAATGGCGCTGCCGTGCCCGCATGGGACTGGATCGATCTGATTTCCTCGATGCCCTCCAGCTTGTGGGCTGCTGCCAGCAGCAGGCGGTCGGTGTCTTCCATGGAAGAGCCTTCCGGCAGGTCAGCAATCACCTGCATTTCCGACTTGTTGTCGAATGGCAGCAGTTTCACCGTCACATGCTTGGTATAGATCAGCAGGGTCGATCCAATGGTGGCAAAGCCGACGATCAGCAGAAAGGCCCATGCATGGCTGCGACCATGCAGAACAGGCTTTGCAAAGGAGCGATAGATGCGCCCCAGTAGCCCGCCGTCTGCTGCTTCGCTATGGCCCGGTTTGCCGATGATATTCATCAGCCACGGGGTCAGCATCACGGCGACGAAGAATGAAAGGACCATGGCGGCGGAGGCAACGGCAGGAATCGGGCTCATATAGGGGCCCATCATGCCGGAGACGAACATCATTGGCAGCAGGGCTGCGACGACCGTAAGCGTGGCAATCACGGTCGGGTTGCCCACTTCGGCCACCCCTTCGATGGCTGCCTGTATCTTTGATCGGCCGTCATTCATCGACCAGTGCCGCGCGATATTCTCGATCATCACGATGGCATCATCAACGAGAATGCCGATGGCGAAAATGAGCGCGAACAGCGAGACGCGGTTGATGGTGTAGCCCATCAGATAGGCCGCCGCCAAGGTCAGCAGAATGGTGGTCGGGATGACGATCAGGACCACGATGCCCTCGCGAATGCCAATGGCCAGCCCCACCAGAATGACGATGGACACGGTTGCCAGACCAAGATGGTAAAGCAGCTCGTTGGCCTTTTCATTGGCGGTTTCGCCATAGTCGCGGGTGATGTCGACATGGACGCCCTGAGGGATGATCTCACCCTTGAGCTGTTCGACCCGTTCCAGAATGGAATGGGCAATGACCACGGCGTTGGCACCCTTGCGCTTGGCAATGGCCAGTTCCACCGCTGGCAAACGATCAAAACCGCCGCCCTCCTTCGGCGTCAGATTCCAGACCCTATGGTCTTCCTGACTGCCGCCAACGGTGATGGTTGCCACATCCTTGACATAGACCGGACGGCTATCGAGCGTGGTCAGCAGCAACAGGCCGATATCCGGCACGCCATGCAATGTCTGGCCGACGGCGACGGGCACGGTCTTGCCTGCCTCCCGCAGAGGATTGACCATGAAGGATTTGTTGGCAGCCTGCACCTTGGCAACAAGCTGTTGCAGGGTAACGCCGTAAAGCGCCAGTCTTTCCGGGTCCGGCTCGACTCGGATCTGGTTGGTCTGGCCGCCGACGATATAGGTCAGGCCGATATTGTCTAGTTTGGCCAGCTCGACGCGCAATTCGTCGGCGATATCATAGAGAGCGGTATCGTTCCATTTGTCGGCGACGGCTGGTTCGGGCGAAAGGGTCAGTACCGTGATGGCGACATCGTCAATGCCGCGACCGACAATCAGCGGCTCGGATATGCCGACCGGAATCTGGTCGAGATTGGCCCGGACCTTGTCATGAACGCGCAAGACGGCAGCGTCGGCATCCGTGCCGACCAGAAAGCGGGCCGTCACCACGACCTTGTCGTCATAGGTGTTGGAATAGACATGGTCGATGCCATTGATGCTCTTGATGATGGTCTCGAGCGGCTCGGTGATCAGTTTCACCGCATCTTCGGCCTTCAGACCATCGGCGGATACCTGAATATCGACCATCGGCACGGAAATCTGCGGCTCTTCCTCGCGCGGCAGCATCATCAGGGCGATGAGGCCGAGGGCGAAGGCCGTGATCAGCATCAGGGGCGTAAGCGGTGATGTGATAAAATTCTTGGCCAGGTTGCCCGAGATGCCAAGGTGAAGGGCTTTTTTATCCATTTTGCGACTTCCGTCCCCTTAAGGCTGAATAAGTTCGTCGCCAGCGGCAAGACCGGTCAGGATCTCGATCATGTCCTCGCCATTCTGGATATAGGGCTGGCCTGTTTGCACTGCGATTTCTGTGGCATTGCCATCTGTGCCCTTGATGCGCACGAAATCGATGCCTGAGCGGGTGAATACAAAGGCACCGGGCACCAGATAGGCCATGCGACTGCCAGCGCCGACGCGCACCTGAATGCGCTCTCCGACGAAATAATCGCCCAGCCCGTCGATCTTCGCGTCAGCCAGAACGCGACCTTCTGAGATTTCCGGATAGACTTTGACGATCTTGCCCTGCTGGGTGCAGGTGCTATCGCAATTCATGCCACGGCCAGCCAATTCGATCGGGTCGCCTTCCTTAAGGAACTGGGCGTGGCGTTCCGGCAGGGCCATGCGCAGGATATAATTGTCCTTGGCGATCGTGGCGATGGATTCTCCGGTCATGACCACCGCGCCAACCGTGATGGGAACTTCCAGAACGCGTCCGGCCTGAGGGGCGAGAACAGCCCCCTCCTCCATCTGGCGCACGACAACGGCCTTCTCAGCTCTTGCCGCTTCGAGATTGCTCTGGGCAACATCAAACTCGGTGTTCGCTGCGTCCAGTCTGGCCTTGGTGGTGGAGCCGCGCTCGAAAAGCTGCTGGGCTCTTTCCAACTCGGTCTTGAGATTGGCGACCTGACGTTCGGCGGCGTTGATCTGGGCGTCCAGCGCTTCGATCTGAAGGCTCAGCTTGGGGTCGCGGACCATGGCAATGGTCTCCCCGGCAGCGACATAACTGCCCTCGGTTACATTCAATTCTTCCACAGTGCCAGATGTGCGCACGCGCGCCGAGAGGGAATCCGTGCTCTGGACCGTGGCAAATACCGCCTTTTTATCGACAATGGATGTTTGCTGGACCGTAAAGCTGTTTGCACCGGTTGAACTGGCTGCTAGGGTCAGAGCGAACAAACAGGCCGAAAGAAAAATGTTTCGTTTTGGGAGTGCCTTGCGCATGGAAAACTCTCTCCTGCTGTCTAATTACGTATATTAGTAATTACGAATATAAGAAATATTTCGCATTGTCAAAGGCTCATCCCTAGTTTTTGTCTATTTTCATGCGGAGGTCTATCCGGTAGAAGAATGAGCGACAATTTGCTTATGGGGTCGCAAACGGGGGATTTGACGTGGCAGCGCACGGTTCCAAGAAAGTCATTTATGCAGCTTTGGCTGGTAATACTCTGATTTCTATTACTAAATTTATTGCAGCCTCGATCACCGGTTCATCGGCCATGCTCTCTGAAGGCATACATAGTCTTGTCGATACCGGTAATCAGGGATTGTTACTCTATGGTATTAGACGTTCCAATCGGCCCGCAGACAAGAAGCATCCTTTCGGCTATGGGGCCGAATTATATTTCTGGGCCTTTGTCGTTGCCCTTCTGATTTTCGCTGTCGGTGCGGGTTTGTCCCTTTATGAGGGGATTGAAAAGGTTCTGCATCCCGAACCGATTGGTGATCCCACCATCAACTTTGTCGTGCTGGGGGCAGCCTTCTGTTTCGAGGGTTGGGCGTGGTTCATTGCCTTGCGCGAATTCCGCAACACCAAGGGCAATCGCAGTTATTTGAGAGCCGTGACCGACTCGAAAGATCCAACTGTCTTTACGGTTCTGTTTGAAGACAGCGCCGCAATGCTGGGTTTGATCGTTGCTGCGGTCGGCATCGCCCTGTCCCATTATCTGCAAATTCCATGGATGGATGGGGCGGCGTCGATTGCCATCGGCGTGATACTCGGCATGACAGCGATTCTGTTGGCTTTTGAAACCAAGAGCCTGTTGATTGGCGAGGCGGCGTCCAGCGAGAGCGAGGCCGAGATTGCGGCGATTGTAACCGCACATCCGGCGGTAACGATGGTCAATGAGCTGCGCACCATGCACCGGGGGCCAAATGAAATCCTGCTGGCGCTCAGTCTCGATTTCAGAAATGACATGATTGTCGGGCATCTGGAGCATGTCATTGCTGATCTGGAGAAGCATATTCGCGAGCGTGTGCCACAGGTTCACCGGGTCTATATCGAGGCTCAATCCTATCTCGATCACAAGGCGGTTGAAGAACAGCTGGAGGCTTCGGACTGATCCATACTGCGGCTTTGACCTGCGACATCAGCACAAATTTGCAGAAATGGAAAACCCGGCTGACAGCCGGGTTTCTTTATTGCTTGCAAAAATCGCGTCGTCAGGCTGCTTATGGTGTTTCGCACTATCAAAAGGGCCTGATGGGCGTGCATCAAAATGGAATGTCGTCGTCCATTTCGTCGCGATATCCGCCGGAAGGCTGTCCGCCGCCCGAAGAGCCCTGCCCGCCAAAGCCGCCAGGGGCTCCGCCACCATAGCCACCGCCAGGCCCACCAAAGTCGCCGCCGGACTGACCGCCACCAAAGCTGCCGCCACCACCGCCGCCGCCTTCGCCGCGGTTGTCCAGCATGGTGAGGTTGCCGTTGAAACCCTGAAGCACGACTTCAGTGGAATAGCG
The DNA here is from genome assembly GCF_963676275.1 of uncultured Cohaesibacter sp. NCBI lineage: Bacteria > Pseudomonadati > Pseudomonadota > Alphaproteobacteria > Hyphomicrobiales > Cohaesibacteraceae > Cohaesibacter > uncultured Cohaesibacter sp. Next base: position 2,483,363 of record NZ_OY781091.1, on the reverse strand, counting down.
GTCCTGACCATTCTGATCCTGCCATTTGCGGGTTTGCAACTGGCCTTCGAGATAGATCTTGGAGCCTTTTCTCAGAAACTGCTCTGCGATGCGACACAGGCCTTCATTGAAAATGACCACACGGTGCCATTCGGTCCGTTCGCGCCGTTCACCGCTGTTGCGATCTTTCCAGCTTTCCGATGTGGCGACAGACAGGTTGCAGATTGGTCGGCCATCCTGTGTTCTGCGAATATCGGGGTCCGCGCCCAGGTTGCCCACCAGAATGACTTTGTTTACGCTACCGGCCATTGCATTGTCCTTTGTATATTGGCTGTTTCCTGATGATCCGATCAGGCATTTGGCCCAGCATATGCGGCTTCGGCCATGACTTCCATATGGCTTTGGCGCAATCCCCATCCTTTGGCCCATGCGCAGATGGCATGGGCGCTTTGCAATCTATTGCTTCACAATATAGAACAAATCATGTACAAAGAAAAGCCCGGCGACTATTCTGGCAATGCCGGAAGGCCGCGAAGAATTGGCCATTGCCTTGATTTTTATAAATCGATATTGCATCGGGTGGAAAATGCGATGGTTTGCGCGGCGTGCTGGTGATCCCCGGCGATGATTGCTTCGTATCGCATATTCGGAGCAATCGGGATCTATGTCCCGCGGTGAGAGAAAGAACGTTTGACATGAGTTTTGATAAAAAAGTGCCTCAGATGCCCTCGCAGAAAGTGATTTCGATTCGCGGCGCGCGCGAGCACAATCTCAAGAATGTTGATCTCGATATTCCGCGCGATCAGCTCGTCGTCATGACGGGGCTTTCCGGCTCGGGCAAAAGTTCTCTGGCCTTCGATACCATCTATGCCGAGGGGCAGCGGCGTTATGTCGAATCCCTCTCTGCCTATGCAAGGCAGTTTCTGGAGATGATGCAGAAGCCCGATGTCGATTCGATTGAAGGGCTTTCACCCGCCATTTCCATCGAGCAGAAAACGACCTCGCGCAATCCGCGCTCGACCGTCGGGACTGTCACCGAGATTTACGACTATCTGCGCCTGCTGTTTGCCCGTGTCGGCATCCCCTATAGTCCGGCAACCGGCTTGCCGATTGAAAGCCAGACGGTAAGTCAGATGGTGGACCGGGTGATGGAACTGCCCGAAAAGACCCGTTTTCTGTTGCTGGCGCCCATTGTGCGCGGGCGCAAGGGCGAATTTCGCAAGGAGCTGGCGGAACTAGTCAAGCGCGGGCTGACGCGCTTTCGCATCGACGGGCAAATGTATGATGACGGCGACCTGCCGGCTCTGGACAAGAAATTCAAGCATAATATCGAGGTTGTCGTTCACCGCATGGTGGTCAAGGAAGGCATTGAGAAGCGTCTTGCCGATTCGCTGGAACTGGCGCTTGAATTGGCCGATGGTTTGGCGATTGTTGAAATGGTCGACGAGAAGGAGGACAATGGCGAGCCTCGGCGGGTTACCTTCTCGGAGAAATTCGCCTGCCCTGTGTCCGGTTTCACCATTCCCGAGATTGAGCCGCGGCTATTTTCGTTCAACAATCCGTTTGGTGCCTGCCCGGTCTGTGACGGTCTGGGCAGCGAATTGCGGATCAGTCCGGAGCTGATCATTCCGGATACGTCGCGCAGCATCAAGGACGGGGCGATTGCGCCATGGTCCAAGACATCGTCGCCCTTTTACCGTCAGACGCTGGAAGCTCTGGCCAAGCATTTCGACTTTTCTCTCACGGTTCCCTGGATCGAGCTGCCCTTCAAGGCACAGGAAGTCATTCTCTATGGGACCGGTAAGGAGAAGCTGCTCTTTGTCTATGATGACGGGGCCCGTTCCTACAAGACAACCAAGCCATTCGAGGGCGTGATACCCAATTTGGAGCGTCGCTTCAGGGAAACCGAAAGCAGCATGGTGCGCGAGGACATCGGCAAATATCAGTCGGCCCATGCCTGCTCGGCCTGTGAGGGGCATCGCCTCAAGCCCGAAGCGCTCGCGGTCAAGCTGGATGGGCAGCATATTTCGCAAGTGGCGGATCTTTCCATTCGGGCGGCGGCAAAATGGGTGCAGGATCTACCTGCCACCTTGAGCGACAAGCAGAAGGAAATTGCCGAGCGCATCCTGAAGGAAATCCGGGATCGTTTGAAGTTCCTCAATGATGTGGGGCTTGAATATCTGACATTGTCGCGCGGGTCCGGCTCGCTCTCGGGTGGCGAGAGCCAGCGCATTCGACTTGCCTCGCAGATCGGCTCCGGCCTTACGGGGGTGCTTTATGTGCTCGATGAACCTTCGATCGGTCTGCATCAGCGCGACAATGCCCGCCTTTTGGAAACGCTCAAGCATCTGCGCGATCTGGGCAATACGGTGATTGTCGTCGAACATGACGAAGACGCCGTGCTGGAGGCCGATTATGTGGTGGATGTGGGCCCCGGCGCCGGTGTTCATGGCGGCCATGTTGTCTCCAAGGGGACACCTGCCGAAATCATGGCGGATCCGGCTTCGCTGACCGGGCAATATCTCTCCGGTGCGATGAGCATTTCCGTTGCGCATGAGCGACGCAAGGGCAAGAAGAAAAAGCAGATTACCGTGGTCAATGCACGCGGTAACAATCTCAAGAATGTCACCGCCTCGATTCCCTTGGGTACCTTCACCTGCGTGACGGGTGTTTCGGGGGGCGGCAAGTCGACATTCCTTATTGATACGCTTTATAAAAGCGCGGCGATGAAGCTCAATCGCGCCAGAGACATGCCCTCCCCGCATGATCGGATCGAGGGGCTGGAACATGTCGACAAGGTGATTGATATCGATCAGTCGCCCATCGGGCGCACGCCCCGTTCCAATCCGGCCACCTATACCGGTGCCTTTACGCCCATTCGTGACTGGTTTGCCGGTTTGCCCGAAGCCAAGGCGCGCGGATATGCGCCGGGGCGTTTCTCCTTCAACGTCAAGGGTGGGCGCTGCGAAGCCTGTCAGGGCGATGGCGTCATCAAGATCGAGATGCATTTCCTGCCCGATGTCTATGTGACATGTGATGTCTGCAAGGGGCATCGCTATAACAGGGAAACGCTGGAGGTCCAGTTCAAGGGCAAGTCGATCTCGGACATTCTGGAAATGACGGTTGACGAGGCCGCCGATTTCTTCGCTGCCGTGCCCGCCGTGCGCGACAAGATGGTGACGCTGCAACGGGTCGGGCTTGGCTATGTGAAAGTGGGACAGCAGGCAACGACGCTCTCTGGCGGTGAAGCACAAAGGGTCAAGCTCGCCAAGGAGCTTTCCAAGCGGTCCACCGGTCGCACACTCTATATATTGGATGAGCCGACGACGGGACTGCATTTCCATGATGTGGCCAAGCTGCTCGAGGTTCTGCATGAGCTGGTCAATCAGGGCAATACGGTTGCCGTGATCGAGCATAATCTGGAAGTGATCCAGACGGCCGACTGGATTCTGGATCTGGGGCCGGAAGGTGGAGATGGTGGCGGTCAGATCGTGGTCGCCGGAACTCCTGATGATGTCATGCATTGTGAGCAGAGCTATACCGGTCATTTCCTGAAAGAGCTAAGGGAAAGACGAGATGCGAAAAAGTGATTCTGCTCACTTTTGTCTGCGTATTAATACGTAATACCTTTGGCGGTGCAGCATGTTTTTTTTATGGTCAAATTTATTTAAGTATCTGAAATTAAAATGATAAGCGTGATCTCTTGTCATGTAATTCATTTGCATTGACCTAAATCATCTTGATTCTCTGCGTTTGTGTTGCGCTGCAATATATGGCTTTGGCTTTGACATTTTCAGGCTGAATGCGATTGCCGTTTTGCTGCAATAATCGGCAAACTATTTCAATTGTGAATAAATTTCGAAAAATTGCCTATTTTTTGAAATGTAATATTCGAATTTTGCTAACTTTCTAAGTAATTGAAATAATTTGATTAAATGCCTTTTCTCGATTTCGTCATGCGGAATCTGTGGGGCAAAATTTTGAGTACCAATGGTTTTGCATGATGTGCAGGCCAGCTATGCATTTTTTCGCAGTGCAAATATTAAAAACTTTTTGCTATCTATTTATCAACAACAGCGAGATGTTGATTGAAAACGAAATAGTCATCCTGAGGATGGCAAGTCACTAAGGTTCGGCAACGTAGGATCGCAATGATGCCAGATACGGTTGTTCAGAATTATAGACAGTGGCGCAATTTTCGTGACACGGTCGATAATCTAAATCGTCTGTCAAACAGGGAATGCGAGTTGAGCATTTCCAGAGCAGACGTAACCCAGACCGCTAGACGCGCGGTAGGGATGTAAAATTTGAAGAATTCAGGCCTTCTCCTCCTCCCGAAGGTCTGAGACGTTTCGAAACGATTCCTCCCCGTTTTGAAACACCCTACGAAGCCCACCGGACCTCCTCCCCCGGTGGGCTTTTCGTATTTTGGGCAATCATTTGGCTGTTTGTTCCAGATCAGACCATTCCACCAGCCACCAGTCGACAGTATCCTGCATAAAAGAAAACCACGTCCGATTGCTCGTGACGTGGCTTTGTGGTTCCAGCCAGATTGCTGATGGGCCGGATTATGGATGTCGGCCCGTCTTCCGGGTCAACCTGCCGGGTCAGCCTCGCGATGGGGTTTCTGCCATCCAATCTTTCAAAGGCTTGATCTTGGGGAAGACGCCATTGTCATAGATCCAGCTGTCGACTGCATAACGCTCGTTACTTTCTGTTTCCAGAATGACGGCTGTTGCATGCGGGTAGCGCCCGTCGAGGAAATAGCCGCGCGCAACGGGTGACTGAACCTTGTGATATTTCAGGAAGCCGTGCTTCTGGGCGAAGGAGATAAGCGATGTGGTGTTGCTGGCCTCATCGATGCAGTCCATCTGCCCCGGAACGCCGGCATTTTTCATGTCCAGTCCGCCCTTGTCCTTGTCAGAACCGATGATCGGCCCCACACGCTTTTCAAACCAGGCGACAGCATTGCCGATTGCCTTGCGTTCGGCTTGCGGGTTTTTGCTCCCTGCCCTGAGGATGCGTTTCAGCTTTGAAAGGTCGGCCTTGGTGAAACGATAGCCATATTTGAGTTGGCATCCGAAAGCGTGGCAAACATAAATCGTGGTCTCTGTTGGTGCGCGATTATTCATGGCGCTTACCCAGCTTGCGGTAGAGCTGGTGGTTTGGGGATTGCAGGCCGCAAGGGCAAGCAAAATGGGAACGGCTGTCAGTTGTTTGAAATGCATTTTGTTGTTCCCTTTTCTTGTCACTACAGTCGAATGGTGTCAATGTGTTAACACCGGTTTACCTTTCTGCCAATAAAAAAGCTGTCTCTTTTGCCAAGGGCTGTGGCAACAGGTGAAAAGGCAACAAAGTCGCGCCCAAATGATCGACTGTCTTGCATTTTCTCCCAACAGTGGTAGGTATCGCTTCCTATTGGTTTTCTGCCGATTTGGCAGAGTTTGTTCGCATTAAGGAAAGATCGGGATCGTGTCAAAAAGCAATCAGAGAGTCAGCATCATTGGCGCCGGGCTTGCGGGATCGGAAGCCGCCTGGCAATTGGCAAATGCCGGTATTGCGGTAGATCTGCATGAGATGCGTCCGATTCGCTCCACTGATGCCCATGTAACCGATCATTGTGCCGAGCTGGTCTGCTCCAATTCCTTCCGCTCGGATGATCATGAGGCCAATGCCGTAGGCCTTTTGCATCAGGAAATGCGACTTGCAGGCTCGCTTATCATGGAATGCGCCGATGCAAACTCCATTCCCGCCGGTGGCGCATTGGCTGTGGCGCGCGAGGCTTTTTCTGAAGCGGTTTCTGCCAAACTTGCTGCCCATCCCCTCATCACGATCAAGCGTGGCGAGGTAGCGGAGGTTCCTGCGGCCAGCGAGGGGCCATGTCTGATTGCGACCGGTCCATTGACGTCCGAGGCTCTGTCCCGGTCTATCCTGTCTTTGACGGGCGAAGAGTCGCTTGCCTTTTATGATGCCATTGCGCCGATCATTCATTTCGATTCCATTGACATGAGCAAGGCATGGTTCCAGTCGCGTTATGACAAGAAGGGTCCGTCAGGAACCGGGGCTGACTATATTAACTGCGCCATGGATGAGGCGGAATATAATGTCTTTCTCGATGCCATGCTGGCGGCAGAGAAAGCCGAATTCAAGGAATGGGAGAGCGCCAAATATTTTGACGGGTGTTTGCCGATTGAAGTCATGGCCGAGCGCGGTCGCGACACGCCCCGCTATGGACCGATGAAGCCGGTTGGCCTGACCAACCCGCATAAACCGGATGAAGACCCTTATGCGGTTGTGCAATTGCGGCAGGATAACAAGCTTGGCACGCTCTTTAATATCGTCGGCTTTCAGACCAAGATGAAGTATGGCGCGCAAAGCGAAGTCTTTCGCATGATTCCGGGGTTGGAAAATGCCCAGTTTGCGCGTCTGGGCGGCATTCATCGCAATACTTTCCTCAATTCTCCCAAGTTGCTGGATGAAAGTCTGCGGCTTAAGGAACATCCCTATTTGCGGTTTGCCGGACAGGTTACCGGTTGCGAGGGTTATGTCGAGTCGGCGGCGATCGGCTTGCTCGCCGGTCGTTTCTTCGCCGCCGAGATGCATGATCGTACCGTTCTGACACCTCCGGAAACCACCGCATTTGGTGCCCTGCTCGGCCATATTACAGGCGGCCATCTGATCGATTCCAACGGCGGGCGGCGTTCTTTCCAGCCTATGAATGTCAATTTCGGGCTGTTCCCGCCGGTAGAATTTTCCCGCCGACGTGAGGATGGTTCCAAGATGCGTGGCGTCGAGAAACAGCTCTCCAAGAAAAAGGCGCTTTCCAGACGGGCGCTTGAAGATACGCAAAAATGGCTGGATGCAATAGCGCTGGGCTGAGCGTCTGATGGGCTGAGGATGGGGTCAGGTGTTGGCCGCCATCCGCCAGATCGACCAATAGCTTCGCCAATGCGGGATGGTGATTGGCGCCAAGGGGCGTTTCCGTCGGCGTTTGAGAATGAGGCTGGTTGGAGCCAGAAGCAAAAAGGCCGGCAGCAGCTGCGCTCTTTTTTCGTCGGGCAGGTTTCCAAGGCGCGCCATGGCGTCACTATGCCATTCATGGGCCAGTTTGCAGAGATCCTCAATGGATTTCTCGATGGTGATCCCTTGCGCTTTTGCTAAAATGTCCGATAGCTCGGCACCCTGACGGGTGAATATCTCTTGCGGCAGGAAGAGTTTGCGCCTTTCAGCATCCTCTGGCCATGTCTGCAGATGTCCGCAGAGTTGAATGGCCGCAGCAGCCGAAATGAACAATTCGGCGTGCTGATGCTGCGCTTTGCCACGATCGAGGATCTGGCTTGCCAGAGCCAGCGTGATGGCCCCTGTCTTGCGGCTATAATCGCGATAGCTGGCAAGATCGGCCATCGGAGTCCCGGCAAGATCAAATTCCCGCGCGTCAATCATGGCTTCAAGCTGGTCGGCTGGCAGGCGATATTGTTTCTGGATTTGTTTGAGCGCGAAGGCCAATGGGCCGATATTGTCCGACCCGCAGCCCTGGCCATATCCCTTGTTGGCGTCTGCGATGATGTCCCGCCACCATTGCAGGCGGATCTGTCCCATTTCCGGGGTTGATACCAGCATGGGGATGCGCTGGAGATTGACGACAAAGGCATAGAGCACCATCAGTGCGGCGCGATTGTCTTGCGGCGCTGTCAGGGCTGCAAAATGACTGACGGGATCGAGCTGTTTAAGCTCATTCTGGCAGAAGGCAAATGCATCGGATGCGTTAGGCATGGTTGGTGGGGCCCTGTCGTCAGTCTACCGGAAACAGGGCGGCGGCAACGGCGCGGTCTTCCGAAAGCAGGATATTCAGCGTCCGAACGGCTGCGCCGGTATCCATCATGTCGAGTTTTAGGCCATGGGAGCGAATTTCTGCGGCGAGCGAAGGGGCCAGAGGAATGATGCTGTTGCCTGTTCCGATCAGCAGGATCTCGATTTCTCCCGCTTCCCTCAAAATCTTGGCAAAGTCCTGCTCTTTGAGGGAGGTTGGTGTTTCGACATCCCAGCGATGGATGCCGCTGGGCAGGAACAGGATTGCCCCCTGATGGGACATGCTTCCAAAGCGGAAGCCGCCATCTCCGTAATAGTCGATCGGGTCGTGACGGGGATAGTAGGCATCTGTCATTTCAAGGCCTGATGCCGGGCCGTCTTTGCGCATGGGGTCCGCATTGGAAGCGCCTTCCGCGCCGGACGGATTGTCCGTTCCGGCGCGGGAATTGTCTTTCAAGCTGGGCGAGGCTTTTTTGCCCTGCAGCCATTTGAATATCATCAATCAGGACGCGGGAGCGCCTTCGGCTTCTTCTTCTCCCTCACCCGGTCTCTGAACATGATCAGAACGCAGGTTGAAGAAGATCAGCAACGGAGCTGCGATGAAGATAGAGGAATAGGTGCCGACAAACACGCCCCAGATCATGGCGAAAGTGAAGGAACGAATGACCTCCCCGCCGAGGAAATAGAGCGAGCCCAAAGCAAGCAAGGTTGTGAAGGAGGTCAGCGTCGTACGAGAGAGCGTACGGTTGATCGCCTGATCGAGCACTTCCTTCAATGGCATCTTCTTGTATTTGCGCAAATCTTCCCGGATACGGTCATAGACCACCACGGTATCGTTGAGCGAATAGCCGACGATGGTCAGGATGGCTGCGATCGTTGTCAGGTTGAAGTCGATTTGCAACAGCGCAAAGACGCCGATGGTCATGATCACGTCATGGGCCGTGGCGGCCACCGCGCCGACGGCAAACTGCCATTCGAAGCGGAACCAGATATAGACCATGATGGCAAACAGGGCCGATAGGACGGATATGGCACCCGTGGTGGCCAGCTCACCGGAGACGCGCGGGCCGACGACCTCAACGCGACGGTAGGTCACGTTGTTGCCAAGGGTTTCCTTGACGAGCGAGACGACGCGCTGCTGGGCTTCCTCGGCGCTCTCGCCTTCCCCGCCCTGTGTCTGGACACGGATCAGGACATCGTTGGGTGCGCCGAATTCCTGCACCTCGACATCGCCCAGATCAAGCGCATTGAGCGAGCCGCGGATATTGGCCAGATCGGCGACTTCTTCGGCGGTCTGGATTTCAATCAGCGTGCCGCCCTTGAAATCGATGCCATAGTTGAGGCCTGCGATCAGGAAAAGGACAATGGATGCAATCAGCAGGGATCCTGAAAGCGGAAAGCTCCAGTACCGATGCCGCATGAACCGGATTGTGGTGCCATCCGGGATAAAACGAAGTGGTTTCATTTTCTTATCTCCGGTGGATCAGATTGGCAGACTGGATGGGCGACGATATTTGATCCATGTCGCGACCAGCAGTCGGTTGAAGGTGAAGGCCGAGAAGACGGTGGTTACGATACCGACAGCCAGCGTGATGGCAAATCCTCTGACCGGACCGGAGCCGAGAGAGAAGAGAATGACCGCTGCAATGAAGGTCGTAATGTTGGCGTCGAGAATGGTGCCCAAGGCGCGTGAGTAACCTGCGTCAATGGCCGCGATCGTTGATCGCCCATAGTTATTCTCTTCTCGAATGCGTTCAAAAATCAGGACGTTGGCGTCCACCGCCATGCCCACGGTCAATACGATACCGGCGATGCCCGGCAAGGTGAGCGTGGCACCAAGGAAGGACAGAACGCCAAGCAGCATCCCGATATTCACCACAAGAGCGATGTTGGCAAAGATGCCGAACAGGCCATAGGCGATGATCATGAAGACCACCACGGCGAGCGAGCCGACGATACCGGCGATCTCACCGGCGGCAATCGAGTCGGCACCAAGGCCCGGTCCTACCGTTCGTTCTTCAACGATTGTCAGTTTGGCAGGCAATGCACCGGCGCGCATCAGAACTGCCAGATCATTGGCGCTTTCAGCCGTGAAGGAGCCGGAAATGATGCCAGAGCCGCCGCGAATGGGCTCGCGGATGGTGGGCGCCGAGATGACCTCGTCATCAAGCACAATGGCGAAAGGCAGGCCGACATTCTGTTCCGTAACGCGGGCAAATTTCTTTGCGCCAGAAGTATTGAAACGGAAGGATACGACCGGTTCGTTGGTGCGGGAATCAAAGGTTGGCTGCGCGTCATCAAGCTCGTCGCCGGAAATCAGCACGCGCTTGTTGACCAGATAGGGAACGCGGGCTTCCTTCGGCGTTGGATTCTGAGGATCGTCTGCTTCATAGAGAATTTCGGAATCCAGCGGTGGGCGCGTTTGCAAGGCCGTTTCCGGTGCCATGGAGGTGTCCACCATGCGGAAGGACAGATTGGCTGTGGTTTCCAGAATGTCTTTGAGACGATCCGGATCCTGCAAGCCGGGCACCTGAACCAGAATGCGATCCTCGCCCTCGCGCTGGATCGATGGCTCGGTGGTACCAAGCTCGTCAACACGGCGGCGGATGACTTCAACAGACTGGGCAACTGCGCTGGAGACGCGCGCGCTGATGCCCTCTTCGGTCAGGACGAGGCGGATAAGGCCATCATCATTGACTTCCAGAGTGCTTTCCATTGCGCCGCCGCCGGTCAGGATGGAGGTGGAAACCGGCTGAACCAGTTCCTTCAATTTTGTCCGAGCTTCTTCCAGTTGAGTTAGGTCACGTATGCGGACCTGAACGGCACCATCGCGGGCTGCGAGACCGGCATAACCGATCTTGTCTTCGCGCAGAGCGGAGCGGACGTCACCACGGAGAATTTCGAGGCGATCCTCGATGATGCCCTCTTTTTCCACCTGCATGAGAATATGCGCGCCACCCTGAAGGTCAAGGCCGAGAACGATCTTGCTACTGGGCAACCAGCTTGGAAATTTGTCTTTTACGGTTTGGTCGGAAAAGAGGTTGGGAACGGAAAAGAGAAGGCCTACAAGTATTACCAGTAAAACCAGCGTAACCTTCCATCGGGCAAAATGAAGCATTCGGCTATCCTACCACCATTGGCAGTGCACCCGGATTTTGTCCGAGTGCCTATGAGTATCAAAGATTGGATGACGACTATTTCGCGTCGCCGGCAGGCTCATTCTTGGAGCGTACTTCGGCAATCGACTTGCGCATCAATTTGACCTTGACGCCTTCTGCGATTTCTACCGTAATTTCATTTTCATCAGTCGCATTGGTAACCTTGCCCACAATGCCACCGTTTGAGATGATGGTGTCACCACGACGAACATTGGAAACCAGTTCGGCATGCTTTTTGATCTGCTGACGCTGTGGCCGGATGATCAGGAAATACATGATCACGAAGATCAGGATGAACGGAAGTACGGAAATCAGGAATTCCGGCCCGGTGGCGGCGCCTGCACCCTGTGCATAAGCTGGCGTTACAAACATTTCTTGCTCCTTTGAGGCCAGTATGGACGTTTTCCCGTCCCTGTCGGCTTATCTAGATTTGAGCGGACTATAGCGGTCCCGGCGGAGTTTGCAAATAGTCAGTTGATCGTTTGCAACGCCTGGTCCAACTCTGCTAATCAAGGCCTAGACATAATGTTCCTTTATGCAAAGGGAAAGGGCGAAAAGGCGCTTTGTTGTGCTTTTTTTCACCATATTCGGCACAAGACTATAAAAGTTGGAGGCTTCTGTTTCATGACGAAGGAAGTGCTTGCAGAAATTGCTGCAATTCTCAAAGAAATTCATACCAGCATCGAGCGTGCGGTGCCTCCTGTGCCGGCTGATGTGGACCTGTCGCAGGCCGACGCATTCGTCTGGCATGCCGATCCGGTTCCTCATCTGCAAGCCGTTGCCAGAGTCAACCGGGTCGATCTTTCCCTGCTCAAGGCGGTGGATCGCAACCGGGACATGATTCTGGAAAATACCAAGCGCTTTGCGGCCGGGCTACCTGCCAATAATGCGCTGTTATGGGGCGCGCGTGGCATGGGCAAAAGCTCGCTGGTCAAGGCATGCCATGCTGCGGTCAACAAAGGGATGCAAAGCAATCAAGGCACTCTGAAGCTGATCGAGATTGCGCGTGAGGATATCGACAGCCTGCCGATCCTGATGAATATCTTGAGGGCACACAAGGAACGCTGCATTCTCTTTTGCGATGATCTTTCCTTTGATCCGGGCGAGACGGCTTATAAGTCGCTGAAGGCTGTTCTGGATGGTGGCATCGAGGGGCGTCCGGACAATGTGCTCTTTTATGCCACATCAAATCGCCGCCATCTGATGCCGCGCGATATGATCGAGAATGAACGCTCCACCTCGATCAATCCCAGCGAAGCGGTGCAGGAAAAGGTCTCGCTTTCAGACCGGTTCGGGCTGTGGATCGGCTTTCACAATTGCACGCAGAATGACTATCTCGCAATGGTCGAGGGCTATGTCGCCGAATATGGCATCGACATCGAGCCGGAAAAACTCCGTGCCTCGGCGCTGGAATGGGCCACAACCCGAGGCTCCCGCTCCGGCCGCGTTGCTTGGCAATATATTCAGGATCTTGCCGGGGAAAAGGGCATCGTGATTAAATGACAAGAGCCAATCGTACTGTTTTTCAAGAATGGAATATTTCATGAAAATGGATGAAATCGGATTGTTGCCAATGGAGCCGGAACGGCTGGAAAAGGTTGTGACCTTTTTGCAGTCCATCGAACAGCTGAAAAATACGCTCCGGCGATCGGTAACCTCGCAGGGGCGGACAGAAAGCACTGCTGAGCATACGTGGCGGCTCTGCATGATGGTGCTGGTTCTTCAGAATGATCTGGGTGATGTCGATATTCTGAAATTGTTCAAGATCTGCCTCATTCACGATCTGGGTGAGACGCTTTCCGGCGATGTTCCTGCCGTGGAACAAAGCGCCAATGATGGCCGGCATGATCGGGAACGGGCAGACCTGATCACGCTTTGCGCTCCTTTGCCTGAGGATATCCGCGTGGAAATTCTTCAATTGTGGGAAGAATATGAAGCGAGCGAGACAAAGGAAGCCATTCTGGCCAAGGGATTGGACAAGTTGGAAACCGTGTTTCAGCATGGGATCGGGCAGAACCCATCTGATTTCAATTATGCCTTTAATCTCGATTACGGGCGTTCCGCAACGGACAGGCATGCCCTCACCCGTCAGATGCGCGAGTTGGCTGACAACATAACCCGGGCAAAGATGCCGGATTGATGCCACCCATCACTTGAAAAGACACAGCTAACAGAAACTGAAAAAGGGAGCCTTGAGGCTCCCTTTTCTTATCTTTTGCTATATCTAAGCTGTCTGCAGCATTCGCCGCCTAGAGCGCAGCCAGAATGCGGTCGAGGGCTTCCTGCACTTTTGCTTTCAGTTCATTCTGTTCAGCCAGCTTGGCTTTTTGTTCTTCAACGATTTCGGCCGGGGCGTTGGCGACGAATTTTGCGTTGCCCAGCTTTTTCTCGAATTTTTCAGCCACCTTGGAGATCTTGTCGAGCTCCTTTTCCAGGCGGACCTTTTCAGCATCGAGATCGATGATGCCAGCCAGTGGCAGTGCTACAGTTGCTTCATGAACGACAACCTGCGCGGAGCCTTGCGGCACCTTGTCGGAAATCGCGATATCCTCAACACGGGCCAGACGCTTGATGACCGCATCGTGAGATGCAATGCGCGCCTTGGTCTCTTCGGATGCACCGACAACCTCCAGCTTGAGCTGGGTGGACGGTTTGATATTCATTTCCGAGCGGATTGAGCGGATGGCGGAAATCATGTCAACCAGCCAGTTGATTTCATCAGCCGCGCCGCTGTCCTTGATGTTGTAGCTTGGCCATTGTTCCAGAATCAGCAGGCCATTGCGGGTCGGGCCGGTCTTACCGGTTTCAGCCCAGAGTTCCTCTGTGATGAATGGCATGATCGGATGCAGCAGCAGGCAGATCTGGTCCAGAATCCAAGCGGCGCAAGCCTGTGTTTCGGCTTTGGCTTCGCTTTCGCCTTCCGCCTGCAAAACAGGTTTGCTGAGCTCGATATACCAGTCGCAATAGAGGTTCCAGACGAAGCGGTAGAGCGCATTGGCCGCATCGTTGAAGCGATAATTTTCGATCGCGTCGGAGACTTCGGTTGCGGTTTTGGCCAATTCGGCAACGATCCACTGGTTGACGGCTTCCTTGACCGCAGCAGGATCAAAGTCCGCCTTGCGCTCGCACCCATTCATCTGGGTGAAGCGGGTTGCGTTCCAGAGCTTGGTGCCGAAATTACGGTAACCGGCAACGCGGCTGGTAGCCAGCTTGATGTCCCTGCCCTGTGCGGCCATGGCCGTCAGGGTGAAGCGGACTGCGTCTGCGCCATATTCATCGATCAGGTTGAGCGGATCGATGACATTGCCCTTGGATTTGGACATTTTGGCGCCATGTTCATCGCGCACCAGTGCGTGCACATAGACCGTGTGGAACGGCTCTTCCTTCATGAAATGCATGGACATCATCATCATGCGGGCGACCCAGAAGAAGATGATGTCAAAACCGGTGACCAGAACGTCGGTCTGGTAATAGCGCTCCAGTTCCGGGGTCTTGTCCGGCCAGCCGAGCGTCGAGAATGGCCAAAGAGCGGAAGAGAACCATGTGTCGAGGACATCCTCGTCACGGCGCAGCTCAACGTCCTTGCCATAATGAGCCTTGGCCTGAGAAGCGGCTTCCTCATCATCATGGGCAACGAAGATGTGATCGTCCGGCCCGAACCATGCCGGGATGCGATGACCCCACCAGAGCTGGCGCGAGATACACCATGGCTCGATATTTTCCATCCACTCGAAATAGGTCTTTTCCCAATTCTGCGGAACGAATTTGGTGCGCCCTTCCCTCACGGATGCGATGGCCGGTCCGGCAAGGGTCTTGGCGTCGGCAAACCACTGATCGGTCAGCATTGGCTCGATGACAACGCCGGAGCGGTCGCCGAATGGCTGCATGATCTTCTTGCTCTCGACCATCGGGATGTCGTTGCCGTCTTCATCCTTGGTAAAGACGCAGAGGCCTTCGGCATTGATGGCTTCGACGATGAGCTTGCGTGCCTCGAAGCGATCAAGGCCACGATATTCATCGGGAACAAGGTTGATGGCGTCAACATCGCGTTCGCTGGGCAGTTCGCCAGACTTGACGATGGCAACAGCCTGCTGCGCGCATTCCGCATAAGGGGCACCATCGGCACGCATGGATGCCTTGACGTCCATCAGGCGGTAGCACGGGATCTTGTTGCGACGGGCAACCTGATAGTCGTTGAAGTCATGCGCGCCGGTGATCTTGACCGCGCCCGAGCCAAAGGTGGGATCGGGATATTCATCAGTGATGATCGGGATCTGGCGGCGATGCTCTTTCGGACCAACCGGAATTTCGCACAGCTTGCCGATGATCGGCGCATAGCGCTCATCAGACGGATGAACAGCCACAGC
Source organism: uncultured Cohaesibacter sp. (assembly GCF_963676275.1). Lineage (NCBI taxonomy): Bacteria > Pseudomonadati > Pseudomonadota > Alphaproteobacteria > Hyphomicrobiales > Cohaesibacteraceae > Cohaesibacter > uncultured Cohaesibacter sp. The sequence continues at coordinate 2,468,050 of NZ_OY781091.1, read as the reverse complement.
GCCATCGCCCAGCATGGTTTCCGGACGGGTCGTGGCGATGGAGATATAATCGCGTTCTTCGGTGAAGATGACATTGCCGTCTTCATCCTTCTCGACATAGGTGTAGGTTTCACCACCAGCGAGAGGATATTTGAAATGCCACATATGGCCGTCGACTTCCTTATTCTCGACTTCGAGGTCGGAAATCGCGGTTTCGAATTTCGGGTCCCAGTTGACAAGGCGCTTGCCGCGATAGATGAGACCTTCTTCATAAAGCTGAATGAAGACCTTCTGAACGGCCTTTGAGAGGCCCTCGTCCATTGTGAAGCGTTCGCGAGACCAGTCGGCTGTGGCGCCGAGGCGACGCAGCTGATTGAAGATGGTGCCGCCGGATTCGCCCTTCCATTTCCAGACACGCTCGACAAAGGCCTCGCGGCCCATGGAACGGCGGTCCGGTTCCTGATTGGCAGCCAGCTGGCGTTCAACCACCATCTGGGTGGCGATACCGGCATGGTCCATGCCCGGCTGCCAGAGAACATCCAGCCCCTTCATGCGATTGTATCGGATCATGACATCCTGAAGCGTGTTGTTCAGGGCGTGTCCCATGTGCAAGGAACCGGTGACATTGGGCGGCGGGATCACGATGGAGAAACTGTCCTGCCCATCCTTTTTACCAGCGCCGGCTTGGAATGCGCCGGCTTTTTCCCACTCATCATAAAGGCGCGGCTCGACGGTGGCCGCATCAAACGTTTTTTCAAGCATTGCACATCCATATTGCAGATCGCCAAGCTCACGGGCTCGCGAAGCTGTCATTCTGAGGCTTGAACCAACTCAAGACGGGCGGCAACGGCCCGCTGGTCGGTACGAAAACTGTATCGGTTATGGTGTAAATCCCATTCCCCCAAAGCTGTCAACCATTTGCAGGCCCAACAGGTCATTCTTCCTGCAAAGGGCGCAAATTTTCCTAGAAAAAGCAGCTTTCAAGGGGGGGAGAAGGCGTTTTGGCGAGTTGGTGCGGGCGATCAGCGGTAATGCTGCTCGCCCCTGGACACTCGTTCGATCTCGGCGCGCACCAGACGTTCCACCATCACTGGCAAATTCTGATCAAGCCATGCCTTCAGCATCGGGCGCAGCATATCCTCGACAACATTCTCTATCGTGCGGGAATTGTTGTTCAGGATTGTATGGGTGAGATCGCCAAAGGCACTCGTTACTTTTTGTGAAGTGTCATCGGATACAAGAGGAGCGCCACGTTGAAGATTGGGCAGAGGCCCATCCGGCATTGGCGCTGCGCTGAAAGCGGCTTCGAGTGCTTTTGGAACCGCCTCTTCAAGCTTCTTGCTGAGGATTTCTTCAACCGGTTTGGCAGCTTCCGGCTCGGGTTCTTCCTCGGCGTTGGCAAAAACCAGATCGTCTTCCTGTGGTTCAACGAAATCGGATTCCTGCCACTCTGAAGAAAGTTCGAGGACATCTTCCTCTTCTTCCTCAGGCGCTTCTTCCTCTTCCATCGCAGCCATGGCCGCAGCCATGTCGATTTCTTCTTCTTCCTCAGGTTCGGGTTCTGGTTCCGGCGCTGGCGCAGGTTCGTCAAACAGCGCGTCTAGCGCATCCTGACTCATGGCCTCATTTGGATCGGCTTCTGGCTCTTCTGCTGGAGCAGCCTCTTCCCCGATGGCAGCTTCTTCATCCGAGATGATTCTGCGGATGGATGCGAGAATCTCCTCCATCGAGGGTTCTTGAGCTGCACTGGAATTTGACATGGCCTCACCCGAAACTAACGACAAACAGGTCAATGAGCTGAGCATGTTCCGCCGCGAACATGATTCGCCCATCCTTTAACTATAGAGTGTTTGTCAATTTGTTGAAATCCGTTACGCAAAAAAGCATCAATGAGATGTGGAGTGAAGGAAATATCCGTTAATTTCCCCGTTATCCTGCACAGATCACCCGGAAAGCATCATGTTTGAACATTCAAATACTTGCTGAATATCGGCAACATGATGAGAAGAATCATTTGGCAAAATAAAAAGCTGGCATCTATAGCCAGCTTCTCACTATTTCATTTCTATCTAGACTTGTCTGGATTTGCGCCTAGCGACCATCGGGTGTGCGCAGGCCAACCCATTTGTCGCGCACTGCATTATAATGCTCGTTCGGATCGTAGCGCTTGACCTTCAGCTTGAGATTGGCAGCGGAAAGGTTGCCGGTTGCCGAAGCCATCGAGAAAGAGGCCACGATCCGGTCATGCTGAGCCTGAACCAGAGAGATGCGGGCGGAAATCAGATCTTCCTGCTGATCGAGTACGTCAAGCAGGGTGCGCTGGCCAACCTTTTGCTCTTCGATCACGCCCTGCGTGGCCAGACGAGCCGCCTTGACTTCAGCCTGAGCTGCGGTGATGGACGGAATGCTGGCTTGCAGCGAGGCCCATGCGGAAATGATGCCGGCGCGGATCTGGGCGCGGGCCAGATCAAGCTGAATGCGGGCCTGCCCCAAGCTTTCCTTGGCTTCGCGAACCGCCGAGTGATTTGCACCACCGGAATAAAGCGGAATGCTGACGGAGCCGAGAATGGATGCACTGTTGGTGGTGCTGTCAACATTCGAACTGCTGGTATTGTTCGTCCAGGACGTCCCTGCCTCACCAGTGACAGATACGGTTGGCAACAGTGCGCCTTGCGCGATCTTCACTTCAAGGTCGGAAACATCAACATTGAATTTGGCAGCGATAATGGAAGGATGCTGGGACAGTCCCTGACTGAGAGCCGCTTCCAGAGAGTTCGGGAACAGATTGTCCACCGAATAGCCTGCGACGAGCGTGCCGGGCTTCTTGCCGACATACTGCTCATAGGTGGCCTTGCTTGATGTCAGATTGGCTTCTGCTGCATGGACCAGCGAGATCGCTGCTGCCAGACTGGCTTCTGCCTGATTGACGTCGGTGTTGATTGTCTCACCAACGGCAAAGCGGTCTCTTGCTGAACGGGCCTGTTCTTCCAGAAATGCGACATTCTGTTTGCGCAATTCCAGAATGGCCTGATTCTGCAAAATATCCATATAAGCGGTTGCGACTTCGAGCAGCACGGATTGTTCGGTGCTCTTGAGGCTTTCTCTTGCAGCCTGAATTGCAGCTTCGGCCTGCTTCACGCCGTTTTTGGTACGGTTGCCGCGATAGAGAATCTGCTGGACCTGAATGGCCATGCTCGCCGTATTGGCCTGACTATTCTTGAGATAACCGGAACGATAATCAGACTGGGTCCAGGAGCGCTGGGCAGAACCTGTGGCGGTAACGGTCGGGCGATAGCCCGACAGCGCCTGAGGAACGCCCTCGTCCGTTGCCCGCAATCCGGCGCGGGCCGCATTCAGGGTGGGGTTGTTACTGTAAGCGAGAGACAGTGCGTTTGAGAGATTTTCAGCAGAAGCACCATGCACGTTGCATAAGAGTGCAGTGAAAGCACATAGCGTTATTGTCCGAAGCCCAGCCACACCATTACTCCATTATATGAATTTTCGACATGATTAGCCTCATCACGTCGCTACTTGGATGTTTGTTGATGAGGACCATAATAGGAAGATTAATTTATTCCTAGTGCTCGGTGGTCCGATTCCCTTAAAAAAATGTGAATACGGCTTTAATGCAACACTTTAAGAAACATGTTGGCCATGAAGCAGTCGTTATTCTATGCAGGGTTTTTTCTGGATATATGTATCACATTGTCGCTATTGATGAATTTCTCTATGTAATTCTCAAGAATAGTCGCAAAATCCGCCCCTCTCACCACTCGCTCTGGTGATGAACTGCTCTTGTGCCCCGCCTTGCGATTCGTCTTTAGAATTGAAAGCCTTGTGACTTGTGGAACTCTTCCAGCATGGGGGCGTTGGTATCAAAGGCGGAAAGGCTGGAAAAACTGTCTCCGACGCGCAGAATTCGGATTGCTTCTGCCATATGGTCGTTGCCCTTTGCCGTTACCAGCGCACCACCATCCTTGAGCTGCATGAGCAAGGCTTGCGGGACTTCCTCGACAACGCCATTGATGAAAATCACATCATAAGGACCTTCGGACGGAACCCCCTCTTTTACATCGGCCCAGATCACGGCGACATTGTCATAGCCCAATGCCGAAATGGCGGCTTCGGCATTGGCCGCGAGTTTTTCATCGCTTTCAACGGCGACAACCGTGTTGGAGAGTTTTGAGGCGATTGCAGCCGTGTAGCCCGATCCGGATCCTATGATCAGAACCAGATCGTCAGGCTTGATGTCCGCCAGTTGCATCATTCTTGCCAAAGAGGATGGCTGGGTCATTACGCGGGTTGGTGAAACCCGAATATCCGCATCCGAATAGGCAAAGGCAACTTGAGATTCGGGCACGAATTTCTCACGCGGCACTTTCAGGAAGGCGTCCAGAACCTTGTATGAGGTTACGTCGGTGGTGCGGATTTGACTGTCCACCATGTTGCGGCGCGCTTGATCAAACGGGATCATTTTCCGAACTCCTCATCGTCCTGAAGTGGCTTTATATTGTGTGACAGTATGGCGCATGGGGCGCTTATATCATACAGCAAAGCCGAAAAGACGTATCATTGGCTTTGCATATCGCTCTGCTGGCGTGGTTGCAAGCGCAATTGCTGTATATATACTTAATGCGGTGCAAGCGCGTTGCACTCATTTCAAAAATTCTGGGGGTGTTCGTGAAAATGTCAAAAATGTCGTGGATTTGCACTTGAGACATCAATGACCATTTGCTATGCACCTTCCACCACACGCAGGAAGGCTCGATGGCGGAGTGGTGACGCAGCGGATTGCAAATCCGTGTACGCCGGTTCGATTCCGGCTCGAGCCTCCAACCTTCTTCCAAGCAAAATCCTTATATGCAGCGAATATGATGGCTTGATGTCATTGAGGGGGCAGTTTTGTGTGCTCATGCTTGGCTGATACCAGCAGGCATATGACAGCAGTAAACGCCCGACGCGGCAAGGCGGCCGGTTGTTTCCCTCTCCGGGATATGGGGTGGTGGCGAAGGCGCCAGCTCAGGCGGCAATGGAAACGGTCTTGTTGCGCCCTTTGCTCTTTGCCTGATAGAGACACTCATCCGCAGCACGAAGCAATTCCGTTACCGAGACAACATGGCTGGTGTTGAGCGATGCAACGCCGAAACTTGTTGTGATGGAGATGGACTTGTCGCCATAGGTGGCCGGTGTGCTCGCGATGATCATCCGCAGCTTTTCTGCCATCTTGCAGGCAGCGAAAAGCTCTGTCTGTGGCAGCAGGATGGCAAATTCATCACCACCGATGCGGGCTGCCGTGTCAAAAATACGCAAGTTGTCCCGGCAGATGTCGGCAAGTTTCTGCAAAACCCTGTCCCCGGCAGCGTGGCCCAGCGTATCATTGACCATCTTGAAGCTGTCGATATCGATAAGCAGCAGACTAAGGTCGCTATCATAACGCTTGAAACGATCCAGCTCCTGCCGTGCCGTGAGCCAGAAGCCTTGCCTTTGTTGCAGTCCGGTCAGGCAATCGGTGGTCGCCAGCGAGCGCAGTTCGATTTCATCGATAACGATCCTGCCCAGATCATAAAGATTGTCGATTTGCTCGGGCGTCAATTTGCGAGGAATATGGTCCATGATGCAAAGAGCGCCAAGGCGGCTGCCTGTCGGCGATATCAGGGGAACCCCTGCGTAAAAGCGAATATTATTCTCGCCAACAACCATTTCAGTGTCTTTGAAACGATCGTCCAGAAGTGTGTCCTCGATGATGAAGGGCTGATTGCTTTTCATTGCAAAGGTGCAGAATGACCCCTCATTGGACGTCTGGCAAATCTGCAAGCCCTGACGGGACTTGAACCATTGGCGATCTGCATCGGCAAGGGAAATAAGTGCAATTGGTGTATTCATAAGGCCTTTGGTCAGGCGCGTAATTCGATCAAATGCCTCTTCCGGTTCTGTGTCTAGAAGCGCGTATCGTTTCAACTCCTGCAGGCGGCGAATTTCAGATCCAGTCACCCCAAGAACTCCTAAAAAATGAATGTAATATTTGACATGTAATTTTGCACAGGGTTTCTTAATAAAATGTAATTGTAAGTTGTAACAATGTTTGAGCAAAACCCGACGGTCTTTCGGGTGTTGTTTTGGGGCTATTCTATAAGATTTAGGCATTCATCTATCGCTGTTTGAAGTTTGAAAGATACATCAGTTCAACTGGTTGGCTGCTGTCAGGCGTGATTTTGGAAGAATCTGGTTATATTTTTGCCGGCGATATCATGCTTGCGTCGGGCTGAATGCGCGCGTCGAATCGCTTCTGTTCACTGTCTTTAAATTGCGGAAAGAAGCTGCATTGTCTTAATGATTGCTATTTGAAATATTTATGAATTTAGTAATATTATAAATAAACCACCCTCCTCCCTACCGGTTGGTTACGCGAAACTGGACAGAGGTTCCAAATTGGGCGTTTGAGTTTGCATCGCATGGCTAAAAGGGATATGCGTTAGTCACATTCGCCGAACAATTTGGGGCTTGGATTATGGTAGCCAGTGACGACAACATTATGATGCATGGAGGCGATCTTTCTGCCGCCATGAACCGCTATGGGGGGACGCGAGAAGGCTGGCTTGATCTATCTGCTGGTATCAATCACGTTTCCTATCCATTTGACAGGGAATCTGCTCTGGACTCAATCGGTTGCCTGCCGACGCAAGGTGATCTGGTCGATTGTCTGGCGGCCGCGCGCATCGCTTATAATGTGCCTGATGAGGTTTCGATCGTAGCATCGCCCGGCACACAGTCTCTCATCCAGTCCATGCCGGTGCTTCTGGGAACGAACCAGAGCTGCCTTATTCTCGGGCCGACCTATTCCGAGCATCAGCGAGCTATGGCCCGCGCCGGGGTCGACGTTGCCATGATCAACGAATTGCCAAAGGAGTTTTTCCCAGGCGATTGTCTGCTGGTCTGTAATCCGAACAATCCCGACGGCCGGACGCTGGATGCCGAATTGCTCGTGGATCTGGCCAGCAAGCTGCACCGGCAGCGCGGGCTGCTGATCGTCGATGAGGCCTTTGCCGATGTGAATCCGAGCCTGAGCGTCATGCCGCATCTGGCAGAGATGCCCAATTGCGTGATTCTGAGATCCTTCGGCAAATTTTTCGGTCTGTCCGGGATCCGGTTGGGATTTCTGATGGGGCACGAGGTCCAGATCAGCAAGATACGCGACATGTTGGGGCCATGGGCGGTTTCAACTCCGGCCTTGCGCGTTGGAACTCAGGCCCTCGGCGATCTCGAGTGGCAGAAGACACAGCGCGTCAAATTGCGCGATCAGGCTGAACTCATGGACAAGATCCTTGATAAGCGCGGCCTCTATATCGCAGGGGGCACCTCGCTGTTTCGCCTTGTCATCAAGGAAGATGCGCAGGATCTGCACCGTAAGTTGGCCGAGATGCATATCTGGTCTCGTATCTTTGATTATCGGTCTGACTATATTCGCTTCGGCATTCCAATCGATGAGAAGTCGATGACCCGATTTGATGAAGCCCTCGGCAAGGTGATGTATCGGTGATCCTGTTTGGTGGGCTGTTCGCTGTAACCGTCCTCATGGCTGTGATTCTGGATGCTATATTCGGTGAGCCGGACTGGCTGTGGCGTCGGCTCCCCCATCCTGTGGTGCTTTTCGGCAAGGCGATTTCCCTGCTGGAAAAGTGGCTCAATCGGCCAGCGGTGCAAAGCGCCCTTACTGGCCGGTTGGCTGGCTCTCTTTCCATCACCACCCTTCTTCTGTTTGGCGCAGCGGGCGGATATTTCCTTCAGCTCTGGCTTATGTCCTTCGGTTTCGTTGGCTGGCTGATTGTTGCGCTGTTGGCTTCCAGCCTGATAGCCCAGAGAAGCCTCTATGAACATGTGCTACATGTTGCCGAGCCTCTTGCCCGATTTGACCTTGAAGGCGGTCGACAGGCGGTCTCGATGATTGTGGGGCGGGATACGCGCAAGCTGGATGAGGCAGGTGTCACGCGGGCTGCGATCGAGAGTCTGGCCGAAAATTATTCTGACGGGATCGTCGCGCCGCTTTTCTGGCTGGTGCTGTTGGGATTGCCCGGGATCATCTGCTACAAGATCGTCAACACGGCCGATAGCATGATAGGGCATCGCAATGAGCGCTATCTCTATTTCGGCTGGGCGGCAGCGCGGCTGGATGATCTGCTCAATCTGGTTCCGGCGCGCCTGACGATGATCCTGCTGCTCTATTCTCCGGTAAGTCTCCCGGTAAGTCTCTATGACCCGGACGGGCACGCTCGCCAGTCTTGGCGCTCTTTTTTGGCGGATGCGCGACGACATCGCTCTCCCAATGCAGGGTGGCCAGAGGGGGCAATGGCCCGTCGGCTCAATATCGCTCTCTCCGGCCCTCGTTATTATGAGGGAGAACTGGTCGATGAGCCATTTGTCAATGATGGAGGCAAGCGCGCGCTTGGGGCGAACGACATCCAAATGGCTTTGCGGCTCTATTTGCGCGCCTGTCAGATTCAGTTTCTGGTGGTTGCTGTTCTGGCAGCCATCGCCCTCATCTGAATTTCGATGATCGCTTGGTGCCGCTTTTGCTAGAGGCAGATGTGGGGTTGCTGGATGGGTTTGAGCAAGATGGGCAAACCACAGCGCACTTCCACAACTCGCTCGCAAGCAGATGCCAGCTGCTGATTGAACCGCCCCTGATGGTCACGGAATGCTCTCACCTCTGGCGCGCTGGGTACGATCCCCTGCCCCACTTCATTTGAAACGATCACGATATGCGCCTGAGATGCCTCCAGAGCCTGCAGGAAGGCATTGATGTGATCTGTAAGCGGCAATTGATGATAGAGCAGATTGTTGAGCCAAAGGGTGGCGCAATCGATCAGCAGAGCGTTGTCCGCATGATCATTGTCTTTGATCACATTGGTTATGTCGATCTCTTCCTCGACAGCGCGCCAGCGAGGTCCTCTGTCGTCCTTGTGCTTTTGAATGCGAGCGGACATCTCGCCATCATCGGCAAATACCGGCGATGTTGCCACATAGACAAGATTATAGGGACTGGCTTCACAGAGCTGCTGGGCAAATGCGCTTTTGCCGGATCTTGCCCCGCCGACAACGAGGGTTGTGCGTGCGGAATGCCTATTCATGCCAGATTTTGCTCCTGATATCGATTAAGCGGCGCCGGAGGGATTTGCACTCCGTTTGCGCTTTTCCATTCTGATCGAGATCTTTCTGCGATATTTGCGCAGAAATGGCAAATCAATTGACAGGATGATCAGCCCGAGCGGAAGCATCCAAAAACCCAGTATGGGAAGGAAGCCGAGAATACCTCCAATTATCAGGATGATTCCCAGCAGCTTTCTGGCGAAAGGGGTTTCCGGAATTTTTACGGTTTTAGGGCCGATCTTGAATGTTTTTCTCGGGGTGATCATTTGTGTGCGCACTTTGTTATGAAACGGAAAATCCGATTCTTTAAAGCAATTCTACGGAGGAAAAGAGCGGAAATATGGCGGCGTTGCATGCCGGTTCTCTTATGCTCAGTTTATGTTTTCTATGACAGGCATTTGTGCTTTTCCACTGATCCACAAGAGAAATGAAAAAGATGAAAAAAGGGGCTTGGCAAGTGCCGCTCACTCCATTAGAAACCACCTCACCAACGTTGAGGCGACACGGTTCGCCAGACGAAAAGAGTTTTCCCCAGTAGCTCAGTTGGTAGAGCAAGCGACTGTTAATCGCTGGGTCGCTGGTTCGAGTCCGGCCTGGGGAGCCATATTAAGGGTCTTCTGATTGAGTTCAGAAGTCCCTTTTTCGTTGGAGCCTGCTATCGGTATAAACGCGCCTGCCATGGCCAGCACTCGGGAGCAAAAATATAGTACGAAGATCGGGGGTGTCTTCTATTATACCCGGACAATCCCGCAGAACGTTCGTACTCTCGCTCCCAGACCAAATCCGGTTCAGAAATCTCTCAATACCAAAAATCTGGATATTGCAATGTCACGACGAGATGCACTCGATCAAAGTGATGATCGATTCTGGCGATCTCTGCGTAGCACGAAGGTGGCTTTTTAACGCCCTTCCGAGCTTGCTGTGGCCGGAGAAGACATAAAGCAGCTGTTCGATACAGATGATGTCGTCTTCGATCTTCCCAGTCTTCCCAAAGGCGAAGCGGGCTGTGGCCCGTTTCGTGGATTTGGTGAGTGATGTATCCTTGAAGAGTGTGACGCGTGCTCAGGTGGTGGAATTCAAATGCTCCTGGCAAGCTTAGGCGGATTCTCGCATGATTAGTCTGGAAGGGTAGAGGAAGTCGGAATTGGCATCGCGCTGTTTGGCAACCATTTCTCCCTCCGATAGCAAGAGTTCGATCGACTTGTCGGCAAGAGAGTTGTAGTCCTGCGCAACCGTCGTTAGCCCCGGACAGGTGAACTCGCTGAGCGGATGATCATCGTGGCCAGCAACCCGTAGATCGCTCATCGCGTCTCTTCCCACCTTCATGCCTCGCTGATAGGCTGCGGCCATGACGCCAAATGCGATACGGTCATTGGCACAAAGGATGGTTGAGCGGGGAAAGCCGCCGTTATCCAGATAGTAATTGGCGGTTTCAAAGCCAATCTTTTCAAAGCTCCAACTCACCGAATCCGTAGTCAGAATGATCGGCTCGAAACCTTGTTTCTGGATCGCGGTCCTATATGCTTCTTTGCGTTCCATAGCGTTGGTTGTCAGCGCGGGCATGTCCATGTAGCAAGGCGCCTCACCGGTGCGGCAGAGATAATCGACGATCAGCGAAATGCTCTGATTGTTGTCGGTGCCCACGAACGGAGCGTCAATATTGAGCCGGGTATCAAGAATGACAAGCCGGTTGCTCTCATTCAGACCCTTGATGAGATTCATATCGGAATCGGTGCCCAACGGCGCGATGATGGCTCCAGAAAGCTTGAGCGCCAGCAGGGTTTCCACAGCAGCATTCTCGACCATAGCTTCGCCATGCGAGCTAAGGACAACAGCCCAATAGCCCTTTTCGATGCACATCATTTCGATGCGTCGGACGATTTCAGCATAAAAGGGATCAATCAACTGGGGAACGATAACGCCGATATTCTTGGGATTCTTCTTTTTGAGATTCTGGGCGAAAATATTCGGCCTGTAATCAAATTTTTCGAGCGTCTTTTCAATCCGTTTGCGCGTGGTAGGGCGTACTGACAACGGATCGGAGAAATATTTTGCAACAGTTGGGCGAGACAGTCCACTCACTTGAGCAAAGTCATTCATATTTTTGATTTTGCTCATTTTGCTTCCTCAGGCTTTAGGGAGCTTACCTACAGAGTTATCGAGAAAACGTTTAATCCGTCCGGTAAATTAATTAAGTTGGTGTCAAAAGACAATAGGCATATAGCTCATGAATTCTGCTTAAACGCGCTTTTGTCTTTTGACTTATTTTATGTATTTAGATGCTCTTTGCAAACCGTTGCTTGGCACTTTCGAGCAGAACGGCCAGAACAATGATGATGCCTTTTACCACCTGCTGATGGTATCCGGGGATGTCCATCAGGTTCATGAGGTTGGAAATAATCGACAGGATCATTGCACCCATCAGCGTGTTGAAGACCGTGCCTCGACCACCGTTCAGGCTTGCTCCGCCAACCACAACGGCTGCGATTGCATCAAGCTCGAAACCGACGGCAAGAATGGGAGAGCCAACACCTGTTCTTGTGGCTGAGATGATGCCGGCAATACCGCAGGTCAAACCGGACAATGCATAGACCGCAAGCTTGATGGTGGAGACATTGATACCGGCAAATCGGGTTGCGGTTTCGTTGGAGCCGACCGCGACGACAAGGCGACCGAATACGGCATATCTGTAAACAAACCAAGCAATCAAAACGACCAAGACGAGAATGACGAACAGAGTCGGAATGCCCATGAAGGTGGAGGTGCCCACATTCATAAAGAAGTCACTCTCGATAAAGATCGGTTGGCCGCGAGAGAAGATCAGCGCCAGACCACGGGCGATGGTCATCGTCGCAAGGGTTGCGATGAAAGGGGCAATCGAGAAGTAGGTAACAAGAACACCACTGAACGCACCGCAAACAAGGCCGACAAGCAGAGCCATGATGATGCCTGCGGTCAAGCCGAATTGCGGAATGAAGAGTGCAACGGCAACGGATACCAAAGCCATCAGCGACCCTACTGACAAGTCGATACCCGAGGTCAGTATGACAAACAGCAGACCGATGGAAACAATGCCCAGTGGTACGGTTTGTCTCAAGACGTTGGAGATGTTACTTCCCGTGAAAAAGCGATCAGATAGAAATTCTGCAACCACCAACATGATGATGAAAAACACCAGTGTTGATTGGTTGAGTGCTAGACGCACAAGACGTGATAAGGACATGGCGATCCCCTCCCTCACTTAGAAATTCGCTTGGGAATCGCCAAGCGCATGATGTTTTCTTCGTTAATGTCGCCGTTGGTGAGTTCACCAGTAATTTCGCCTTCACTCATCACATAGACGCGATGACAAAGACCCACGACTTCCACCAATTCGGATGAAATGACGATAATGCTGTATCCCTTGCTGGCTAATTCGGAGATGATGGCGTAAATCTCGGCTTTTGCTCCGACGTCGACACCTCTGGTTGGTTCATCCAGAATGAGGATGTCTGTCTGGGCGTTTAGCCATTTTGCCACCACGACCTTCTGCTGGTTGCCACCACTGAGCGATGAAAGCTCGTTCAGGATGGATCCCAGGCGGATCTTCAATTGCTCCTTGGATTCATTGGCTAAGGCCTTATCGGCAGCGCCATTGAAAAAGCCGAAGTGGCTGACCCGTCCCAGACTGCTCATGGATAGGTTGTGCTGAATGGGTATGGAAAGAATGCCGCCCTGAAGCTTTCTGTCCTCAGGGATTAGCCCGATGCCCTGCTTCATGGCGTCCGCTGGCCGGTGGATTTTGGCCGGCTTGCCGTGCACGATGATTTTGCCGCTAGCATAAGGATCGATACCGAAGATACAGCGGGCCAATTCAGACCGGCCAGAGCCGATCAGGCCGGACATGCCAACAACTTCCCCTTTTCGCAATTGCAGGGAAATGTCGGACAGAACGCCGGGGCGATTCAGATGTTCGACGGATAGCGAAACTGGCGAATCTGAGGGGGCAAGTAGTTTTTTGGGGAAGACCGCTTCCATTTTGCGGCCAACCATATTGGTGATGATGTCTTCCTCGGTGCATGTTGCAGGATCGAGGTCGATCACCGTTTCTCCATCCTTGAAGACCGTAATGGCGTCTGCAATGCGGAAGATCTCTTCCAGCCGGTGCGAGATGTAGATAATGGCAACGCCCTTCTCTCGCAAGCGTCTGAGATTTTCGAAGAGAATTTCAACCTCTGGTCCGGCAAGCACCGCGCTTGGCTCGTCCATGATCAGGACCTTGCAGTCATTGAGTACCAAGGACTTGGTGATCTCGACAACCTGCTGATAGGCCACGCTGAGATTGCCACAAAGGGTATCGGGAGAAATATCAAACCCGAACTCTTTCAGCGCCTGACTGGCCTTGCTGTTAAGATCCTTCCAGTTTACCAGCGGTTTGCCCTGCCCCAGATTGCCCAGAAACATGTTCTCGGCAACGGTAAGATCTGAGGCAAGAGCCAATTCCTGATGGATAATTGCAATGCCATGGCTCTGACTGTCCGACGGGCCCGTGAAATTCACTTCCTTGCCGAACAGTTTTACGGAGCCTTTGTCGCGCTTCAGAATCCCCGCTAGGATATTCATTAGGGTTGACTTGCCCGCGCCGTTTTCGCCTACAAGAGCATGCACTGTACCCGGCTTTACCCGTAGTGTGACATCCTTGAGCGCCTTCACACCGCCAAAGGACTTGGAGATGTGACTCACGCTGACGGCATATTCTGCTAATTCAGCCATTGATCCCCTCTATCCAGCCAGACGCTGCGGGTTTGGTTCAGCCGCAAAGGCATAGTCTTCGAGAACCTGCATGATCTTGTCGACCACCCAGCCGCGGGCGTTAAATTCGGCACCCTTTGCCCGATGAAGCTCATAGCCCATATATTCGCTTAGAATTGCCGGAATCGGCGTTACGCTGTTGATGTTGGCATAGAGCTTGTCAACGGCAGCAACCACTTCAGGCTGAGCCCAATAATAGCGAATGCGGTCAGACTGACTGTAAGAGCGCAGCAATTTCTGCGTGCTGGCGTCGCCCTTGTAGTAAGGAGCCCAGTTTTTAGGCTCGTCCAGCATGATCCGCTCAAGCACAGCCCGCAACTGTGATCGCTTCTCCACCGGAATAAGCTCGTCTTCCAGCGCCACCAAGGCATAAAGCCCTTCGCGCATGGCAAAAGTGAGCGCTGGGCCGACCTTGAGAATGGCAAAGTGACCTGCGACCAGACCACGCAGTGCCTCAGGCGTCTGATAGTCGGTCGAGTGTGCCTCGTAAACCAGCCCTGAACAGCCCTCGATGAACTGCGTCAAAGGCTCGGCCTTTTGGGGGTCATAGGCAATTGTGCCTGAATGGTCGAAATCAACGCCGGGCTGGACCACGACACCGACGACCCGTTCGAAAGCGGCTTCCAGCCCACGCTTGGCGAAGGCTTGCCGGTGCGTTTCAATGGTCACCTTGACGTCAGCAGGATCTGTAATCTTGATCCCCGAGAAGCCGTCAGTTTCACCACCGGGAACCGGAACTTCCGTACCAATGATATAGACAGGACCTTCCCCGTCTCCTACAGCCTTTTCGGCAGCAACTGCCATGTCGGCGGCGCGCGCGGCCGCCACTTCAGGCGCAATCGGGTTGGTTTCGCCAGCAACAGCCATGGAGGCGTCGAGATGGATTTTGGTGAAACCGGCTGCGACATAATCGGCCACGAGTTGGCGCGATTTTGCCATTGCCGTTTCAGGATCATCCTTCTGCCAGGCGTTAGGACCAAGGTGGTCGCCGCCAAGGCAGATCCGCTTACGTGGGAAGCCAACGTCATCAGCAATTTTGAAAACGAAATCCCTGAAGTCCTTTGGTCTCATGCCTGTATAGCCGCCGAACTGGTTAACCTGATTGGACGTTGCCTCAATCAAGACAATACGATCGGAGTTCAGATCAAATCGGAGCGCGGCCTCAATCACTGCGGGGTGCGCCGAGCAAACCGAGCATATGCCCACATGCTCACCGCTCAAATGGCGTTTGATAATGTCTTTCATCACGCATTTTCTCCTAACTTGGATGAGCTATCCCGTCTCACTCGGTAAAGTTGACGACAGACACTTTGCGCAAACTGCCATCGCCTTTTTTCATGCGCTCGATGAATGAAGGGCATTCGGAAAGTGCGATTTTGTGTGAAATGATGTCGTCTACCTTGATCACGTTCGTGCGCATGACATCGATTGCCTGCATGCTGTTCTTCAAGGATGTGAAGCTTGCAATCAGCGAGATTTCTTCGCGATAGAAACGGAAGTGGTCGATTTCGACTTTTTTTCCGGTGCCCGGAACACCGAAGATCAGCACGCGCCCGCAAGGACGGGCCAAGCGGTCAGCGGCGATGGAAACGAGCATGGAGCTGCCAGATGCATCCGCAACGCAATCGAAGATCTTTTCGGGAATGTCTTTCACTTCGCTGTAGACATCTCCAAGGCCCATGGCCTTGGCATAGGCAAGACGCTCTTCTGCCCGTTCGAGATAGTCGACCTGAGCGGCCCCTCTTGCTCTGACCAACCGGCCCATCATCAAGCCGATAGGACCTGCGCCCATGATCAGCACATGTTCGCCCAGACGGATATTCATACGCTCGGTCGCATGCAAAACGCATGACAGCGGTTCGACCAATGCGCCCAGCTCGTAGGAGAGATCTCCAATGTCAAACGCGGCGCGTTCGTTGACCAGAACATATTCGGCCATACCGCCGGGCTGGTTCACGCCGGGAACTGCCATGTTGCGGCAGAAATGATGCTCTCCGCGCAAGCATTCAGGGCAATTGTTGCAAGGTATGTTCGGCTCTACCGCGACCCGGTCTCCAACTTTGAAGCGGGTACAGTCCGGCCCGACCTCGACAACTTCGCCGGCGAACTCATGGCCCGGAACAACAGGATATTCAGCCGTGAACCCGCCCTCATAGATATGGACGTCGGTACCGCAAATACCACTGGCAGCTACCTTGATAACAAGTTGATCCAGTTTTGCTTCCGGTTTCGGAAGGTCAACGATCTTCATGGAATGCGGTTCGGGGAAAATTAAAGCTTTCATAACAACACCAATGCAGTTCGGCATTTGTTGCGAGCGCAACCTTGGGAATTCTGTGGTTGATTCAAAGAAGCGGTGCCGCACGAGGCGGCACCGACACCTGAGTTGGGTCAGAACAGGGAGTCTGGATCGTAGACTTCCTCGGCGTTGTCTTTGTTGACCATAAGCGGAGTGGTGTAAGAGTAATCGGGGAAGTTGGTTTCTCCAGCTTCAATCCGTTTGATGATGTCGATTGCCATTTTAGCCATCAGTTTCGGGTTGTTTTCGCCCGTGGCTTCCATTTTGCCATCGATAATTGCTTTGTAGGCGTTCTTGTTGCCGTCGTAGCTGTAGATCTTTACAGCGTCAGACTTGCCAGCGGCACGCAAAGCATGCACAGCACCCAGAGCCATGTCGTCATTTTCAGTATAGATAGCATTTACTTCCGGATGGGCAGACAGCACGTCTTCGGTTGCCTTCAGGCCGCCCTGCTGGTCCCAGCCACCCCAAACCTGAGTGGAGATTTCGAAGTTGGTCTTGGCAGAAGAACGCAGTTGACCGTCGATCACTCCGAGGAAGAAGTTACGAGAACGGGTATGACCGACAAGGTTGCCCTGGTTACCGGAAACCAATGCGATTTTCATCGGTGTGTCGCCAAACTGGCTGGCAGCATATTCACCAATCATCTTGTTTGTCGTTGCGTTATCGGAAGCAACGCGGGTTACAACGTCAGCGCCGATGGCAAGGTCACTGTCAATGATGATGACTTTGATGCCCTTTTTGGTGACCTGATCAACAATGCGCATGCCTGCAGCAGGATCTTGCGGGTTGAGGATCAGATAGTTAATGTCGCGCGCGACCATGTCTTCAACGTCAGCAATCTGCTTGTTGAGGTCTGCGCGAGCGTCGGTCGCAATCACTTTCCAGCCTTCAGCTTCGCCGAACTGTTTTACATGTTCGGTCAATGCGCTGAAGTATGGTCCGTTGAGGGTACGGTTGGAGAAGCCGACGGACAGATCCTTAGCCTGAGCAACCGAAAGAGCTGAACAAGCAGCCAAAGCTGAAATCGCAACGCCTTTGGCGACTCCAGAAACAAACTTACGAAGCATAATATTCCTCCCGAGCACGCTTTCTTGTGAAAGCGGCAAGTTTCAAGTCAAAATTACCGCGAGAAAAGCCGTCTCATTTCGCACTTGAAAGATTTTGTCCTTGCAAGACAAATCTTGCAAAACGCTCGCAAAACTGCGACCTCCACGCCGTTTGAAATTCTAAATGCGCTCAAATTGTCATCTGAGAACCTTTTGAACTCCTGTGCTTTGCGAGGGCATAATGGCTCCAATAAATAAACCGTGTCAATGATAAAATTAAATTGAGATAAGTTATTTCTGAAAAATATGGTTGTTAAGGCCTTCATATTGTCAGAAAATACACACAAGCATTCTTCTTTCGTATAAGAGATGATTTTGCAAAATTAATTAATACGTTAAAACAATGACTTAAAAAATCACGGGAACGGATTTTAGGTGAGAAAAAGTGCAGATCAAATCAGGTTTCTCACGAAATTTAAATTTACACGAGAAAAGTTTAGTTGACGATCTGAATAAATAAGCGCATTTTGGTCAGCGAATTTTCGACACTGAATAAAGGCTTATCCGCCACGAAAGGCGATCCGCTCCGCAGGCCATGCAAGCCCCGCGAACGGACAAGACAAGCTTTCAGGCTGATAGGGAGGAATAAATGCAGAAAGTTGTCACCATCGGTGAAATCGTCGTTGAAATAATGGCCATGGAAACCGGCGTTGGATTTCTTGAGCCATTGACCATGATGGGACCGTTTCCCTCGGGCGCGCCAGCTATCTTCATCGATCAGGTTGCCAAACTCGGCCAGCCCTGCGGCTTGATCAGCTGCGTAGGTCAGGATGACTTCGGAAAACTCAACCTCAACAGACTATCCTCTGACGGTGTTGACACCTCGGCAATATCACAGGTTCCCGAGTTCGCCACAGGCAGTGCCTTCGTACGCTACCGTGAAGATGGCGACAGAGATTTCGTCTATAATATCAAGCATAGCGCAAATGGCCTGATTGGTCCGTCCTCCCAGACAGATGCACTCATTGCAGGAACAGGCAACCTCCATGTTATGGGGTCGTCCCTGTTCTGCGATGGGGCGATTAAGCTGACGCTTGATGCTATCGATGTTGTACGTGCCAAGGGTGGCACGATTACCTTCGATCCGAATATTCGCAAAGAAATGCTGGATCTCCCCGGCCTGCGCACTGCCCTGTTCCAGATCCTCGAAAAAGCAGACCTCTTCATGCCGAGCGGTCCGGAAATCGAGCTGTTCACCAAGGCAACCGACCTTGAAGCATCAATCAAGGAGCTGTTGGACAAGGGCATCAAGGGCGTTGTCCTGAAAGAAGGCTCGAAAGGTGCCAGCTATTACGACAACAGCGGTCAATGGCACCAACCTGCCTTCAAGGTTACGGAAATAGACCCGACCGGTGCTGGTGACAGTTTTGGCGGTGCATTCGTAACCTGCTGGCTGCGCGGCATGGCTCCGCAGGAATCGCTGCGATTGGCCGCCGCCGCCGGGGCGCTGGCGGTTTGCCGCAAGGGACCTATGGAAGGTACATCGACCACACAGGAAATCGAGACATTTCTGGCTCGCCTCGCAGCTGCCTGAGACAAGACTTGAGACCTGACGGTGGCCCCGTTCGTTTCGGAGCATCGGGTTATGCTCTAAAAATTGGAGGAAATTGGCGTGACATCAACTGCGCAGTGCATTGACCACAATGTGGGTGGAGAAACCATCACCGAGGTTATTCTTGAAAACAAGTCCGGCGCGCGGGCGTCTATTCTGTCATTCGGTGCAGTTTTAAGAGATCTGCAAGTGCCTTTGAAAGATGGCTCTGTACGGCGGGTCGTACTGGGATTTGAAAAACTGGAAAGCTATATCGAAAATGGCCCGTATCTCGGCACGGTTGTTGGTCGCGTATGCAACAGGATTGATAAAGGCGCCTTCACGCTGGACGGCAAATCCTATCAATTGCCGGTTAATGGTGATGGCAATGTCCATTTGCATGGTGGTGTGAAAGGCTTTACCCGCCGCAACTGGACCGTAGAGTCAGCAACGGTGTCTTCCGTCAAGCTTGGCATCACATCGCCAGACGGCGAGGAAGGTTATCCGGGGAAAGTGGAGGTCTCCTGCCTTTACGAGCTGACGGAGGATAATGGCCTTTGCTTGACCATCAATGGCCAATGCGACAGCCCCACCCTACTGAACATGACGAACCACAGCTACTTCAACCTTGCATCTGATGCAGGCGCTGCGGATCACTGGCTTGAAATCAATGCTGACCTCATCACCCCTGCCCATTCCAACCAGATTCCGACTGGCGAAATTTTGTCCGTCAAGAATACAGCGTTTGATTTCCGCTCTCTACGCAAGGTTGGGCAGGATTATGAAGTCAATTTTGCCGTCAACGGCCCTCGCGAAGAAAAGGCTCGCGTTGCACGACTGCAGTCTCCTGAAAAAGATCTGGAGATGGAAGTTTGGAGCAATCAGCCGGGACTGCTTTTCTATACCGCGGCAGGCCTCCCAGAAATTGTGGGTATCGACGGACAAAAAATTGGAGTAAGCCGCGGGCTGTGCCTTGAAACAGCCGGTTTTGCCGACGCAATTAACAACAGATACTTCCCTTCACCGATATTGCGACCGGGCCAGATATACGAGCATATCTGCGAATACCGGTTCAATGCGCTTTAACTGAGTTTACGGGGGAAACCTCGCAGAAAGTAAACCTGGCTTTGTGCCATTTGGAGGACAAAATCATGAGATTGAAAGACAAAGTAGCGCTGATTACGGGCAGTGCCCGCGGCATCGGTTTCGGGTTTGCAAAAGCCTATGTAAAAGAAGGCGCCAAAGTCGTTATTGCCGACATCAATATCGAGCGCGCCACCAAAGCCGCTGCAGAAATTGGCGACGCTGCCATTGCTGTCAAAATGGACGTTACGAGCCAGGAAAGCATCGACAATGCGATCAAGACAACCATTGAAAAACTGGGCAAGATCGACATTCTAATCAACAATGCCGGCCTCTTCTGCGCCGGCCCGATTGTCGACATCAAGCGCGAAGACTTCCTGCGCGTCTATGATATCAACGTCAATGGCGTTTTCTTCACCCTACAGGCGGTTGCAAAACACATGATCGAACGCGGCGAAGGCGGCAAGATCATCAATATGGCCTCTCAGGCTGGTCGTCGTGGCGAAGCACTTGTTGCTCCTTACTGCTCGACAAAAGCGGCTGTTATCTCCCTCACCCAGTCCGCAGGTCTTGACCTGATCAAATATGGCATCAACGTAAACGCCATTGCTCCGGGCGTGGTTGATGGCGAACACTGGGACGGCGTTGACGCCTTCTTTGCCCAGAACGAGCATAAAGAAGTCGGCCAGAAGAAGGTTGAAGTTGGCAAGGCAGTTCCATTCGGTCGCATGGCAACTCCGGAAGATCTGTGCGGCATGGCCATCTTCCTTGCTAGCAGTGAATCTGACTATATTGTCTCCCAGACCTACAATGTCGATGGTGGCAATTGGATGAGCTAAAAGTGGTCCTCCTTCCTCTCTTGCGAAGGAAAAACCGGAAGCAATTTATACCTTCCTTCCAGAAGGATCAGGGTATAAAGTCGCTTCCGGCACTTCGCCCTTCACTCCCCAAAATAGGCAGAGAAACCATTGTGACATATCAGATTTCTTTCCATGGCTGCCTTTTTGATCTCGACGGAACACTGATCGATTCCTCCAGTGTCGTGAAACGTGCCTGGGGTGCTTTGTTGACGCGGCACGGCCTTGAACCTGATCATTATCTCCCCCTCATCCATGGTCGCCCTGCACATGAATCCATTCGCGAATTTCTTCAATTCGCCGGTGAAGACGTGATCAAGCAAGAGATAAGACTGCTCCATGATGAGGAAAGCACCGATACGCGCGGCGTTGTTCCTATTGAAGGCGCTATCGATTTCCTGCATCAACTGACCGAGATGCAAATACCCTGGACTATCGTAACCTCTGGCACCATCGCCATTGCCAGCGCACGTATCAAGGCGGCAGGAATTCCCAAACCGGCACAGCTCGTTACCGCTGATGATATTTCCCATGGCAAGCCACACCCTGAACCATACC
This sequence comes from uncultured Cohaesibacter sp., assembly GCF_963676275.1. NCBI lineage: Bacteria > Pseudomonadati > Pseudomonadota > Alphaproteobacteria > Hyphomicrobiales > Cohaesibacteraceae > Cohaesibacter > uncultured Cohaesibacter sp. The sequence continues at coordinate 2,446,699 of NZ_OY781091.1, read as the reverse complement.
TCAAAGGGGCAAGCAAACTCGGGATTGCGCCGCAAGATTGTCTGGTCTTTGAAGATGCTCCAGCAGGCATCGCTTCGGGCATTGCGGCAGGAAGTCACGTTATCGGCGTGGCGGCAACATCTTCGTCATCGGGGCAGGAGTCCATTCCCAGTATCTTGTCTTATTCCCAGCTGACCGTTCAGGCGAACGGGAAAGATTTTCTCATCACGATTGATTAAACGCATTTAAAGCCCGGCTTGCCGATGTCGCCTGTTCACCAGAGCAGACAGTAGCGCGCGCATTGAATCAAAAGGATTTCCTATGAGTATGACCAAACTTGTTTTGTTTGATGTTGACGGCACTTTGCTGGATAGCCGCATCGACAAGATCAATTGTGTGACCGAATTGTTCCAGAACCATGGCTTGGCCGTTCCAAGCGCAGATGCCATTCTCGGAGCAACCGGATTAACGCTCGACAAATATTACACCCGCCTGCTCGGGCCGGAGCATGCGCATTTGACGGCGCAATTGTGCGATGAACATAATGCACGCAAGGCTTCCGAACAGGCTGCAGGGCGCGGACTGGATCCGCTGTTTGAAGGTGGGCGTGACGTCCTCGACCAGCTCAAGGCCCGAGACGATATTATCCTTGGCATTGCCACGGGGAAATCCAGCTCTGGCGTCAACTATATGCTCAGCGGCAACGGGATACTGGATTATTTCGAAGTGATCGAGACCGCTGACACTGCCCCTTCCAAACCCGACCCGACGATGCTAACCCAAGCGAGAGAAGCGGTTAAGTTGGCTGCCGATCGCACTGTGTTGATTGGCGACGCGCAGATTGACATGCATATGGCACATAATGCCGGCGTGCATTGCGTTGGGGTGAGCTGGGGCTTCCATACCATAGAACAGCTAAAAGATGCAGGAGCGGAGGCTATTGTCGAAGATTGGAAAGCGCTTATCCCTGCCATCGAAATCCTGTTCGACCAGACAAAGCGTTCATGAAGAAGACGGCACAGTCACAAAAAGAGCTGGTCCTAGGAAATCGGACCATAAGGCAAGGGGGATCGCCTGATCAGAAAGACGATCCGCAATGACGAAGAGAAAACGCTATTCTGCCGACTTTAGAGCCAAGGTTGCGCTTGAAGCCATTCGCGAAGAATTGACGCTTTCTGAGCTTTCGAAGAAGTATGATGCCCCTCACGTGCGATTCCCTGCGCAGATATATGATCAATTTCCTTCAAAAGAACAGTAGGGCCAATCCGCAGGCAAGGCTCGTCTTGTTTCAGTTGGAGATCCGTAAAAATCTGCTCGCTGGTCGGCGTAAGAGAGGACGACAACCACTCTGCCGACCGCGACTGCAAAGTGCCGCCCTCACCGCGGCTTAATATTGCTTGCTGCGCAAAATAACAGGGCATTTTGATGCCCTGTTAGACGTTGGCTTTTGAAGTGTGAAAACGAAACTAAAGTAAGAAGTCGGATTCTGAGAGCGAAGATACATTATTGATGTCGATCCGGAAATCAGCGACGCCATCTCCATTAACATCGCCATAAACGGAGATGTCAGAGCCTGAAGCTGCGTACCAGATAGAATTTGCCGAAGCGCTCGTACCCGAAAAAGCAAATTCCTGATTTCCCGAATTAGATGCGTTGGCATCAATATCAGACAGATCGATTATGTCTTCGTTGTTCTCAAACTGATAAATGGTGTCGTGAGCTTTACCAACTTTACTGTCGTTCACACTGCTAAAGACAAAGGTATCTTTGGTGCTGTCATTGCCAGCATACATCGAATCTTTGCCCAAACCGCCGATCAATCTATCAGCTCCAGCGCCTCCGACCAAAGTGTCGTTCCCATTGCCACCTTTGAGCGTGTCATTGCCGCCATAGCCATAGAGTTTGTCATTGCCGTCAAGACCGCTCAGGACATTTTTAGCTCCATTGCCCTTTATGATATTGGCGAGCCCATTGCCTGTGCCATTAATGGAATTGGATCCGGTTAGGGTCAGGTTTTCGACATTTTGGCCATTGGCTTTCAGAGAAAAATTCGCGGAACTCTTTACAAGGTCAGTTCCCTGACCGGCATATTCAATGACTTTGTCTCTGGAAACGTTGACGATATAGGTGTCGTTGCCATTGTTGCCAAGCATTTTGTCTATGCCGAGACCGCCATCGAGATAATCGTTGCCGGAGCCGCCAAATAGGGAGTCAGATCCTGCGTTACCATATAAATGGTCATTGTCGTTCCCTCCATAAAGAAGGTCATTCCCATTGCCACCTTTAAGCGTGTCATTGCCGCCATAGCCATAGAGTTTGTCATTGCCGTCAAGGCCGCTCAGGACGTTTTTAGCTCCATTGCCCTTTATGATATTGGCGATCCCATTGCCTGTGCCATTAATGGAATTGGATCCGGTTAGGATCAGGTTTTCGACATTTTGGCCATTGGCTTTCAGTGAAAAACTCACGGAGCTTTTTACAAGGTCAGTCCCCTGACCGGCATATTCAATGACTTTGTCTCTGGAATCGTTGACGATAAAAGTGTCGTTGCCATTGTTGCCAAACATTTTGTCAGCGCCGAGGCCGCCATCGAGATAATCGTTGCCGGAGCTCCCAAATAGGGAGTCAGAACCTGCGTTGCCATATAAATAGTCATTGCCGTTCCCTCCATAAAGAAGGTCATTCCCATTGCCACCCTTGAGCGTGTCATTGCCGCCATAGCCATAGAGTTTGTCATTTCCGTCAAGGCCGTTCAGGACGTTTTTAGCTCCATTGCCCTTTATGATATTGGCGATCCCATTGCCTGTGCCATTAATGGAATTGGAGCCGGTTAGGGTCAGGTTTTCGATATTTTGGCTATTTGCATTGAGAGAAAAACTCACGGAGCTGTTTACAAGGTCAGTCCCCTGACCGGCATATTCAATGACTTTGTCTTTGGAATCGTTGACGATATAAGTGTCGTTGCCATTGTTGCCAACCATTTTGTCAGCGCCGAGACCGCCATCGAGATAATCGTTGCCGGAGCCCCCAAATAGGGAGTCAGAACCTGCGTTGCCATATAAATAGTCATTGCCGTTCCCTCCATAAAGAAGGTCATTCCCATTGCCACCCTTGAGCGTATCATTCCCGCCATAGCCATAGAGGTGATCGTCACCAGACCCTCCGTAGAGCTTGTTGTTTCCATTTCCGCCTTTCACGATTTCATAATCGATACCGCTATCGAGAATTGTTGCAACTCCGGTTGAATCTTCAGTTCCGTTCGCAATAGCAGATGTCGGAGTGACAATAAGTGAGAAGGTTTCATTACTTTCCAGAACTGAATCAGTTAAGATCGTAACAGCGACGCTTGCAACTGTTTGGCCAGCAAGAAACGTAACCGTACCGCTTTTTGCGGTATAGTCAGAACCGGCCGTTGCTGTTCCATTCTGTGTTGTATAGCTCAGCGTGATGTCTTTGGAATAGGCTTGTGATAACTGGATTTCGAAAACCGCTTGTTTTGTACCAGTATCGCCTTCCTTGATCGTTGGATCAGAGACGAAAAGGGCGAGATTAGAGCCAGTTCCATCGTCATCCAAAATCACCCCTGTCGCAGTCAAGGTGTCTTCACCGCCCGCGAGTGTTGCATTTGTCGGGCCTGAAAGAGCCAAGGTGAAGTTCTCATCATATTCATCGGCATAGTCGCTATCAATCCTGATATAAATCGTGCCGACAGTCTCTCCGGCCTCAAATGTAAAAGTGCCGGATGATGGATAGTTGGAGGTGGATTCGACGTCATTGTTGTTGCCCAACAAAGCGCTGCCATCTTGAAGCGTTTTATAGTTGACCGTAACTTCGGCGTCTGATGCCTCAGACAAGGTTATGGTAAAGGCGACATATTCACCTTCTTCGCCTGAGCTGCCAGTGATGGAAATAACGGGGGCGCTACCGGTATCCGAATCTTCATCGAGAATTGTGGCAATGCCAGAGGAATCTTCAACAGAGTTTGCTATTGCCGATGTTGGAGTTACGACAAGCGAGAATGTCTCCTGGGTTTCTACGCTCGTATCACCGGAAACGGTGACTGAAACGCTCGCGGTCGTTTGGCCAGCAAGAAACGTAACCGTACCGCTTTTTGCGGTATAATCAGAACCGGCCGTTGCGGTTCCATCCTGTGTTGTATAGCTCAGCGTGATGTCTTTTGAATAGGCTTGTGATAACTGGATTTCGAAAACTGCTTGTTTTCCACCAGTATCGCCTTCCATGATCGTTGGATCAGAGACGAAAAGAGCGAGATTCGAGCCAGTTCCATCGTCATCCAAAATCACCCCTGTTGCAGTCAGAGTTTTCTCACCGCCCGCGAGTGTTGCATTTGTCGGGTCTGAAAGAACCATGGTGAAGTTCTCATCATATTCATCGACATAGTCGCTATCAATACTGATATAAATCGTGCCGACAGTCTCTCCTGCCTCAAATGTAAAAGTGCCGGATGATGGATAGTATTTTGTGGATTCGACGTCATTGTTGGAGCCCCACAAAGCGCAACCATCTTGAAGCGTTTTATAGTTGACCGTAACTTCGGCCTCTGATGCCTTAGACAAGGTTATGGTAAAGGCGACATATTCCCCTTCTTCGCCTGAGCTGCCAGTGATGGAAATAATTGGATCTGCCATGTAACTAACCCTATAATTTGGTCTAAAAATCGTCATCTAAAACGACTTGGATATAAATGGATTTTTATGAGTGTGCTTGTCTTGAAGCTTAGCGACGAACCGCGCAAAAAATATTCATAAACTTATCAAACGTCGCCGGGTTGATATAAAGTTAGTAGAGATATTTAGTTATTGCAACCTAGAATTGTTGTGCAAAACAAAAATAGTCAAAACTTATTACGTAATTGAAATGCGAAGATGGGAGGAATGGTAGATCCAGCTAACGGATTGTTGCCCGAGGGTTTTCCTCCGGTACTAGACTGTGCGCTGGTATTTTTATGCGTAACGACGGCGTGTCTGTTTTGAGAATTGGGCCGTACGACCACATTAGATTGGTTCCTGCCGGGACTAGGCTTAACCGATTGCACATACAGTCTCGCAGCGCTTGCCCATCGATGAACGCCCGCTTTGGGCCACCATTGCTTGTCGGAAACTGGAAGTGGTGTTCGAGTGTGCGAAAGCCGGCTATCTATCTTTTTTCCGCGCTACATGATTATGACGGAGTATGCAGAGCTCGGGTCGACTCACGTTCGATATAGCGCACTCCGAGGCTCAACCGACGGGCGCATCGCAATTCGCTTTGCGCGATATCGAGAAGCATCTGAACCGCTTGGAAGGCCATTTCCCGCCCGTCAATTGCCATGGTGCTGATTGGCGGAGAGGCATGGGCCCCCACGGCCAGTCCGTCAAACCCGACGACCGATATGTCATCGGGGACCTTCAGGCCGACACTGTCGATCGCGCGCAGTGCGCCCAATGCGACCATGTCGTTGGCACAGAAGAGCGCTGTGGGGCGCGGATTGCGCGTGCGCAGATAGTCGGCCACCTTGTCATGACAGGACAGATTGATCAGATCCGGATCGCCGACATCTAAGATGTTCTGCTCGAAGGAGAAGGGTAGCTCTGCCCCTTCCATTGCCTCGCGGAACCCCATCAGCCGTCGCATCAGCGATTCACGGTGGGGGTGGGTGATATGTACGATCTCGCGGTGGCCCAATTCCAAGAGGCGACGGGTCACGTCGCGACCGCCAAAATAGTTGTCAGGGGAGACGCTCGACAGCTCCATGCGGCTGTCCATGCCATTGACCAACACGGCGGGGCAGCCAATGGAGCGCACCGCATTGACCACCGCTGGACCATCAAGCCCGACAAGGAAGATGCCGTCGGAAGGGGTCTTGAGAAGATGACGCAAATCGGCCTGCTCCAGATCCTGCGAAGAGACAATGGACAGGTTGATCTCGATATTTACGGCGCGGCTGAATTCGAGGATGGATTCGATGATTTGGCCGTAGAAGGCGTCATCGGTCACATATTTGTCGAGGGTGGCAATGACGGCGCGCTGCAGATGGCTGTTGGCCGCCGCCCTGCCGCTGATGCCGGCATAGCCCATTTCCTCGGCAATCTTCATGACCAGCGCCCGATTGGCGGCGCTGACGCCTTCCCGGTTGTTGAACACCTTGGAAACGGCCGCGATGGACAGCCCGGCAGCCGCCGCAACATCCTTGAGTGTTGGCACTCCCTCGCTCTTTTTGTCCATTCGACCGATCCTCTATGCAATGGCTTGCGAAACTATACGAAAATTTCGCCAATCGTTATAGAAAGACCCAACGGCAATTACCAGAAAAATCTTTCGTGCCCCTGCACCCGCATCAGCGCCTCCAAGAAATAATAGTCGCCATAGGGCAGCATGGCGTCACAACGACCAGCGGGAACGTGGGCTGCACCGTGGGCCAGAAGCCCCTGTGCTTGCGGGTCGCGGGTCAAATCGCATTGATCAACCAGCCCGTTCAGCAAACGGATAGCAAAGCCGTGCCAGCGCTCAGCCTCTTGCGGGTCGATATCCTGACGAGACAGCAACAGAAGGCCCGAGGCCATCACCGCGGCGGCGGAGCTGTCGATATAGGGCTCGGCCGTGTCTGGCAGGTTGAAATCCCATACCGGCAGGGTGGCATCGCCGATCAGGGCTTCGGCCTTGGCGCAGAGGCGCCGGGCGACGTCGAGATGGGCGCGGTTGCCGCTGTTGACATAGCATTGGGTAAAACCATGCATCAGCCATGCCTGTCCGCGCGCCCAGCAGGACTGGTCCGAATAGCCCTGATGGGTCTCTCCACGCAGGGGCTCACCCGAGGCTGGATCGAACAGGAAGGTGTGGAAGGACGTGTCATCGGAGCGCACCAGCGTGTTGGCGCAGGTGATTGCATGTGCCTCGGCCACCTCGTGATATTCATGGATACCGGTTTCGCGCGTGGCCCAATAGAGAAGGCCCAGATTCTGCATGGTGTCGGCGATCATGCGACCGTTGGCAAAGGCGGCCTTGGCGCGGTCATGGGGACCGGTGGGAGACCAGGCCTGAATATAGTTGCCTTCCGGGCGGAAGCGGTTAAGCAGGGCAAAAGCGGCCTTCAACCCCATCTCACGCGCCTCGCGGTCTCCGGTCAACTGCCAGTCGGCAACGGAATGCAACGAGAACTGGAAGCCCAGATCATGGTCGCGATAGCGGTAATGCTCCAGAACCGTTTGGAAGTCGGGGCGCCTTGCCTGCACCGCATTGCGGAAGGCAGCATCCCCCGTCAGTTGGTAGGCCAGCCAATATTGTCCCGACAGGAAGCTCATCACCCAGTCCGGCCCGTCGCAATAGATCCAGCGGTTGTCTGCTGTCCCGATCTTGGGATTGCGCAGGCCGTGGATCGGCATCTGCTGACGCAGACGGTCCACACAGCGCAAAAGCACCTGTTCGAGCTTTTCCTCACGCGGCACATGTTGTTCCTGTGCGAAATAGCTATCCGCAACATCATTCATAGTTAGAACCTCCAAATTGTCTGAACAGTATTTTCGTAAAAAAAGAAAATTTCGTCAATATATAAAATTTAAGTTGACGTTTCGGGCGAGACAAGCGTAGCCTATGGGGCATCTGCCGGGGCTCCTGTATATCCATTTACGGGCTCGGGGGCAGATGTGGTGGACAAAACCGCTCCATCCTCTTAGAGATATCCATAGGATTCTTCTGGAATTGCGAGGAGGACTTTCGCGCCAGTGGTACAGGGGGGAGCAGCCAGAAAACACAGTCCGCCGCCTGGGAGTTGTAGAGAATCAGGGAAGGAAACAATGAAACTTTCGCGAAAAATTCTGGGCCTAGCCTGTGTGCTGGCCGTGATGTCCACCGGAGCCACCGGTGCTGCCCATGCCAAGACCTTCAAGATGGCCACCAACGTGCAGGAAAAAAGCACCGCCGGTGAGATGATTGCAGACTTCGCCAAAACGGTGGAGGAAAAGACCGATGGCCGCGTGAAAATCAAGGTCTTCGGTAACAGCGTTCTGGGCGATCAGATGGACTATTTCCAGCAGATCCAGAAAGGCGTGGTCGATCTGGGGCTGGTCAACAGTGCCGCTCTGGAAAATGTCATTCCGGCCTATGGCGTGGTCAATCTGCCCTATGTCTTCCGCACTTCCGAGGAATATGCCAGCGTGATGGCCGATGCCGGTGTGCGCAAGGCCCTGTTTGACGAAGCCGCCAAGCACAACTTCGCCCCGCTCGGCTACATGTCCAGTGGCTTCCGTTCGCTCTACATGACCAAGCCGATTGCTTCCGTCGATGACATCAAGGGCAAGAAGCTGCGCACCATGAGCAGCGAGACCTATATCGAGATGCTGAAGAATTTCGGCGCGGTTCCGACACCCATTTCCTTCGGCGAGCTTTATTCTGCCATGCAGCAGGGTGTTGTTGACGGGGCGGAAGGTGGCCTCGCCGGTCTGTGGTCGGCCAAGTTCGGCGAAGTGGCCAAATATGCGCTCAAGACCGAGCAGACCCGCCTCACTGACTTCGTGCTCACCAGCCTGAAATTCCAGGAAACCGTTTCTCCGGAAGATCTCAGGATCGTCAACGACGTGTTTGCCGAAATCTCCGAAAAGTCCGTTGCCTGGGCTGACGAGAGCGAAGCGCGCGATCTGCAAAAGGCCGTTGACAATCTCGGCGTACAGGTGGTCGACGTAGACAAGGCTCCGCTGATGAAGTCCGTCGAGCCGATGTACAAGGAAGCCATGAAAGACCCTGCGAAGGCCGCCCTGCTGACGGCGATCTTCTCGATCGAAGGCCGCACCTTCGAATAGTCTCTCCATCCGGTCGCCTCTGGCTGTTGCCCGAGGCGATCGTACTGTCCAATGCGGGTCAGAGCAGGGTATGGGAACCGTCCCTGCTTGTGCAGGAAAATTCACATGCAAACGAACAGGCAGTCGAACAGCGGCAAGGCCGAAGCCGCCGCTTCGAGCCCCTCTTCCATCCATCCGGCCCAACAGGGCTACCGGGCCCTCGTCAAGGGAGTTGGCTTCTTTCTGGCCATCCTGCTGGGTATCATGGCTATTCTTATCTCCTATCAGGTGATCGCACGCTATTTCTTCAATGCGCCCAGCAGCCTGTCCGAAGAGCTGCTGCGCTACTCGCTGATCTGGCTCGGGGTGGTTGGCTCGGCCTATTGCTTCATGCTCAACCAGCATCTCAATCTGCCGCTGCTGGTGGATGCCCTTGAGGAGCGCAATGCGAGCCGACTGAAGCTTTTCAACGCCCTGCTAAGCCTGCTGTTCGGTGCGCTGCTGGCCTGGGGTGGCTACAATTCCATGTATGCCAATGCCGCCACAACGACGCCGATGCTGCATCTCTCCATCGGTTCGCTGCAGAGCGTGCTGTTCTTCGCCGGTATCCTCATTTGCCTGTCGCAGATTGTTGTGCTGGCCGGGATCATCGGTAACCGCGCACATCATTATCTCGACGCGCTGGTCATCGCGCTGTTGCTGGCCCTTGCCATCTATGGGGTCGAGTTGTTCCGCGGCAGCGATCTCTATATGAGCTGGGTCAATGACCATCTGGAGCTATTCTCTACGCTGGTGCTGTTCGGAACCCTGTTCCTGCTGCTCATTCTCGGTGCTCCGGTTGCCATCGGGCTTGCCTTCTCGGGCATCCTGACGCTGAGCCTGCAAATCGACATGGGCTCGCTTTTTTCGACCACCGGCGAGAAGCTGTTCAGTGGGCTAGACAGTTTCGGCTTTCTGGCCCTGCCCTTCTTCGTGCTGGCGGGTAACATCATGAACGAGGCTGGCATCGCCCGGCGGCTCATCGATTTTGCCATGCTGATCGGGCGGCGCATTCCCGGCAGCCTGTGGCAGACCAACACGCTTGCCAACATGCTGTTCGGCTCCCTGTCCGGGTCGGGCATTGCGGCCGCCACTGCCATCGGCGGTATCGTCTCCCCGATTGCCCGTGAAGAAAAATATGACATGTCAATCACCACGGCGGTCAATGCGGCGTCTGCTCCCTGCGGCATGCTGATCCCGCCGTCCGGTGCGCTGATCGTCTATTCGCTGATCACCGGCGGCAGCGCCTCCATCGTCGCCCTGTTCCTTGCCGGTTACGTGCCGGGCATTATCATGGGTCTCAGCGTGATGGTGGTCGCCTATGTCTATGCCCGCCGTCGCAATTATGCCGTCGACAAGAGCCCGTTCCGTATGAGCGAGATGATGGCTACTTTCCTGCGTGCCGCCCCCAGCCTGATGCTGGTGGTGGTGGTGATCGGCGGTATCATCTTCGGCATCTTCACGGCAACCGAAGGCTCCGGTATCGCGGTGCTCTATTCGGTCATTCTGGCGCTGGTCTATCGTAAGCTAACGCCCAATAGCCTCTATCGGGTGCTGCTCAACACAGCCTCTGCCACAGGCATCATCCTGTTCCTCATCGCCTGTTCCAACCTGATGAGCTGGAGCATGACCTTTGCCTCCATTCCCGATACCATCGGGGAAATGCTGACCGGTCTCAGCGACAACAAATATGTCATCCTGCTGCTGATCAACGTCTCGCTGCTGATTGTCGGGGTGTTCATGGACATGGCTCCGGCCCAGTTGATCTTCACCCCGATTTTCTATCCGGTGGTCACAGCGCTTGGCGTCGATCCGGTCCATTTTGGGGTGATCATGGTCTATAACCTGTCGATGGGCGTCGTCACGCCACCGGTCGGAACGGTGCTGTTCGTCTCCTGCAGCATATCGGGAGAGAAGATCACAAAGGTCATCAAGCCGCTGCTGCCGATTTTCTCGGTTCAGATTGCTGGCCTGCTGTTGATCACGTTTGTTCCGGCACTTTCGCTGGCGCTGCCAAGACTGTTTGGTGTCTAGGGGTGCGCTGAGCAACCAGACAAAGGCCCCGCACCACCGTCCGGACGCCTAACCAGCATCAGGTCCGGCACAGTCCGGTTGGTGCCTGTTCCCTCCTCCTTGGAGTAGGTACCGACCTTTCGGCCCCGAGGCCGTCGCCGCCTGAGCCTATTCTTCCAATTCTCATTTCCTGCGAGCGTAAAACCATGTCTCTCTTTCTTTCCGGCTTTTCCGATAACCCCATGCGGTCGCGCGCCGATTTCCAGACGGCTGCCCGTTCCCTCATCGAGCCGTTGGTGCCTTTCCTCAAGCGGTGTGGCGCAGCGCTGGATCTGGAAGAGGGCGCGGCCAATTTCGACATGCGCGCCAGTTATCTGGAAGGCGTCGCCCGGCCCTTCTGGGGCCTTGTGCCGCTTGCTCTTGGTGGCGGCTCCTTTGATCACTGGGCTCTGTTCCGGCTAGCCCTTGCCGAAGGGTCAAGCCCGGATCATCCGCATGGTTGGGGGCCGGTGGGCGACATGGATCAGCGCGCCGTGGAAATGGCTGCTATCGGTTTTCTGCTGGCGCTTTTGCCCGAGGAAGGTTGGGCACCGCTGAGCGAACAGGAGAAGGACAATCTGGCCAATTGGCTTGCCGGATTGCAGCAGCATGAGGTTTCGGCCAATAACTGGAAATTCTTTACCGTATTGGTGCAGGAGGGGCTGAGAAAGGTCGGGCGAGCCGATCTCATCGACGAGAAACTGCAACAGTCTCATCTGCAACAGCTCGCCGACTGGTATCGCGGCGATGGCTGGTATGGGGATGGCGGCACCGGTGTAGTCGATCATTATGGCGGCTTCGCTATGCATTTCTACGGCATGCTTTATGCCCGACTGAAAAAGGGAGAGGACGATTCCTTCGCCTCGCTGTTTCAAGAGCGCGCAGCCGCCTTTGCCGAGCCTTTCTGTCACTGGTTCGCCGACAATGGCGAGAGCATGATTCAGGGTCGGTCTCTCACCTATCGTTTTGCCACATCGGCCTATTGGGGCATGCTGGCCGCTTCCGGTCTGCGCCCGATGGACATTGGTGTCATCAAGGGGTTGTGGGCACGCCAGTTGCGCCTGTGGCGACAGCGACCCATCTTCCGGCCAGATGGCGTGCTTTCACGGGGCTATGCCTATCCGAACCTTCATGTCTGCGAATTCTACAATTCACCCACCTCGCCCTATTGGGCCATGAAGGCTTTCATGCCACTGGCGCTGGCTGAAGACAGCGATTTCTGGCAGGCCGAAGAGAAGCCCCTGCCCGCGCGCAAGAAGATCTATCCGATGCCCCATGCCGATAGCCTGCTGCAACGGACAGGCGGCCACGTAATCGCTCATTTTGCCGCTCCGATCCACACATGGCTTCAGATGGACAAATACAATAAGTTCGCCTACTCCACCGCCTGCGGTTTCGATGTAATGAGCCTGCAATATGCCCATGTCGGGATTTTCGGCGACAATATCCTCGCCTTCAGTTTCGATGACGGTGCCAACTGGCAGATGCGTCAGCGCAATCTCGACGTGAAAGTGCGCGAGGCGGAACTGGAGGTTCGCTGGACGTCCGGCTCTCAGGAGATAACAACACTAATTCAGACCGGTGACGATGGATGCTTCACCCGCACCCATTGCTTTGAGCTGGCCCGACCGGCTGAAATCGTCGAGACAGGCTTTGCTGTCGATCAATGGTATGAAGAAGCACAACTTTTGCAGTTTGATGATAGGGCCGTCTTGATAAAAGGCACCAATGCCCGGTCCATCATCCGTGCCAATGATGCGCTTGCTCGAACACCGCTCGACTGCTTGCGCATCAACTCAAACATGGCCTCACCGCGAACCCGAATACCGGGCTTCAGCCTCTCGCTGGAAGCGGGGCATTACACTATCAGCCATGCATTTGAACTCAAGGTCCTGTGACAATCTGGCCGAAAAACAGAGCAAATTATGGCTGTGCAGAAGATGCCGCACCACAGCCTTCTGCAACATGGAAGGGCTGCCCTGTTGAAGGTCCCGCCCCACCACGGAGCATCAGGGATGCTATTGTTTGCCTCTATATATTACCGAATTTGTAGACAAATTTGCTCCCAAACGGGCATTAAGCACGTTACGCCCTTCTCTGCGAATGAATGCTTGGCTGGAATGGGATTGGACATGGAATGCCTGTCCAATCCTTCGTGATGCGGTTTGCACTTTTATAAAAAGACCCCGCTTTTCATAAAATACATGCTGATTCTAAGCGTAAGGCGAGAGCCCTCCGCTCGCTTTAGACAGAGGGGATCATCAAAGCTCGGTTGGATAATTGAATTTCTCGAAATCCTTCTTGTAAACCTCGTGAATTATGCGTCTGCAGTTTTTATTGAAATATTCGTGTATTTTACTGTTTGAACCGGTCGCGTGAGAGCTTCCTTCCTTGAATGTCATTTCCCTTAATCCAAGTATCTTGCTTAGATTTTGCCGCTCATCGTTAAGTGTCTCCAATTTGACGATGTGGGAGTAAGGGATGATATCGCCGCATATGTGATAATATTGCGGACGCCAATGGGGATCGAAAAAGCGCGGATCTTCAAATAGTGAAAGCGCGGTACAATATTCTTCGAACGTAACCGTGGCGTGATCGATCTCCGCAGTTTCTGTTCCTCTTAGCTTTGCGATGTTAGGTGCGAGATTTCGGAACTGGGGTTCGTTCCTGCAAACCTTGTCCAGATAGCCTGAAAGCGCGCGGGAATATGGATTTCGAACGACGGCCCATTTGACGACGCTCGGGTCGCGGACCAAATCATTGAAGCCAGTCTGTCCCAGCTGGAATGGTTTGATGAGAAGATGCTGTTCAAACGGAGCGTGCGGGTTTCTGTGGGCCTTTACGAACTGCTCTGGCAACGGCACGCCCATAAGCTCTTGTCGCCATAGCTCTTTTTTTACGGCTGAGCATCCAGATTTTGCGACTTCACAAAAAATGTATTTGTTTTTCAATGATATTGAAAAATTATAGTTCATTTGTTGAGGGCCGAGACGCTCGTTGCATCTTTGAAAGTAAAACATAGATATTCCGTTCAAAAAAATCTTGATCTTGTTTTCTGGATCTAACTTACATGCTCGATTTCGACCTTCATTCTCAGGCCCTCAAAAATCGACTTGTAGATCTGAGCTTTAAGGCTTTTGGGAACTTTGGCGCGTTTCATGGCCCGGTGCGTGTTATACAGGAATTCGAGCCAATTAAAGAAGCCATGGGTCTTGTGGTAATAAGCCTGATTGCGCGAACCATACTTGTATTTCCAGACATTGCTTTTATTGATGAGCCCGAAATTGACCCCTTTATTTTCGGCTAGATCATGATGAACCATGCTATCGAGCACATACACGCCGAGATAGCTTTTTGCCAAGCGCTTTGTATATTCAACATCATCAAACCAGATGAAGAAATCCGCGATTGGTAGCCCCACTTCGGAGACGCGCTTTCTATGAACCAGAACCGAAACAAAGGAACAGTGCTTAACCAGCGCATAGGGCTGATTTTCGTGTGAGAAGAAGCGCGGCCAGTCCCATACGGTTTCCGGAACATTCATTTCGCAAATCGTGTCATGCCACTTGACGAGCGAACAGGCAAAACCGGGCATATGACCTGAGAGCTTATACAGATGGGTCCAGCCGTCGACCAGACGTTCCAACGCATCATCATATGCATAACAGTCGTCATCCATGATCCAGATATAGTCGCTGCCGATCTCATAGGCCAGTTTCATGCCCTTGTTGAAGCCGCCTGCTCCTCCCAGATTCTTCTCAAGTCTGAGATGTTTGACTTTTTCATTTTGCGATGAAAGTTCCGTCAAATACTGGTCGGTGCCATCTGTTGATGCATTGTCGACGACGACGATCGTTTCGACCGGCAGGGTTTGTGCCAATATTTTCTCTAAAACAATTTTTAGCTTGTCAATTCGATTGAATGTAACGACGACGGCCGCAATTCGGAAATTCTTCATCCTGGATCCTGTTACTTATACTGCTCGCGCAAAAATTGATCATAATTTTTAGAACCGGCAATTATGTTGAACTTTTTGACTTGTTCGGAAAATGCGGCGGTATAGAAGCTTTCGTCGCTTGCTAGGCGTTTTACGGCATTTGCCGTTTCCTTGATGCAGGAATATGTGTGGCGAGAGACAAGCAACTCCTCTGAAATCAATTCATTCTGCGATCCTACATCGCAGGATATTGCTACAACTCCCGCCATTGTTGCTTCATAGCAGACGAGCGCGAGCCCTTCATTCTGTGACGGTAAAAGCAAGATGTGATGATTGTTCATCTGTTCCTTGACGGCCTGATGATCAAGATTGCCTCTGAAATCGATGAGGTGATCAACCCCCAGATTTTCTGCATGCTTTTGGGTCAACTCAAGCATGTCTCCTCCACCTACCATGGTGATTGAGAAGTCGAGTTTTTCCTTCATCAGCTTCTGCGCGATATTGGCGATGAGATAGGGTCGCTTTTGCTGGGCCATGCGACCGACGAATAGCAGACGGCACTTTTCTCTCAGCGCTTTGTGAGGCTTGGGGTGCGGTTCTTCGATCCTGCTCTCACCATGCACCAAATAGGATAAATCGATCTTGTCTTTTGTGACCTGAAATTCTTCAGCATAATAGGCACTCAACTCCTTGCTGATGACATGCTGAATATCGATATAGTTGGCGTAAACACCGCTGATGCGACAGTAGCCGCTATCCTGGAATTCGATGATATGAGTTGACGATATCACCTTTGTCTTTGGCGATATTGCCTTAATCAATGGCAAATTCTCAAACATGCTGGCGCAGTGATGAATATGCAGGATCTTCACGTCCAGAAGATACAGAAGATTGCTGTAGAACTGTCGCCACAAATTGTCAGGTAAAGTAGAATCCAACTGGAATATATAGTCAGATGCCTTGTCCGCCCTGTTGTAAAGGATTTCCTTGCCGCGACGGTCTGTTATGCAAATCGTTAGGAAACCGGCCTCATGTGCAGCTTCCAGAGCTTCCAGCGCACAGGACTCCGCGCCACCAGTGTCTAGCCAGTGCATGCCGATAACTGCGACGGGGCGGCCTTCCGGATTTAGCTGCTGCGCGATGCTTTTGGCATTCTTGATCTGGCCTCCCATATAGGCCATGGGATTGAAAATGCTGACTTGCTTTTCAATTTTTCCATGAGTTTCACGCTTCTTGAGCGTTATGGCTTGTTCGTCGAAGAATTTTTGCCGTCTGGAATCGTAAAATTCCGGAAACCGATGGT
This sequence comes from uncultured Cohaesibacter sp., assembly GCF_963676275.1. NCBI lineage: Bacteria > Pseudomonadati > Pseudomonadota > Alphaproteobacteria > Hyphomicrobiales > Cohaesibacteraceae > Cohaesibacter > uncultured Cohaesibacter sp. The sequence continues at coordinate 2,430,615 of NZ_OY781091.1, read as the reverse complement.
AGACGTAATTGTGTAGACGCCTCTTGGGGCCTTTGACACAAGCGTTGAAATTGGGATTCTCGGCAAATGGCAATGCCACATAAATATCGCCGTCCTCGAAGCTGTTTTCCTCGTCCTTTTTCCCGCCCTGCTTGTTGGGAGATACAGTGATGTGATGGAAATAGTTGCCTTCAAAGATATCGGAGGTGACGCTTTCAAAGGAATGGATCTCTGGCATGCCGCAGAGTTGGTTATCTTCCAGAAAATAAAATATATGAACAGTTTTATTAGGGAAAACTACGGAGTATAATGCAGCGTCAGATATGGCCCTGTCTTGAACTCGTTTTTTTAAGTTTTTGACATGTCTGTCGAAATCGAACTCTAAATTCGTGTCATGAAATTTGAGCACCGGCCGCCTCTTGATATGTTAAACATTTCTAAATTAGCATATTTAACATTGTGAGAAATATCAAGCAATGCGGGTGGTCTATATAGGATAATTCTCTCTCTTTTGGATATGGTAATTGGTTTAGCAATTTTTGCTGAAAATTTCAGGAATGGTGATTGGCTATAGTTGAGAGAAAGGCTGTGTTGCTGCCATGAAGAAAGGAGATCAGAGCTGGTCCAATCTCCTTTGCCAATCTTCAATTTCGGGTGTTTCAAGGCTTGAGGCTGGTCAGTGCTTCATGCATGGCCTTGAGCATGACGTGGGTTGATTCTGCTCCGGGGTCGATATGACCAACCGAACGGGCACCGAGTTTCTTGGAGCGTCCGCGTCGACTTTCCATGTCGCGGGTGGCGTCGGCTCCGTTCCGGGCTCCCAGGCTTGCCGCTTCCAGAACCTCATACTCATTGGAACCTTCCTTTGCGGCCTTCAGGGCCGTTTCTGCCGCCGGTGTCCATGCATCGATCATGGTTTTGTCGCCTGCACTGGCTCCTCCGCGGCCCAGAATGCCCTTGAGCATTCCCTCGACCCATGCTGCCAGAGATGGGGCATCAAGATTGAGCCTATCGGCAACGGCCTTGCCAGCGCTGTTGAATGCGCCAGCGTAAAGAGGCCCCGACGACGCGCCAACTGCATCCAGAAAAGCCTTGGCGGATTTGGTGCATATTTGCGAAATGGTATCCTCTTTCGGCGCTGAAACCAGCACTTCCAGAACCGCGCTCCAACCGATATCCATGGTCACGCCATGATCTCCATCGCCGATGACGCCATCCAGTTCGCTCAGTCTGTCTTTTTCGCGGGCAATCGCCGCTCCGGCCGCTTTCATCATCACTCTGAAACCTTCTGGCGTCACTATGCCATCGGTTTTGAGTTTGGTACGGTCGATTGCATCAATTCGGCTGGCATCCTGATAGTCACGTGTCGTTCGCGTGGCGCCGATTATCGGCTGAGGTGTGCCGCCAACCGTCAGCGCCGGTGTGTGGCAGGGATGATCGAGCAATGATTTGAGATCTTCATCAAGTTTGATGAGGGTAACGGAAGCGCCAGCCATTTCCATGGAGGTGCAATATTCTCCGACCCATGAATGGTGGATCCTGATCTTCTTGCCTGACAGGATCTGAGCCACTCGGCGGTGAATGAGATACAATTCCATCAGGCCCGTCGCGCCAAGACCGTTGACAAGGACCGCAAGCTCTTCGCCCTCTTCGGGGGCCATTTCATCAAGGATGAGCCCCATCAACTCATCCGTGATTTCCTCTGCGGTTTCGATCTTGGCGCGCCGCATGCCCGGCTCGCCATGAACACCCATCCCGATTTCCATCTCGTCTGGCCCGATCTCGAAATTGGGATGCAAGGTCTGCGGCATGGAACAGGCCGACAGCGCTACTCCCATGGAGAATGTTGAAGCATTGGCATGCCTTGCGGCATCCGCAACCTCTTGCAGGGAACGACCCTGATCGGCGGCGGCACCGGCGATCTTGAACACGAAGAAATCGCCGGCAATGCCGCGCCGCTCAGCTTTCTTGTCTCTGGGGGCTGAGGCGACATCATCGGTAACGGCGACCGAACGCACATCGATGCCGATTTCTGCGCATTCTTCTGCTGCCATGTCGAAATTGAGGACATCGCCGGTGTAGTTGCCGTAGAGAAAGACAATTCCGGCACCTCCGTCTGCTGCCATGGCAGCTTCCTTGATATGTTCCGGTGACGGCGAGGCAAACACATTGCCCACAGCGGCTGCGTCGGCAAGGCCTCGCCCCACATAACCTGCGAATGCCGGTTCATGCCCGGAACCGCCACCAACCACGATGCCGACCTTGCCGTCGCGGGGACCGTCAACTGCAACCACTGCCCTGCCCGTTTTTCCTTCCAGCTTAAGCAGATCCGGATGCGCCAGGAGCATACCCTCGATCATTTCCGGTATGATGACCTCGGGCTTGTTCATGATTTTTTTTGTAGTGTGATTCTTTTTAGACAATGACATTGAATGTCTCCTAGTGTCCGGAACAGACGTGAACGCATGGTGGTTCAGATCGTGGCGCCCTTGGTATTGAGGAAGGTTGCGTAAAGGCTTGTCGTCCCACAGATAAACAGCCGATTGCGTTTTGGTCCGCCGAAGCAGACATTTGAAACCACCTCCGGCACCTTGATCTTGCCGATCAGGGTGCCGTCTGGTGACAGGCAATGAACGCCTTCAGCCGAGCTTGACCAGATATTGCCATGGCAATCGACGCGGAAGCCGTCAAACAGGCCCGCGGTGCAGGTCGCGAATATCTCGCCGCCAGTCAGCCTTGAGCCTTCAACCCTGAATTTGCGGATATGGGCCGGTCCTCCATCCACATGGGTGGAGCCGGTATCGGCGATATAGAGGATTGTCTCATCGGGTGAGAAAGCCAGACCATTGGGCTGTATGAAATCGGTCGCCACTGGCTCGAGTTTTCCATCTGTCGGATCCAGCCGGTAGACATTGTTGGAGCCGATTTCGTGGTCCCGCTTGGCACCCTCATATTCCCAGTCGATGCCATATGAAGGGTCGGAGAACCAGATGATCCCCTTGGAATCAACAATCACATCATTTGGAGAATTGAGCTTCTTGCCCTGATAATTATCCGCGAGCACGGTCAGGCTGCCGTCATATTCGGTGCGCACAAGGCGTCGGCCCAGATGTTCGCAGGTGATCAGCCGTCCCTGACGGTCCATCGTGTTGCCGTTCGAATTGTTTGACGGATTTCGAAATTCCGAAACGGACCCATCGGTATCGTCATAGCGCATCATGCGACAGTTGGGGATGTCGGAGAAAAGCAGATAGCGGCCAGCGCCGAACCATGCCGGCCCTTCCATCCAGCGCGCACCCTGCCAGAGTTTTTCAAGATGTGTATTGAGCAGGATGAGCTTTTTGAATCTGGGATCGATGACTTCCAAATGATCTAAAATCATGACTAGCTCCTTCGATATTATTTGGACCGCCGCGAGAAGAGGCGTTCGGCAAGAACAGCTGCAATGATGATGGTGCCGATCGCTGTTCCCTGCCAGAATGGCGATACGCCAAGCAGGTTCATGCCATTGCGGATCATCACCATGATGAGCACACCAAAGAAGGTGCCGACGATCGATCCGCGGCCGCCAAACAGGCTGGCTCCTCCGATGACCACTGCCGCGATGGCATCCAGTTCCATTCCGTTGCCTGCCAACGGGTCGATAGAGCCAATCTGAGCGGCAATCAGGGTGACGGCAACGGCGCAAAGTGCGCCGGAGACGACATAGGGCAAGATGCTGTAGAGATGAACATTGAGACCGGAAATGCGGGCGGCTTCCCTGTTTGAGCCGACGGCATAGATCGTTCTTCCGCCCTTGGAATAGGTGAGATAGAACCAGGCCAGAATATACAGCACGATCAGGATCAGGACATTCATCTGAAGGCCGAAGACGGTGTCATAGACAAGCCCGGACAGGGCATCGGGGACATCGGCAATCGTTCTCTGGTTGGAGAAGACATAGGCAAGGCTTCGACAAATCGCCATGGAGCCAAGGGTGACCACAAAGGGCGCAAGGCCGAAGATGGCGACCAATATGCCGCATATGGTGCCGATGAAGGCACCGGCCAGAATTGCCAGAGTGATGGCAACCGGAATGGGAACCTCTCGCAAGGCCAAGCCAAGCAGAATGCCGGTCACGCCCATGACCGATCCGACGGACAGATCGATGCCTCCGGTCAGGATCACGAAGGTCATTCCTATTGCCACAATCCCTGCGACAACGGACTGATCCATCAGGTTGAACAGATTGGTCGCTGTCAGGAAATGGGGAGACGCAAGCGAGAGGGCAATCGCAATCAGGAGTGCAAGGCCTGCCATCCTTACTTCGAGTATATTTGAGTATTTTGTGAAAATATGGGTCATTTCAGGCCTCCAACCGGGGTGGTGATTGCGCGGTTCTTGTCGGGAGCAAGCTCAAACTGCCCCTCTTCAAAGGCCGACAAGGCCTGCACTGCAAACGCCCGGATCCCATTTTTATCGAGTGTTTCATGCGGGCGGGACAGAATGGCGATGGTTCCCATGCTGATGCCGCGCCTGTTATTGACAACCAACAGCAGCGATTGCATGTCGCCTTTTTCCGGGCAGACCTGTCCGGGCTCGGTCTCAAATGCTGTTTGTATCGCGGTGTCTTGCGCGGGAACGACCATCCCTGGCTCTGGCAATCCCTTTGCGCCAATGTCGCCCTGTCGTGTCAGGCAGAGCACCCGGCTCCCGGCATTCAGCAGCCATCCGGTTTGTACGCCAAACTGTTGAGCCAATTGTTTGAGCAACATATTCTGACGATCAAGAGAGCTGCGGGGAGCGCATATCAGTGTCAATTGTTCTTCGTTGATGTCCGCCGATGGCACCGTACCAATCGTCATTCCATCGCTGATCGGCACGATCCTGTGGGACAGCGCCAGAAGCTCCTCGAAATCCGAAGAGATCAGCAGCATGGCGACGCCTTCGGATGCCAATTGTCGTAAAATCTTGTAGATGGTGGTGCGGGCGCCGATATCGACCCCTTTGGTCGGCTCGTCCAGTATGAGCACCTTCGGGTTCAAAAGCAGGGCCCGGATGATCAAGGCCTTTTGTTGCATGCCACCGGAGAAATTCAGCAGCGAGCTGTCGTTCAGTCGGTCGCGCTCGAGCCCGATCTGATCGGCAAGCGCATTGATCTGCTTGTCCCGCTGGCGATATTTCAAACGGGGACCGGACAGACTGCTGAGATGGTTGAGGAGAATATTCTCACGCACGGAAAAATCCGGCACAATGCTCTGGCGTCGCCTGTCTTCGGGCAGAAAACCGATGCCTGACATATTGGCATTTCGGGAATTGGTCGGCTTGTAGGCTTTGCCCAGAAGCGTGATCGATCCCGATTCCATCGGCCTTAGACCAAGCACCGCTTCAGCGAGTTCTGACCGGCCTGAACCGACCAGACCGCCGAGCCCGACGATTTCTCCTGCACGGATATCCAGACTGGCGGAGCGGACCTGCGGGCTGGATTTGACGTTTGAAAGGCTCAGAAGCACCGGCTTGTCCGAGCTGTCCGGTACCGTCAGTGCCGTCAATGCCTCAAGATCGCGACCGACCATCAGGCGAATGAGGTCTGACTGGGTCAGGCTGGCGGTAGAAAGGTTGCTCTTGACCGAATGACCATCTCTTAGAATGGTGATACGGTCGGTCATGGCGAAAATTTCCTCAAGGCGATGGGAGACGAAGATCAGTCCCCTTCCCTCCTCGCGCAGGGATTCCATGACCTTGAAAAGCCGGGCGCTTTCTCCCGGACTGAGCGCGGCTGTCGGCTCGTCGAGGATGATGACACGACTGCCCAGGGCGACAATTCTTGCTATTTCGACCAGTTGGCGATGGGCCGTCGACAGATCCCGGCATTCCCGGTCCAGATCGATTTCGTCGCCGAACCCCAAGCTTTCAAGCGCCTTTGCGGCTGTCTGCCGGAGTTTGGCCTGAGAGGGTTTCTTCTTGCCGCCATAGGCTGGCAAGACGATATTTTCCCAGACTGAGAGGTCTCCTGCCAGACTGGTTTCCTGCGTTACCATACCGATCCCGGCATCCATCGCATCTCGCGGATTGTTGAAACGGGCTGGCGAGCCAAAGGCGTGCAGATTGCCTTTTGTCGGGGTGAAATGGCCGCATATCACCTTAGAAAGTGTCGATTTCCCGGCTCCATTCGCGCCAAATAGCGCGTGAATTTCACCCGAGACCAATTCGAAATCGACCCCTTTGAGAGCGGAGAAGCGGCCGAATGTCTTGGTGATTCCTTCGGCCTTGAGGAGCAGTTCGCTATTAACTGACACACATACCCTCCATTAGATTTCACTTGGAGAGCGAGCTCGCCGAACAGATGGGCGAGCCGCAATTCTGTGATGAATAATCTTATGCAGAAAACGCAGCTGACATCCTTCCCCGATGTCAGCCGCCGGGGTGGAGAGCTATTTCAGTTCACCGGCAAAAACGTTGAGGTTCATTTCATCCCGAAGACTTTTGATATTGAATTCGGTAACGACCAGAACCGGCAAGGAGATTTCCTTGGCAACATTTTCACCCGCGATATGCTTGGTCAAAGCTTCCGTTGCCTTGAAGCCCATCAGGTAGGGCTGCTGCATGCCAGATCCGAGGATCGAGCCATCGGAAATCTTTTCGACAAGATCAGGCGTGCCATCAAAACCGGCAACCAGAATCTCACCGGTCTTCCTTGCGGCTCTTACAGCACGTTGTGCGCCGATTGCCTGAACGTCGGATTCAACAAAGATCGCCCGAAGATCGGCATTGGCGGTGATCATGTCCTGCGCGAAGCGGAAGGATTCCTCGGCAGTGAAGGTCTGCATTTGCTGCAGGGGGACTTCCTTTTCCATGCCGACTTCTTTCATGGCATCGCGGAAGCCATTTGTCCTTAATTGACCATTGATCCGGGCCTGAGGAATGCCGATAATGCCGAATGAACCATCTGTCCAGTTCTTATGTGAAAGCGTGTCACCGACAATTTCGCCAATGCCTTTTGCCCCACCATAATTATCCGATCCGACGAAGGATACAAATTTGCCTTCGTTCGTTCCGATATCGGCGATCACCACCGGAACCCCGGCTTCTTCAGCCAGCTTGAGCACGCTTGGTGCGGTGGAGCTGTCGGTTGGAGATAGGACGATGCCTGCGACACCCTGCGCGATGGCATCCTGCGCATTTTGCAGCTGGGTTTTTGCGTCGTTGGCCGAATCCAGAGTCTTGAGCGTATAACCGGCCTCTTTCGCGGCCGCTTCTGCACCCGTTGCCACATATCTCCAGAACTGCACGTTAATTGAACTTGTGATGTAAGCGATATTCTTGTCCTGGGCACTTGCTGCATTACCGCCAAGCAGCAGCGATCCAACAATCGCCATTGAAGTCAAAAAGAAATTACTTCTTTTCATGTTTATTCCTCCCGTATGAAAAACAGCTTGTTATGCCTCTCCCAAAATTTCATGCATGTGATTGGAAAAAATGGCCAACTCAGTTCCCTGCATGAAGCATATCAAGATACTGTATATGGTATACCGATAATGGGTGTTGTCAACCAATTCGAACATAAAAGTCCAAAATTACCGGGAGATTTTCACTGCGAACTTTACCTGCTTCAAAAGTAGGCCCAGCTTGGGATATGCCGCGATTTTACCCTGCGAAATCCGAGGCAGAATGGCGCCTGCCGGGACGGAGTTTTGATCCTTCAATATTGTGGCAATAACGCAATCTATCCGCGATAAAAAAGCCTTGCGGCACAGGAAATTACCGCAAGGCAAGCAGGAGCTGAAACATTACTATAGTGGGGTGGATCGCCAATGCTTCAGCCCCATTCTGGGAGACGCAATGCATTGCAAGTGATTGGCCAAGGCAATAGTTCGTCTTGGCTGTTATGGATTCTTTATGACCTCGTTAGCCCCTGCCCCGACTGTGACGCCAAGTCAAAGCCGGGGCATATCGGGATCATGTGATCATCTGGGCAGGATGCGCCGGATATAATCGCGGTTTGCCGCCATCACTGACAGCCCGTCGCCGCCATAATGCTCGCAAAGGAACGCACTCTTGTAGCCCAGATCGAGCGCCATCCTGATCGCTGCGCGATAGTTGATGATGCCCGATTCCATGGGGGCAGGATGGGTAATGACTGCACCTGTGATGGGATCTTCGACACGGGTATAGTTCTTTACATGCCAATATTTCAGGAATGGCGCAATCTTCGCCATCATGTCCTGCCAGTGCTCGACAGGACGATGCAACCGCACGAGATTACCCAGATCCGCATTGATGCCCACATTGGGAAGATCCACATCTTCGGTGAATTTCACCGCGCCATCGGCGGTTCCGATATAGGTGTCCTCATACATTTCCATGGAGATCTCGATGCAGAGTTCGTCTGCGTGCCTGCCAAGTTCCTTGATGCGGCCAACTGCCTTGTTATAGATGTCCGGGTCTTCGGGATTTTTGACACCATCTTCGGTCCAGAACCACAGGGCTTTCTGCTGTGCCGGTGTCAATGGTCCAAACAGTCCGAAACAGACGGAGTCTGCCCCAACGCTTGCCGCTGTATCAATGACGCGATGGCAGTAAGCCAGATACTCGTCGCCATGGTCAGGATCAATCACACTGCGGCGTGAGGTGGAAATTGCCGGGATGGACAGCCCCAGAGAACGGGTAACTGCCAGAAATTCATTGAGCCGCGATGGTTCAAGATCGGCGATCCGAAGCCAGGAGTCGGTGGGGTCCAGTTCGGTGAAACCGGCATCGGCTACGTCAGTGAGTGTCTTCTCCCATTCTTCGGCAGGCAGATCCTGTACCAGTCGTCCATCGGGCAAAATGCCCGGGAACGGGATCATGGCAGAAGCGATTGGCCATGCCTCGCGGGTCCATTTATATTTGGTCATTGTTTCAGCCTCCGATTTTCCCGTCCAGTTCGTCATCAATGTGAACGCGAATGATTTCATCGAATGTCTTTTCTGCAGTGAAGCCGAGGCTCAAGGCGCGCTTGACGCTGAAATCTCTGGCCCAGCCATCGACGATACCGCGAATGGTGGCATCCGGTTCGCGTTTGATAAGCTTTGTGATTTTTGGTCCGGCAACGCGCTCAAGCGCGGCAATTTCATCGCCCACCGTGGCGGACAGACCCGGCATCATGAGGTTGCGGCGCGGCCCGACCAGACTGAGATCCAGTGTCGCGGCATGGGTGAAATAGCCAACCGCAGAACGCGGGCTCGCAAACCAGTGTCGAACATGGTCTTCCACGGGCAGGATGGCTTCCTTGCCTGCCAATGGTTCGCGCAGGATGTTGGAGAAGAAGCCCGAAGCGGCCGCGTTCGGTTTGCCGGGGCGGATGCAGATGGTCGGCAAGCGGATGCCGATGCCATCCAGAATATCCCGGCGGCTATAGTCCGAGAGCAGCAGCTCGACAATCGCCTTCTGTGTGCCGTAACTGGTAAGGGGCGTGGTGAAGAACTCGTCGCCGATCTTGTCCGGAAAAGGTGCGCCAAATACGGCGATGGAAGAGGCGAAAATGAAACGGGGCTTGTAGGGCTGTTTCTTGCCTTCGGCACGAATGGCCTCAAGCAGCATGTAGCTGCCTTTCATATTGACATCATAGCCCTTGTCAAAATCGGCTTCCGCTTCGCCAGAAACGATGGCGGCCAGATGGATGATCATGTCTGGCCTATCTGCGATGAGCGCCTCGGCGGTTCCCACTTTTGACAGGTCGATCGCCTGACATGTGGCTATATCAGCAAGATTTTGTGGTGCAACGGGCTTGATCACATCGACCAGAGACAGTTTCTCGATCGGACCTCCCAAAATTTCAGGCGCTTGCGCAATTCGGCTAATCAACTTTCGCCCGACCATCCCTGCAGCACCAATTATCAGTACTTTCATAACCTCATTCTCCTTAAAAGGTGCGTTTTTCAGCACCGTTTTTCTATTCAGGACCTGATTGACTCCGTGGGTGTGATCTTCCAAACGTCCGCGATGCGGATTGAAGCCATAAGGCTCGAAATCCGGCCGGTTACACTCAATCAAATATTCTTTGCAGCACTATCCATGTGTTGAAAAAAGTCAGCGGGCTCAGACAGATTGCATACACCGGAGCTCGACGGGACTCGTTTCCTCCATCAACAAAGAACCGAACAAATTTCGGTCGCCTTCCACAAAGATTGTTGACATGGAGCCAACATAAAAACTATGCCATCTATTGGTATACGGTTCAATGGAAAAATGTATACCAAATACAGTATTGCACTGAGGAGGCGTGGAAAAATTTGTGTTTTGATTGACTTCAACATGCCCTAAAGTAAAGGTGCAGGTGAGGACCTAGAAATGAATAGAAAACGAACAATAGAGTTATCGCAGCTTGACGAAGACCTGGCTGTTAAGCGCGTTTCCCTTGCAGAAATCGCCGCAGAGCGGTTGCGCGAACTGGTGCTGGTTGGAAAGCTGGGGCCTGGACAGACCCTTTCAGAGCGTGAGTTGTGTGAAAAATTACAAATTTCACGCACGCCGTTGCGCGAGGCAATCCGCGAGTTGGCGTCTGAGAAGCTCATAGAGATCCAGTCGAACCGCCGTCTTCGGGTCGCGGATCCCTCCGCGACCTACATCAACGATCTTTTTGATGTTCAGGCTGCATTGGAGGCGTTGGCGGGGAAATTGTTCATTCAGCGTGCAACGGACAAGCAGATTGATCAGTTGGCCGGCATTCACGGCCGTCTCAAGAAGCTGGCAAGCGGCAATGATTCGATGAAATTCTTCCTGCTCGACATGGAGTTTCATTCGACAATCATTGAATTTGCCGACAATTCCGCGCTCTCTGAGACGCATCGGCAGTATAATGCGGCGCTGTTTCGGGCGCGCTATATGTCATCGGAACAGGCGCGTTGGCGTGATGTCACGATGGCGGAGCATGAAGAGATCATGGATGCGATCATTGCGAGGGATGCGCCCAGATTGTCCGATGCCCTGACAAAGCATCTGATGACAGGCAAGTCCAACCATGACAGGCTCCGCAAGGAAGCTGAAGCGGCAGAGAAGGAAAATTCAAGCGAAGGCTGATGGATCGGTCTGGTAGGCGCGTTCCTTCTTCGCCCTGATCTGATCGGGATCGCTTGAACCCAATATTCGCCAAAACGATGGCTTTGGCGCATAAAAAAATCCGGCAAGTTGTCAGCTCGCCGGATTTTTTTGTATCCAGGTGCCCTTCCCCGTCAGAGGAACATGGTGACGATTTGTGGCCAGCAGAGCAGAACTGCAAGGGCCAGCAGCTGAATCCCGATGAATGGCAGGAAAGCGCGGAAGATATCCGAAAGCTCGATATTCTTCGGTGCAACCGACTTAAGGAAAAATGCCGCCGGTCCGAATGGCGGCGACAGGAAACTGACCTGCATATTCATGCAGAAGAGCACGCCAAACCAGATTGCAACCTGTGCCGGATCAACATGTCCGAAAAAGCCGATCTCTTCAACGGGCAGCTTGAGCACAACGGGCAGAAAGACCGGCATGATAAGCAGGACAATGCCCGTCCAGTCCATGAACATCCCCATCACAAGGAAGACAAACATCATGACGAGGATGATGCCCATCGTCGGCAAGTGCGTAGCGGTGATCAGATTGGCGACATAGGTTGGGCCTCCCGCGAGCGTGTAGGCGGAAGCCAGAGCGGACGCGCCAATGGTCACCCAGATGATCGTTCCGGTTGACTTGAGCGTTCGCATGACCGAATCCCATACGATTTCGAAGGTCATCTCACGTCGGATCAAGCCGATCACGAAGACCGTGATTGCCCCCATGCCGGCCGCTTCGGTAATGCCCGTGATGCCGCCGTAGATCGAGCCGAGCACCACGCCGATGACGATGAGCGGAGCGATCAGGCCCTTGCCCATTTCCCATCCCTTTGCGGTGCGTTCCCGTCCAATGATGAAAAATATCAGCACAAGTGCTGCGATGGCGACGCCAATGATCCACGGAATGTCGGAAACCATCCCGAACAGAATCGGGTCAGCTTCTGCTGGCAGATTATTCTGTCCGGTGAGCGTGAAAAAGATAATGCGCAGCAGCAGCGCGCCACATAGCCATAGAGCCAGACGGGAGACGAAGCCAAGAAACATCAGCCCCTTGTCAAAACCTGCCGGGTCTTCCGGATCGCTTTCAGGCAGCGGGGCGAGCCCTGGATTGATCTGGGTGCGCAAGACGATATAGATGATGAAGAAGGACGCAAGGATGAAGCCGGGCAAAAAGGAAGCCGCAAATAGTGACTTGATCGATGTCTCGGTCACCAGTCCATACATGATCAGCACGATCGAGGGCGGGATCATGGTTCCCAGCGTGCCTGAGGCACAGATCGTGCCGATGGCAAGATCCTGATTATAGCCCAGCCGCAGCATTTGAGGCAGAGCGATCAGGCCCAGCAATACGACCTCGCCGCCGATAATGCCGGACATGGCCGCCATGATGACAGCCATGATCGATGTCACAATGGCGATGCCGCCGCGTGTGCGGTTCATCCAGAGACTGAGCGAGGAATACATGTCGCGGGCAATGCCGGATCGCTCCAGCATTGATGCCATGAAAATGAACAAGGGGACCGATATCAGCACATAACTGGTCAGTTGGCGATAGAGCGCCTGACCAAGAACCAGAAGCGGACCGCGACCAAAATGCGCAAAAACCGTTTCGGGTCCGAATTTCATTACCAGAGTCGCGACCGCGAGAAAGGCCGAAGCGAACCCCAATGGCATTCCGAGTGCCAGCAAAAGGAACATGCCCAGAAGCAGAATCGTGCTCAGCGTACTGAGGTCGCCGACTTTCAGGCAGGCAAACATATCAAGAAATTCCATTTCAATCTTCTTTCAATGTGGCACGTATATTTTTGATTTCTTCCTCATCGATCTCATCCATTGGCGAAAGCGGTTCGGACGAATTGTTCCAGTCGGCAATCAGGTTTGACAGGGACTGGATCGCCACAAGCACGAATATGATGAGGACGGCGGGCTTCACCGTGGCCGGAATTGGAGGATCCCAGGCGGTGCCGAGCGTTTCCATGCTCATAAGCTTCTTCTGCGCTTCGTTATATCCGCCCCATATCAGGCAGACGCTGAAACCCCAGATCAGCACGACATTGAGAATGTCGGCTGTCTTCTGAAGCCAGCGGGGCATGATGGCATAGAGGATGTAAATGCGGATATGGCAGCGCTGCTGCATGGCATAGAGGCCAGCGAGAAGGAAAACAAAGGCGGCAATCCACCAGCTCAACTCGTTCGCCCAGAGGGTTGGTGCGTTGAAGGCGTAGCGCACGACCACTTCGTAAAACATCACCAGAACGATACCGACAATGCCGATCATGCCGAGGCGGGACGCAACAAGCGAAAGAATGTCGAAGAAGCCTCTCGGAGCGATCTCAATCTTGCCGATACGGTCTGAAAGATAGATAGAAAAGAGCATGACGGCCGCAAATAGAGACCAGAGCATGAGCAGGACGAGCGGCCTCCCCTGCGGGCGCAGCATCTCATACATTCCAATCGGGTCTTCTGCGGTGAATTGCTGAATGATCAGCAGCAGGAACGCAACCAGTGCCACCAATATTGCGACAATTGCGGATTTGCGCGTGAGTTGATGCATGCGCCCAAGCCATATGCTGTGAGTATGCATGTCAAAAGTCTCCTCAAAATGATTGAGAGAAGGATCGGCGTGAGACCGGGGCCACACGCCGACGCAAATATGGACTGTTGAGAATATTGATTACTCGTTCAACAGGCCAAGCGCTCCGAGATATTGTCTGTGGCTCTCGATGAGTGCGGCTGCTTCAGGGGACTTCTTGGCCCAGCGATCCCAGGCTTCTTGTGCGGTAGCGCGGAATTTTGCGCGATCTTCCGGCGACCAGTCTTGCAACACAACGCCCTTGTCGCGCAGCATTTTGGCGGCTTCGGCATTTTTCTTTTCATTCGACAAGGTTGTCTGGAAAGCCAGTTTCTGCATCGAGGTTTCGATGATGCGCCTATGGCCTTCTGGCATTGCATCCCAAACTTCCTTGTTGCAGGCAAGATGGTCTGCCGTCATGGAGTGGAAGCCGGGATAGGTCGCGTAGTTGGCAATGTCGTAGAAACCGAAGCCGACATTGTTGGCCAGCCCGGAGGCATCCGCGCCGTCGATGATGCCTGTTTCCATTGCGGTAAAGACTTCGGTGAAGTCCATCACGATGGGTGTGGCGCCCATGTCAGTGAAGATTTCGGTCTCCAGTCCCGGAGGAGAACGGAATTTCCAGCCTTTCATTTCCTCGGGATTGGCAATGGAGCGTGTCGATGTCAGCGATTCCTGACCATAAAGCCACCAACCGACAAATTCCATGCCCTGTTCATTATAGAGCTTCTGCGCCATCTCCATGCCGTCGCCGTAATAGAGCCAGCTATACATTTGCCAAGGCGTTTCATATCCGCCCATGACGTCGGCGAGGAACTGGAAGCCCGGATTCTTGCCGACCTGGAAAATGCCGCCGGTCATGTCGCAATCCAGAATGCCGTTGACGGCAGCGTCGAATGTGTCTGCCGTACCCACGACCGATGATGAATAAAACATCTCAACGGTAATTGCGCCGCCAGACATAACATTGATGTCATCGGCAAATTGTTGGGCGAGCTTGCCAGAAGGATGCCCGGCGGCATAGTGAGTCTGGATGCGCAAATGAGTGGTGTCAGCGGCAAATGCCCCACCGGCCATGACTGTCGTAAAAACAGTCGTGGCAAGCAGATTTACAAATTTCATGATTTTTCCTCCGAGCGACAGAAAAGTCGCGTTTCCCTAAATGCGTCTGTACCTCCACAGACGAAATTTGCATATTCAGGCTAATCCTTCCCTTGGGCATGCGCAAGCAAAATTTGGTATACAGTATTTTAAATTCAATTATTCGGTGATCAAAATGACAGGGCTGTCAGAAATATTTCTTATAACGGCAAGGCAGATATTGTTTCACGATGCGGTGCATCCTGTTTTTCCGGACGCGTTTGGTTGCCCTGCCTGAACTCTCCCCTCTCCCCTCTCCACCCTCAATCCCCAGCTCTCAGCCTTCTGTCCATATTGCTTGAGAATCGCAGATGGCGCTTGGGTCGCATCCATCAAACCGGTTCAACGGACGGAACTATTCGTCGTTTGGATAGGGTGAGTATAGTTTTTCCTTTTAAACTTATAGTGCAAGCGTATGTTTTTGAGTTGAAAATTTGTAAATCCTATTCTTTGTTCTGGTTGTTTTTCTAAAAAGGTGAGTTGGATTAAATTGCCGAATATGCTATATTTTTCGGTGAAATCATGGCGTGAATGTCGCGTTTTTCAGTTTTAACAAATATACGGATCCGAATGTGAAGCTAGCTATCGTTGCTGATGATTTGACCGGGGCACTGGACAGTTCGGTTGCCTTTGCGGAGCGCGGCTTGAAAGTGGTCTGCGCCCTCTCCCTTTCGCAATTGCCTGCGGCGATGAATAGCGGCGCTGATGTTGTGGCTGTATCGACAGGTTCGCGGGAAATCAGCCAATCTGAAGCGGTTCTCCGCATCGAACAGGTATTGGCAATGCTCGATGCTCACCAGCAAGGTGAAGGGGTTCGGATTTTCAAGAAGGTTGACAGTCGCCTCAAGGGGCATATTGGTGCAGAAGTGCGGGCTTTGAAGCATCCTTTTGACAAAATTGTCGTCTGTCCGGCGATCCCGCGTCTGGGGCGTTTTGTAAAAGACGGATTGCTGGTTGGCGTGGGTGTTGATGAGCCTATTGACGTGGCCGCTACGGTTGGTTTGCCTGCTGCCTGCAGTATCGAGGCGGGGGGGCAAGACGCAATAGAAGCTGCGATTGCCGGTCTGGATGACGATATGCTGTTTGTCGGCGCTGCCGGTTTGGCCGAGGCTCTGGCTGCCCAAATGGCCCCGGGGGCATCGCCGCAAAAGATGGAACCGCCTGCGGCCCCTGCTCTGTTTGCCATCGGATCGCGAGATCCTGTTACGCTTGCCCAACTGGAAAGCTTCGATATCCTTGCTGCACCAAATGGTGCGGTGCCTGATCCGGCGGACTGGCATGGTGATGTCAAGGTCATTCAGATGACGCCCGGGGAAAGTGTCATTTCCGGTCAGCAAGCCGGTGATCTCTTTGCAGACGGTATAGCGAACTGGATCGCGACGACCAGACCGCGAACCTTTCTTGGATGTGGTGGTGAAAGCGCCGCTGCGATCTGTGCGCGTTTGAATATCGGGATATTACAAGTTCTTGGTGAAGTCTTGCCCGGCTTGCCGATGTCCAGATCCTGCAATGACGGTGATCGGCTGTTCATCATAACAAAATCGGGTGGGTTTGGTCCCAAGGACACACTTGTAAATTTGGCATCAAAGCTTGTAAAATATTAGAATGAAATCGTTCAGAGGTTTAGTGTAGTGACTGAAAATAGTGAAGGCAGTGAAACCCGTAGTCGGCCCAGACGGCTGCTCGCTGACAAGGTCTATCATACCCTGTTCAGCCGCATTTCAAATGGCGATTATCCGGTCAATCAGCGCATGCCTTCCGAGCATCATCTGTCCGAGGAACTGGGGGTTTCCAGACCAGTCTTGCGCAGCGCGCTGGAGAAGCTTCGCAAGGAAGGCATGATCTATGCCCGGCAAGGTGCTGGCAATTTTGTGCGGGCACCTTCTGTTTCGCCCGTCGGCTTTGCCCGCGTCGAGACGCTTGCAGATATTCAGCGCTGTTATGAATTCAGGCTCAATCTCGAAACAACCTCGGCGGTGCTGGCTGCCAAGCGTCACAACAAGACCATTCTTGCTGAAATGGAAGAAGCCCTTGAAATGATGCGCATGGCGACTGGCAGTCTGGTCCATCGCGAAGATGCCGACTTTGCCTTCCATATCGCGATCGCCAAGGCGTCGAACAACCATTATTTCGAAACGGCAATGCGCGCGCTACGTGAGCATATTTATGTTGGGATGCAGATGCATGGCCAGTCGCTGCTCAATGAGGGCGGAAAGGCGCTGCATCATGTGTTTGAAGAGCATGACGAGATATATCGGGCGATCAAGAATCACGATTGCGATCTGGCTTCTTCGCTGATGCGGGCCCATCTTGAGCATTCCCGCGACCGGCTTTTTGGCGGCGGTCTCATCGATCTGACCATGCCGGAGAATTAAACCTTTCAGCCACTCCCTTCTATTGGCTATCTATTGGCGCGCATGCTTTTTGGGGCTGCGCGCTTTTTGTTTTGCCGGTTTCTCTGATCAAGAAAAAAAGGGAGCCCTGAGGCTCCCGTGAAGGTGGATCTTGTTTGATCCGGGATCGTGGCATGCTTGGCCTCATCTCTTGTCCCGGGTTTGCGCAAGTTTGCTTGCGTAATTTAGGGTGCTGAGCATGTTGACGTGGTTTGCCTTGCCGGTGCCGGCAATGTCAAAGGCCGTTCCATGGTCAACCGAGCAGCGATCGATTGGCAGACCAAGCGATACATTGACGGCAGAATCAAAGGCAATGATCTTGATCGGGATATGGCCCTGATCGTGATATTGCGCGATCACCAGATCAAAAGCTCCAGAGTGAGCCCGGTAATAGACGGTGTCTGCAGGAACCGGGCCTACAACATTGATGCCTTCCTTCTGGGCCATTTCGATTCCCGGCAAGGTCTGGTCGTCATCTTCATTGCCGAAAAGGCCGCCCTCACCGCAATGAGGATTGATACCGGCGACAGCGATGCGTGGATTTTCATAGCCCATGCGCTTGAAATGTCTGTGGCCCATGCGAATGGTATCGAGAATACGCTCGGGGGTGGCGCGCTCGATGGCTGTTTTGAGCGACACATGGGTGGAAACATGCAGCACATTGAGGGTTTCCGATGCCAGCAGCATGAAGGAACTCTTCGAGCCGGTCAGATGGGCGAGCATGCCGGTATGGCCATCATAATGGTGACCTGCGGCATTGAGCGCGGCCTTGTTGATCGGTGCCGTCACGATGCAGGCCGCCTCGCCTGCCGAAACCATTTCGACCGCCTTTTTGATGAACTGGAAAGATGCTTCGCCACAGGCGGGCGAGAGCACGCCGAATTCTCCGGGCAGACCTTCGACGGGAATATGGATGACGGCGAGAGATTCTTCCGGAGCATCGGTTCCGTAGGCATGCAGCGGCAGATCGACGTTGCAGACAGCCTTGGCGCGTTCCAATGTATCCATATCGCCGATCACGGCATATTGGGCCCTTTGCTCGGCAGAAAGCGCTGCCATGGCTTTGATGGTCACTTCCGCGCCGACGCCGGACGGATCGCCCATGGTGATGACAACGGGGCTGTTTGACATGTCTTTCTCCTTGGAAATGAAAGGAAGGGCTTTGCAGCCCTCTCCCAATTGTTCTCGCCTATTTCAGATCGCTGGCATTGAGGCAGCGTTTTGGCGTTTTACCATCCAGAATGGTCGCGATATCCTCGACGACCATCAGCCCAACATTCTCGACCGCTTCCTTGGTATCAGCGCCCGAATGCGGGGTGAAGATCGCATTGGGGTGACTGAAAACCGGATGCGAGATTTCAGGTGGCTCGGTGACATAGGCGTCGATGGCAACTCCGCCCAGCAGCCCGCTTTCAAGGGCCGCTGAAATGGCATCCAGATCGACCACTTCGCCACGGGCCAGATTGATCAGCTTGGCGCCCGGTTTCATCTTGGCGATGGTGTCGGCATTGATCAGGGCGGCATTGTCCTTGCCGCCGAAAATATGCAGGGAGACATAATCTGCCTTGCCGAGCAATTGCTCGAGAGAGAGGATCTCGATCATGTTTTCCTCGGCGAAAGCCATGTCAGCATAGGGGTCGGTCGCGATGACCTTCATGCCGATGCCAATGGCCAGCTTGGCAAGGCGTTTTCCGATATTGCCAAGGCCGACGATACCGAGTGTCTTGCCGCCAAGCTGGGTGCCGACGCGGCGTTCCCATTTGCCCGACGTAACGCACACATGCCCCTGCGGTATGAAGCGTGCCATGGCATACATGAAGCCAACGGCCAGTTCGGCCACAGCGTCTGCATTGGCGGCGGGGGTGTTGCAAACCGGGAGATTTTGGGCTGTGCAGGTCGGAATGTCGATATTGTCGACCCCTACCCCATGTTTGATGACCGCCTTGAGCTTGTTGGCGCCGATCAGGGTATCGGCGGTTACCGGCACCAGACCAACAACCAGAATGTCTGCGTCGGCGATCTGTTCGGAAACGCCTCCGTCTGGCTTGGAGGTGTCATCACAGCGCACGAGTTCCCACCCGTGAGCCGCAATTTCATCCGGCACCCGGCCATGTTTGCCAAAGCCGGGTGAAGTGGTGAGTACCTTAACCATTATTTGATCAGCCCATATTTCTTGAGAAGGGCTTCAACCTGCTTGTCCTGCTCGGGATCCGGCAACAGGGCTGGCTGACGGGATGCGCCAACGGAATGGTCCATGACCCAAAGGGCGCGCTTGACCATGGCTGGCGGGAAGCCGAGGCCATAGAGGTCCTTGCGGAAATTGCCATAGATCTCCTGAGCTGCGGCTGCGCCCTCCTCGTCGCCGGCATTGAAGCAGGAAACGATTTTGGCCAACACTTCAGGCATCACGTTGCCAAGGCCGGAAATGCAGCCAGCGGCGCCGTTCTTAAGAGCCCAGTGAACCAGATGGTCAGGGCCGGAATAGACGTCAAAGCCTTCCACTTCCTTGCCGATCTGCATATAGGCTTCCAGCGTATCCTGCTGGCCGCCGGAATCCTTGATACCGGCGATGTTGGGGTGCGCAGAGAGCTTGCGGGCCGTTTCAGGTTCAATGTGATTCTGGGTGCGTGCCGGAATATCATAGAGATAGATCGGGGTATTTACCGCGTCTGCCACGGTCAGATAGTGGCGTTCCAGACCATCCTGCGTGCAAGCGATGAAGAATGGTGCGATCACTGCGATGCCATCAACGCCGATGCGATCAAATTCCTTGGCGAGCTTGACGGTCTCGAAGGTGGCGGGCATGCCGGCATTGACGATGACCTTGCATTTGCCCTGGGTTTCGGAGACCACTTCCTCGGTCAGGCGAACCTTTTCATCGAAGGTAAGGGCAGAGAAATCGCCGTTCGTACCTGCGCACAGGATGTTGTTTCCTGCTTCGATCTGACGACGTACCTGAGCGCGGGTTGCTTCGTAATTGAGTGTCTCGTCTTCATTGAAACATGTGACGAGTGCAACATATGCCTCTTTGGTCATGGTTTACTCCGTTGGGTTTGTAGCTTGTTTGGATTTCTTGGAATTGGCGATGGCCTGTGAAATGAACGGCCAGCCAAGGGACAGAACCGTCAGGCCAAGAAACAGGATGGTGATCGGGCCAGAGACGAATTCCAGCACATTGTCGCCGGTCTGCAAGAGGCCGCGGCGCAGGTTGGATTCCATCATCGGGCCAAGGATCAGTGCGATACACAGCGCGGCCTGACTGAAGCCGAATTTCTGCATGCCCCAGCCGAGAATGCCGAAGCCAACCATCGTCAGCAGATCCACCTGATTGAGGTTGATCGAGAAGGAGCCGATGAAGCAGAAGATAACGATGGAGATGGTGAGCATTCTGCGCGGAACCATCAGGATTTTCGAGAAGAGCGGGATCAGCGCCATGCCGAAGATGAACATGAAGATGGTTGCGATAAAGGTTCCGCCGAAAATGCCGACAACAACATCGGGGTTGGTCTGGAACAGCATCGGTCCGGGGGCAAGGCCCTGAATCATCAGCCCGCCCATGAGAACTGCGGTAACAACGTCGCCGGGGACGCCCAGTGCCAGCAGCGGAATAAGGGCGGAGGCGCAAACCGCGTTGTTGGCGCTTTCGGTAGCGGCAACGCCAGGAACGTGACCTGTGCCAAATTTCTCAGGAGTCTTGGAGGCGCGGCGGGCTTCATTATAGGAAATCCACGATGCCGTGCCCGAGCCGGTGCCCGGAACGATGCCGATGAATGTGCCGATAATCGATCCGCGTATCAAGGCGGAGGCGCTTTCTTTCATTTCCTTCATTGAAGGCCAGCGACCTGTTACATTGGTAATGATCGTATCGTCCTTGACAGTCAGGCGCTCCAGCTGGGTGAAGACTTCAGACAGGGCAAACAGGCCGATCAGAGCCGGGGTGAAGGCAAAGCCCGATGCAAAACCGTTGATGCCAAAGGTGTAGCGCATGATGCCGGAAATCGGGTCGGCACCAACACATGAAATGAGAATTCCCAGCAGGCCGGAAATCGCACCCTTGACCAGATCTCCCGAGAGCGACGCGATGATCGTCAGGCCAAACAGGGCGAGAGCGAAATATTCCGGGGCGCCGAATTCAAGGGCTACGCTGGCAAGCTGCGGGGCCAGTGTGGCCAGAACGACAGCGGCAATCAGGCCGCCAATGGTTGAGGCGATGGTCGCCATGCCCAGCGCCTTGCCCGCCTGCCCTTTCTGGGCCATCGGATAGCCATCCAGAACGGTGGCCGCAGAGGCCGGGGTGCCGGGGGTTCTGAGCAGAATGGATGAAACACACCCGCCATAGATGCCACCAATATAAATGCCGATCAGCATGTTTAGGCCCATGACGGGCGTCATGCTGAAGGTCAGTGGAATGAGCAGTGCAACGCCCATGGTGGCTGTCAGGCCAGGCAGGGCGCCGATTACCAGCCCGCCCAACGTGCCCAGCGCAATGGTCCAGAGAACGTCGAAGTGGAATAGAGGTGCAAGATAGGAGAGCGTGTCCATGGTCAACTTTCAGGCAGTATGCTGAATATGTCTTCGTCTTGAGACGTGACAGTTGTTATGTTTGGAGGCCGGAGCGCGAGGGGTGCGCTCCGGTAGGATTTCGCATCTATCAATGTGCGATTACTTGTTCATGCCGAGCATGCCGAGATCTTCGAGGACCTTTTTGGCGACGTCGCTATCTTTGTGTACGCGCTTCTCGAAGGTTTCAGCATCTTCGTAGGTCACGAATTCGCCCATGTCGGTCATCTTCTTGATGAAAGCCGGGTCGGTCGCAACCTTCTGAACGGCTTCGCGCAGCCATGCCAGAGCGTCAGCGTCGATATTTTTCGGAGCGACGAGGCCTTTCCAGGAAGACCAGGTGAAATCGACACCCTTTTCAACGGCCGTTGGCGTATCCGGGAACAGATCGATGCGTTTGTCTTCCATGACGAAGATCGGGGTCATCTGACCGGCTTCCGAGGCAGCCTTGGCTTCTGCTGGAGACGCGACCATGGCGTCGATGTGACCGCCGATACAGGCTGTGCGGGCCTTGGAAGAGCCTTCAAACGGGATGGATTCAATCTTGATATTTGCAGCTTCGGCAAAGGCTTCAGCCGAAATCTGGTTGGCTCCGCCAGCGCCCGAGTTGCCTACCTGAGGCTTGTTGGCCTTGGCATATTCAATGAAGCTGTCATAGTCGGTGAATGGCGCATCTTTACAAGCGACCATTACCTGTAGAGATCGGGCAAACAGGCCAACATAGTTGAAAGAATCGACTTCATAGTCTGTGCCGCCGATATGTGGCTTGATGGCAATTGGACCCTGAGCTGCGGCGCCGATGGTATAGCCGTCCGGGCGACCATGAGCTGCGGCAGACGTGCCGATTGCGCCACCACCACCGGGCTGGTTGCGGATCACCATCTGTTTGCCTTCGAAATTCTTTTCAAAGACATCAGCAAATACGCGCAGGGACAGGTCTGTGGAGCCGCCTGCGGAGTAAGGTACGACAACCTGAATGGGGCGAGCCGGGAAATCTGCTGCAGAAACGGTGCCTGCTGCCATTACTGCTGTTGCAGCAACGGAAAGGGTCAATAGTGATATTTTCATCTGTATCCTCCCGAGATTAAACAGTGTGACTGCTAACTGAAGAAAGCGGTTGGCAGCCAGACCGACAGAAGTTCTGTGAAGCCATAATAGACGGCGAGTGTCATGATCACCGGGAACAGGGCAAAGACGGGCCAGCGCCTTTCTCCCAGCAACCAGAGACCAACGAAAAAGGTCACGAGCGTGGCTGGTATGTAGCCTATTGGATAGAACGCAATGGCGTAGGCGACCAGAAGCAGCGCAAAAGAGAGCATGATGAGCAAAGTTTGCGCGTCGGGCATGGAAATGGTTTGGGCTTCTTTGCCATTGCTGATGGCTTTGGCACGAAAAATCAAAAGAAGAGATAACAGTGCGGTGCCCCCTATCATGATCCATGGGACCATGGATGGGCCGGCAACCGAATTGCCCATTCCGCTTTTGATGTCCAGCGTAAGCCATGCTGAAATGGCGCAGAAGATCAGCAAGCCACTGCCAATCCACATGTCGCTTTTACGTTCTGATACTGTCGACATTTAGTCCTCCAAAATGGGGCAGAAATGCTAAGCCCCAAAGGTCTCCTCGAGCCTTCATTGATACCATGCTGACAATCTGCCAATTTGTCAACCTAGTTTGTTTGATTTGGCGAATGGTCTAGTTAATTTTGCTTCTGCTGCTCCGGCTAATATCGCTTGATGTTGTAAAAATAATATATTTAATGTGTTGAAACTGCGTGATAAATTTGATTTTACAAGTTTTCCGATTTCGTTCTCTTGGGGCTTTGACTTCGCTGAAAGTCTAATTTTACATGTAAATACAAGATTGACAAATATTTGAATTGGGCGCAGTTTGGGGCAGAGAATGATCAAGAGACGCGGTCTCGTCTCGTAAATTTGCAAGTCCAGAAAATATTTGCTGGGAGGAAATCAACAGATGCTCACTCTTACTAGTCCACTCGAAATGCAGTTCCCGTCTGTCATAAGGTTTGGTGAAGGGACTATAGGTACCCTGGCAGACTGGATTGCACAGAAGGGATACAAGGCTCCTTTCGTTGTTGCCGATGCTGTCAATGTCGCCCGCATGGAGCTGCTCGGGCTGAAGAATGCCACATGTTTCGGCGATGTCGTGCCTGAGCCGGATATTCCCAATCTCAACAAGGCAGTAGAAGCTGCGACCGGATGCGATGTGGTCATCGGTTTTGGGGGCGGTTCGGCGATGGATCTGGCCAAGCTGGTTGCCGTTCTTGTTTGGCAGGATTGCGAATTCAAGGATATCTCGGGACCGGGGCGTGCCTTGGGGCGCAAGGTTGGTCTTGTCCAGATTCCGACCACAGCAGGCACAGGATCAGAGGTTGGTACCAGAGCGCTGGTTACAAATCCGGAAAGCAACAGCAAGGTGGCCACGGAAAGCGTCCATATGCTGGCCGATCTGGCGATCATCGATCCGGCCATGACCATGACTGTCCCTGCAATGGTGACGGCTGCAACGGGCGTTGACGCCATGGCCCATTGTGTTGAGGCCTTTACGTCGAAACGCTCTCATCCGATCATTGACAATTATGCGCTGCAAGGCATTGAACTCGTTGGTAAATATCTCAAGCGCGCAGTTGATGACGGCTCGGACAAGGAAGCGCGCACAGGCCTTGCGCTGGCTGCTTTCTATGGCGGGGTCTGCCTTGGGCCGGTCAATACCACCTCGGGTCATGCCATCTCCTACCCACTTGGCACGCGCTATAAATTGGCCCATGGCATTGCCAACGCGCTGATTTTCCCTCACACGCTGGCCGCCAATGCTCCTGCTGCACCAGAAAAAACCGCGCAGATCTGCGCCGCTCTGGGTTTTTCCGGCGTGACCACACCAGAGGTTCTGGCTGGCGCGAAGGCCTTTTGTGAGTCGCTCGGGCTTGACATGAGGCTGCGTGCCTATGGTGTGCCTGAAGCTGATCTTGCTTCCATGGCTGCCGAAGCGCACGACATTCGCCGTCTGCTCGACTGGAACCCTGTTGACCTGTCTGTTGCAGATATCGAATCAATGTATCGACAAGCATACTGACCAAGACAAACCAATCTGGCTAGCACCCTCCCTTGCCGGTCAGTAGCGCGCTCTCTACCCTCCTCCCAAAAGACAGAGAGCGCGTTTTTTTGTGCCTGTTTTCAGGAATATCGAGACGCATCGCGATGGGGGGCATTTCGGGTCTCTAGCGAGGCAGAAATTTTCCGGCGCTCAGCTTGCGCAGATCGACAAAAGTCCAAAGTTTTGTTGATTACTCCTCACAGACCTGCGCCCTCCCCGGCGATTGCGTCCCTTTATCGCGATAATGTCAGTTCAAAACCGGCGACCACCCGCCCCCATTCGCTCCATTAAACGTTATACTCTTGCTGCGCTGTCTGTTATGGATAGGCGCAGTTGTGCGCTTTTGGGGATATTAGACACGTCAATATGAAAAACAGGTAGGACAAATACCAGTATTTGTATCTATTTATGTTTGAAACTATTGAAATAATCATTCGAAGCGCGTAATACGTTAGTCGACCATCATGGTTCACAAATTCAAAAAATGAGGTTCGCAATGGCTTCCGATTACAAACAAATGATGAAAGACGTTTCTTCACAGGTTGCAGTTCTCAAGAAAGATCAGCCCGATACGATCGCTGGTTTTTATGCGATGGCTGGCGGGGCGACCAAGAATGGCGCTCTGGATGAGAAGACGAAAGAACTTATCACTTTGGCAATTGCGGTCGCTCTTCGCTGTGAGCCTTGCATGGCATTTCATACCGCAGCTCTGGTTCGTCTCGGGGTTAGCAAGGAAGAGCTTGAAGAAACACTCGGTTGCGCCATCTATATGGGCGGCGGCCCTGCTCTGATGTATGCAGCTCATGCAATGGAAGCATTTGATCAGCTCTCCAAATAAGATCGCATGATCCGTCGAGATCATTTCGCTTGATATGAAAGGTCGGCTTGTTGCCGGCCTTTTTGTTTGTGCTTTTTTCGCGTTGCCTGCCCTGCAAAATGTGACAGTTGTAAACTGTCTCTATGGTTTTTTTGCTTTCAAAAATGCTATGTCTGATGTGTGACTTGCTGCCGTCCAGAGAGGGTGCGAGCCATTGGTTTTTTGTTTTGGAGAATAAAAATGGCTGAGCGCACCAAATGGCTGGTCGACACCGATTGGCTGGAGAATCATCTCGATAGTCCGGATGTGGTAATTCTCGATGGCTCCTGGCATATGCCGCAGGAGGAAAGAGATCCGGAAGCCGAATTTGCTAGGACACACATTCCGGGTGTCCTATTTTTCGATATCGACAAGATCGCTGATCTTTCGACCGATTTGCCGCATATGCTGCCGAGCGCAGAGGTTTTTTCCGCCGCTGTTTCGAATATGGGAATCAGCGATGGGCAGACGATTGTTGTCTATGACGTGATCGGTCTGAGGTCTGCGCCGCGCCTGTGGTGGACATTCCGTGTCATGGGTGTCCAAGATGTCTATATCCTCGATGGTGGTCTGCCGAAATGGAAGGCCGAGAAGCGCCCGGTAACGGACGTTGTCCAACCCAGAAGCAAGGGGCATTTTTCTGCCCGGCTCGATCATTCGGCCGTTCGCTCTCATGAGGATATGGTGAAGGCGATCAGGGATGGTGGCGTCGAGATTGTTGATGCCCGTTCTCAGGAGCGTTGGCGGGGCACTGCTCCTGAGCCAAGGCCTCACCTGCCCTCGGGGCGTATGCCGGGTTCGAAAAACCTTCCCTTTGGAGATCTCGTCGATGAAAACGGGATGCTGAAGGATGCCGGTTTTCTAAGGCAACGATTCATCGATGCCGGTGTTGATCTGGATAAGCCCATTATCACCACCTGCGGCTCCGGTGCGACGGCGGCCATTCTCACTCTGGCGCTTGATACCATCGGTCAACAGAGGCTTTCTCTCTATGATGGCTCCTGGACCGAGTGGGCTGCGCGCCCCGAAAGCGCGATTGAGCGAGACTGAAAACGGGGTTTCCCACCGCTAGCGCACTTTCTGGTGGCGATTTGTGGCCCTTTCGCTTGACATATGTTGCAAACTTGTCACGGTTAACGACCGTCACAATGTTGACGCTTTTGGACCACGAAAGGAACAAGTCTCACCGCTACATGTTGGTCTGTCACATAAGTCAAAAGGCATGACAACAAACTAGCGGTGATTAAAATGAAAAGAGTTATTATTTCAAGTGCGGTAATGTTGATGGCTGCAACCGGTGCCACTATGGCTGCCGATCTGCCTCAATCGGAAATCTATACGGCGCCTCCTGCTCCGGCTGAAGTCATGACAGGCAACCCTTGGCAGGGTGCTTATGCCGGTGTTTCAACTGGCTGGATTTGGAGTGACACCCAGTCCCGTGGTGGCGCATCTTCAGTAGATGGCGATGGCTTCTCTCTCGGAGCCCATGCCGGTTACAATTTCACCTATGAGAATTTCGTCTTCGGTCCGGAATTTTCTGTCAATTACAACGACATTGATGACAAAAGCGCTACTTCCCGTTTCGAAAGCAACTGGGACACCGAAGCGCGCGCTCGTGTTGGCTACAATATGGGCACCTTCCTGCCTTACGCTGCTGTAGGCGTTGGTATGCAGGATGGTCAAATGACCGATCGCTCCAATAACGTGGACGACGACAAGACTCACACCTTCGTCGGCCTGACCGGTGGTGTTGAAGCCATGGTCGCCCAGAATGTTTCCGTACGTGCTGAAGCCGGCTATCGCTGGTCCAATGACAAGACCTACAATTTCGGCTCCTCGCGCACGAAAACAGATGTTGATGGCGCTGTTGCCAAAGTTGGCCTGTCCTATCACTTCTAAGATCGCATGATGTGCGAAAGGGCCTTATGGCTCATCTGACCTGAAAAAGAGCCCGGACAATCTGTCCGGGCTCTGCTTTTTTATGATATCCGTGTTGCCTAGTGCAGGATCTGGCTGAGGAACAGCTTTGTGCGTTCATGCTGAGGATTGGTGAAGAATTCCTCAGGCTCATTCTGTTCCACGATCTGCCCGGCATCCATGAAGATCACGCGGTTTGCGACCTGACGGGCAAAGCCCATTTCGTGGGTCACGCAAAGCATGGTCATGCCCTCTTCAGCAAGGGATACCATCACATCGAGCACTTCCTTGATCATTTCCGGGTCGAGAGCCGATGTCGGCTCATCGAACAGCATGATGCGCGGATTCATGCAGAGTGAGCGGGCGATTGCCACGCGCTGCTGCTGACCACCGGAAAGCTGGCCGGGATATTTGAGCGCCTGCTCCGGAATCTTGACCCTTTCCAGATAATGCATGGCGATCTCTTCGGCTTCTTTTTTGGGCATGTTACGAACCCAGATCGGTGCGAGCGTCAGATTTTCCATGATCGTCAGATGCGGGAAAAGATTGAAATGCTGAAATACCATGCCAACTTCGCGGCGGATTTCGTCAATCTTTTTCAGGTCATTGGTCAGCTCGATGCCATCGACAACGATCTTGCCTTCCTGATGTTCTTCCAGACGGTTGATACAGCGAATCATGGTGGATTTGCCCGAACCGGAAGGCCCCGCGATAACGATGCGTTCGCCGCGCATGACTTTCAGGTTGATGTCTCTGAGTACATGGAAGTCGCCGTACCATTTGTTCATGCCGTCGATTTCGATGGCGACGTCGGTCTCGGAGATATGCATTTTCTTGACTTCGGCCGGAGAAGTTTCCACTGCGTTGTCACTCATTTTTTTGCTCCTGACTGCTTATCGTTTATGACCGGTGTGCAGCCGGTTTTCCATGAAAATTGAATAGCGGGACATGCCGAAGCAGAAGATCCAGTAGACCAAGGCTGCGAACAGATAGCCCGTATGTGATGTAACCGGTGTCGACCATGTGGGATCCGTAAAGGAGGACTGTACCTGCCCCAGAAGATCAAAAAGACCAATGATCAGAACCAGCGTTGTATCCTTGAATAGCCCGATAAAGGTGTTCACGATACCCGGAATGACGAGCTTGAGAGCCTGCGGCATGATGATCAGTGCCGTTGACTGCCAGAAAGTCAGACCAAGTGCGTCTGCCCCTTCATACTGTCCTTTCGGGATCGCTTGCAACCCACCGCGGACAACTTCGGCCATATAGGCTGCCGAGAAAAGTGCAACACCGATCAGGGCGCGCAGCAGCTTGTCAAAATTGACGCCTTCGGGAAGGAAGAGCGGCAGCACGACGGAGGACATGAAGAGCACTGTGATCAGCGGTACGCCGCGCCAGAATTCGATGAAGATGATCGAAACCAGACGGATCACCGGCATCTTGGAGCGACGCCCAAGCGCAAGGATGATGCCAAGGGGAAGCGAGGCAACAATACCGGTGATCGCGATCACCAGCGTTACAAGGAATCCACCCCAGTTGGCCGTTTCGACAGGCTGAAGACCAAAGTCAATCGACATGATGGCATAGACGATGGCGATTGCGACGCCAATTGCCCCGACGGTCAACAGGACAGGCTTCATGTTGCCCTGTGTCGCATAGGTTATGAGCGCGGCCAGCCCCATGGCGATTGCAAAGATGATTACGAAAGCAAGGATGTGATCTTCAAATGCAAGATTGCCACCCGAGAGCAGGACAAACGTCATCACTGGGAAAACAATCAACATGAAGAGCACATTTTCCCGCTTGAAGGGAATGGCCGGGATCAGGGCCGGAATAAGCCCAAGAGCACCGACGATGAAGACGATATTGACTCGCCAGATTTCATCAACCGGATAGCGGCCATAGACGAACTGCGGGAAATAGGCCTTTACATAGGCCCAGCAGGCGCCGTGCGCTGCCCCGGCGGCGGCTACGCAGGCCTCGCGGTCCTGCCCTTCCCAGATGGCATGCAGAAAGGCGAAGGGAATGACCGCTTCGAGGATCATGTAGATGATGTAGAGGCCGAGCAGCGTCAGTAATGCGTTTGGAATGGACGACAAAAGATTCTGGTGCAGCCAATAGAGCGGCCCCTGTGATGACACGGGCGCTGGGCGTTGGCTGACCATCTCTTTGCGAACATAGGAGAAATCGGTTTTTGACATTTTTATTCTCCTATCTCTCAACCAGCGCGATGGACCGGTTATACCAGTTCATGAGGATCGAGGTGAGCAGCGAGATACTGAGATAGACAATCATCCAGATCGCAATCACTTCGATAGCCTGCCCCGTCTGGTTCAGCACTGTGCCGCCGACCGAGACAATGTCCGGATAGGCGATGGCCACAGCCAGAGAGGAGTTTTTCGTCAGGTTCAGATACTGGCTGGTCAGCGGCGGAATGATCACCCGCATGGCTTGCGGGATGATGACCAGACGCAGGGTCGGACCATTGCGCAGCCCAAGAGCGTGGGCGGCTTCAGTCTGGCCGTGATTGACGGCGAGGATACCCGCACGCACGATCTCGGCGATGAAGGCGCCGGTATAGATGGTCAGTGCAAGGGTGAGGCCGACAAATTCGGGAATAACCTTCATTCCGCCTTTATAGTTGAAGCCCTTCAATTCAGCATATTCATAGCTGATCGGCATGCCGGAAATGAAATAGGCAAGGACCGGCAGAAGAATGATGAGGCCCAGTCCGGCCCAGAAGGAAGGAAAGCGCTGTCCCGTTGCCATCTGCCGTTTCTTGGCCCAGATGCTGATGCCAATGGCCGCGATGATCGCGATGAAAAGAGCGGTGAAAATCAGGGAAGACCCTTCTTCGAAAATGGGTCTTGGCATAAAGAGACCGCGATTGTTCAGGAAGAAGATGTCAAACAGAGAGCCTGATTGCTTCGGGTTGGGCAAGTTGCGCAACACAGCAAAATACCAGAAGAACAATTGCAGCAACAAGGGAATGTTGCGCACGATCTCGATATACATTGTTGCCAGTTTGGATACGAC